>NZ_KQ969282.1:363821-427616 GCF_001578675.1 Gordonia sp. QH-12
AAACGCCCGAGATCACCAACGCGTGTTCGGCGCCGACAGTCCCGCCCGCCACCGCGGCAGCGGTCGCCGGCTTGCGCGGAGGCAGGGTCTGCCCCTGGAAGTTCGAGAACTCACCGATCGCCTCAGCCATCCGCAACCGCCGACCCGCCTCCCGGGTCCCCAGCCGCAAGCCCTGTGAGAGGTATTGGTACGGATTCAGATAGCCGGCGGTGCGGTGCGCGTTGCGGTCGGAGACCTCCACCAGCAGCGCCGCGGAGATGCCGTCCCAGCGTCGCCGAATCCGTTCGGCAGTCTGTGTGTGGGCCAGCAGTTCCGGTTCGGTCTCCGGCGACAGGGAGGTCTCGGCGAGTTTGACCGCCGCGGCATCGATCAGGGCGAGTAGTTCGGCGGGCCGCCCCGGCAGCGCACCGGTGGCAACGACAGTCGCGATCGAATCGGTGATCGGACCGCTCATCACTGCCACCTCCCCCGAGTGTTTCAGCTGGTCAAACCATGTTTTCTTGACCTACCAGAACTCTACCAACGGGGTATGACAGAACACATTAGGGAATCGATCATATGTGCCAATCTGCCTCAGCCAGTCCCCACCCTCACCGGTCCTCAGCGGCGCCCGACAGCGTCTCCGGCAGGCCCGCCAGCGAGAACAGTTCGGGCTCGAAGAAGGCACCGACGTGCGCCACCCGACCGTCGACGATCGTCAGGACATCGAGTTGGAAACGACGCCAGACGTCGCCGTCGCGCATGAACATCCCGGCCGCCGGCAACCCGTTGCAGGACGTCTTGATCATCCTGATGTCGCCGGCTTCCTTGGCCGGGCACTGGCTGAGGGTGAGCACTCCGATGTTCTCGGCGCCGAGATACCAGCCCGGGAACGGCGGCATCTCCCACACCGCATCGGCGGCGAGCACGTCCACCACGCCGGGGATGTCGTGCCGCTCGAAAGCAGCGCAGAACTCGTCCCACACCTGCCGCTCGTGGTCGGACAGTTCCGCGACGCGCCGGCCCTCTAGCCGGGTGCCCTCGCCGACCGCCCTGCGTGCGCGCGACAACGCGCTGTTGGCCGCCGCGACTGTCATGTCGAGTGCTTCGGCGGTCTCGGCCGCACTGAACGCGAGCACGTCGCGCAGAATCAACGCCGCGCGCTGACGCGCCGGAAGCTCCTGCATGGCGGCGACCATCGCCAGCCCCACCGACTCCCGCGCCGTCACCGTCGACGCGGGATCGCCCAGCGCGCCGTCCGGCAGCGGCTGCAGCCACGGGATCTCATGGTTCGGGATCACCGGTTCACGGGGATCGGAGGCCTCGGTGCCCAACCCGCTCGGCAGAGGCCTCCGCGCCCGGCTCTCCAGGGCGTTGAGACAGGTGTTGGTCGCGATCCGATACATCCACGTGCGGACCGACGACCGTCCTTCGAAGCTGTGAAAGGCCTGCCACGCACGCAGATACACGTCCTGCAGCACATCTTCGGCGTCGGTGGCCGATCCCAGCATGTGATAGCAGTGCACGAGAAGCTCGGCGCGCAGGGCACTGGTGGCCGCTTCGAAGTCACGGTCGTCGGTCATCGCCTCGTCAACTCCTCCGCCGCTCCTGAGCGGTCACTGGTGTCCCGGTCGTCACTGCGCCTGCTGCTGCGCGGCGTACGCCTCAGGTCCGGTCTCCACCGCGGCCGGATCCATCCACATGATCTCCCAGCCGTGGCCGTCGAGATCGTAGAACGAGCTTCCGTACATGAACCCGTGGTCTTCCACGTCCCCGGCCGTCGCACCGGCTTCCAGGGCCTTGCTCACGATGCCGTCCACCTCCTCACGGCTCTCCGCGCTCAGGCACAGGATCGCTCCGCTGGTGGTCGTGGCGTCGATGATCTGCTTGGTGGGCACGAAACTCTGGTAGAAGTCGCGGCGCAGCAGCATCGCGACGATGGTCTCGCCCAGCACCATCGCGGCGGCGTTCTCATCGGTGAAGCGGTCGTCGAACGTGTATCCCATCTTCCCGAAGAACTCCCGGGACGCGTCCAGGTCGGCGACGGGCAGGTTCACGAAGATCATCTTGTGCATCGGGGTCTCCTTGCAGTCTGCGGCGTCCCTCTCGGAGGCCGTCATAGAGATAGACAGCCCGGCCCGGCAGAACTGATCGGTCGACGCGAGATCTATTTCCGCGAAGAGCTCACAGATCCCGGATCGCGGGGGCGTCCGGGACGGTCAGCACCTCGATCGGATCGCCCGCGGTGATCGTTCCTCGCTCGACGACGCGCAGGTAGGGCCCCACGCGGCGGGCCTGAGCGAATCGTTTCACCCACCCGCGGCCGTCTTCGCCCATCCATCGTGCGAACGTCTGACAGGGGATCCGCGGCGACGTGACCTCGACGATCACCTTCTCGCCGATACGCCATCGCTCACCGATCCGCGCACCGTTCACATCGATTCCGACCGTCCGCAGGTTCTCCCCGAAGAAGCCGGGCGGAATCTCCCGGCCGAGCTCGGCCGCCCAGTAGTCGGCGTCCTCCTGCGCATAGACGTACAGCGCCTTGTCCGGGCCGCCGTGATGCTTGCGATCGGCCTGCACATCGGCGAACGCCCCGTATTCGCCGATCCGGACCGGCCCGCTGACCGGCCGCTTGTCGATGGCCGTGGTCCCCACACTGCCTGGATCCGGATGCAGGGCTGCTACGACGCAGATCGCGGTGACTTCGGCCATGCGGTCAGCCTACGGCGAGGATCTCCCGGGGATCGAAGGTGACGTTCACACGAGTGATGAGGCCGGCCTCGACATGCGTCCAGTTCGCGACCGCGGTCGGAGGCGCCCCGGCCATGCCGAGATCGAACCAGGTGATGACGTCGGTGTCGTCGGCGAGCCGTTTGCGGATCTCGAGGCTGTCGGTCCCGGCCGCCATGCCGTTCAGCCCCTGCAGGAACTCATCGGGTCCGGATGCCGTGCCGAGAACTCCGACGAACTCGCAGTCATCCGCCAGATGAGGCCGCAGGTCGGAGAAGTCCTTGCGCCGCCAGCAGTCGACGTAGAGTTCCGCGATCTGGAGCGGAGTGCGTGCGGGGACGGCAGATGATGTATCAGTCATGTCTTCACTGTCCGCCCGCATACGGGTATACGTCCAACAGCTGGTACTTCTGCGAACTAGAATCACTGATTATGGAGTTGCACCAGCTGCGATATCTCGTCGCGGTCGCCGACCACGGCTCGTTCACCGCCGCCGCCGAGGAGTTGCTGGTCAGCCAATCGGGAGTCAGCGCCCAGGTCGCCAAGCTGGAGAAGGAACTCGGGCATCGCCTTCTCGACCGCTCCGGCCGGACCGTCGTCCCGACCGCGGAAGGCGATGAGATCCTGGTCCACGCGCGCGCAGTCGCGCGGGCGGTCCAGGCGGTCCGGACCACCGCTGACGAGCTCACCGGTCTCGTCCGCGGGCACGTTCGGCTGGGCACCGTGATCGGCTGCACCATCCCCGGCTACCTGCGTGGGTTCGCCGACTTCCGGAGTGCCCACCCCGACGTCTCGGTCACCGTCACCGAGGACAGCTCCGACCGGCTGATCGCCGATCTGGAACTCGGCCGGCTCGACGTCGCGGTGGTGGCGCACGCCGCACCGCTGCCGGCCGCCCTCGGACCTCGCACCCTGATTCGCGAGCCGTTGGCGGCCGTGGTTCCGAACCGTCATCCGTGGGCCGACTACGACCGTGTCCCGCTGTCGGAACTCGCCGACGTCACCGTGCTCTCGCTCCCCGAGTGCACCGGTGTCCGGGCGGCCCTCGCCGAGACCGCCGCAGCCGAGCAGGTGCCCATCGTTCCGGCCGTGGCAGCGCATTCGCCCTCCGCGGTGCTGGCGCTCGCCGAACTCGGCAGCGGCGTCGGACTGCTCACCGCGTCGATGGCCGCCGGCCATCCGGGGGTGGTAGCGATCCCGGTGGCGCGCTCGCGGCGGACGTCGCTCTCGCTGGCCCGCCGACCGGACCCCTCCGCGGCAGCCCGGGCCATGACCGCAGCGCTCGCCCGCCGGCTCACCCCCGCGCAGTGATCTGCGACCCGGCGGTCAGCGGATCGTAGTCGCGAACGACCCTGCGGCCAGAACGGTGCAGCCGAACACGACGATCGCCATCGGCGTCGCGCTGGCCTCCCCACCGATACCGACCAGAGGCGAGACGATCGCACCGACCGTGAACTGAAGGGACCCGAGGACCGCGGAGCCGGTGCCCGCGCGCTCCCGGACCTCGCCGAGTGCCAACGCGGTCGCGTTGCCCGCAGTGAAACCGAAACTCGAGGTGAGGCAGAACATCAGCACGAGCAGCAGCCAGTGGACGCCGGGCACGGCCAGTGCGACGACCAGCATCGCGACGCCCACAGCCGAGAGCACGGCCACTCCCGCGGCGAGCAGGGCGTGCGGGCGGAACCGCCCGAGAAGCCGGTTGTTGGTCCACCCCGCGATACCGATGCCCACCGCGTTCACGGCGAACAGCACCGAGTACATCCCGGGCGAGAATCCCATCACCTCTTGGATCACGAACGGCGAGGCCGAGATGTACGCGAACATCGCACCGAACCCGATGCCGAAGGTCAACGTGTAGCCGAGGTAACGGCGGTTGCCGAGAACCGCCCCGATGCCGCATCCGATCGCCCGCGGCTCGATCGGATGCCTGCGCGGCGCGGGCAGCGTCTCGGGGACGAAGGCGACGACGGCCATGAGCATCACCGCCGCCAGGCCGGCGAGGACGAAGAACACACCGCGCCACCCGATCGGCCCCACCAGCGCTCCGCCGAGCAGCGGCGCGACCACCGGCGCCGCGCTGGTGATGATCATCATCACGCTGAACAGTTTCGCCGAGCGGTCCCCCGAGGTCCGGTCCGCGATCACTGCACGAGCGACCACGACACCGATCCCGCCGGTGACTCCTTGCAGGAAGCGGCAGGCGATGAGGACGATGATCGACGGTGCGAGTGCGCACCCGAGCCCCGCGACGGCCAGCAGAACGGTACCGACGATCAGCGGCCTGCGGCGTCCGAGTCCGTCCGAGAGCGGTCCCACCAGCAATTGCCCCGCCGCCAGCCCGAGCATGAAGGCGGTGAGCGTGAGCTGAACCGACGACGGCGACGCCTGAAGATCGTCCGCCACCCGCGGGAGTCCGGGCAGATACATGTCCGTCGCGAGCGGAGCGATGGCCGACAGCAGGGCGAGGCTGAGCAGCATCGCCAGACCGATGCCGCTGCCGGGAGCGCTCGCACCGTCGAGGCGGGACGTCCGGTCAGACGTATCCGATGCCATGAGTCGAAGTTACCGGCCACGGCCGGCGATGCCGGATCCGCCGCCGCGGGCCGGTAACCTGCGGGCGTGGACTTCTCCCTGCTGCGACGTGCCCCCGACGTCGAAGGCCCCGGTCTCGTCGCAGCCGATGCCGCCGACCGGTTGATCCTGGACGAGGCGGCCGATCTGCTCGCGGCCGCACCGGACGGCACGGTGGCGGTGATCGACGACGCCTACGGCGCCCTCGCACTCGGCGCGGTCGACGCGGGGGCGACCGACGTCCGCAGTCATCAGGACCTGATCACCGGCGAACGCGCTCTGCAGCGCAACGCCGAGGCGATGGGTGCGGGTGCGGACATCCGCAGTCTGCCCTCTGTCGCCGACGCCGTCGCCGACGCCCGGGTGGTGCTGGTACGACTGCCCCGCGGCCTCGACCGGCTCGCCGAGGTGGCTGCGCTGATCGCCGCCCACGCCGACGCGGACGTGACCTTGGTGGCCGGCGGCCGGATCAAGCACATGTCGGTCGCGATGAACGACGTGCTCGGCGAGTTCTTCGATCGCGTCGACGTCAGCCACGCCCGGCAGAAGTCGCGAGTTCTGTTCGCCCGCCGACCGCGCGCCCGGCTCGCCGACGAACGAGCCCGTTCGTGGCCGCAGACCCGGCGGGACGGCGACCTCGGTCTCACCGTCGCGGCCCACGGCGGCGTGTTCGCCGGAGCCCGCGTGGACGTCGGCACTCGATTCCTGCTCTCGGTACTCGACGGCGCACGACCCGATGCGGCCACCGCGGTGGACCTCGCCTGCGGCAACGGCGTGGTCGGCGCCGCGCTCGCGCGGTCGCGGCCCGGACTCACCGTTCTCGCGACCGATCGGTCGGCCGCCGCGGTGGCGAGCGCACGAGCGACGGCCGAAGCGAACGGCCTCGCCGACCGCGTCCTCGCGGTTCAGGCCGACGGTCTGGAGACGACCCCGGACGGGACCGAGGAATTCGTGGTGCTGAATCCGCCGTTCCACAGCGACGCCGCTCTCTCGACGGGTATCGCCCACCACCTCTTCGCGGAGGCCGCCCGCGCCCTGCGGTCCGGTGGCGAACTGTGGTGCGTGTGGAACTCGCACCTGCGCTACCGCCGGTCACTCGAACGGATCGTCGGCCCCACCAGGCAGATCGCGCGGAATCCGAAGTTCACCGTCACCGCGTCGGTAGCGCGCTGACCCGCCCGATTCAGCGCGGAAGGATTCCGTCGAGCACGATCGACAGGTACTGGTCGGCGATCTGCTCGACGGTCTTGGCACCCCCCGGCCGGTACCAGCGCACCGCCACCCAGACCGTGTCGCGGATGAACCGATAGACGAGTTCGACGTCGAGGTCTTCGCGGAAGTCACCTTCCTCGACGCCGCGCCGCAGGACCGCCGCCCACAGGGCGCGGAACTCCACATTCCGTTCGGCGATGTAGTCGAACCGCTCCTGCCCGATCAGTTGCCGGGATTCGTTCTGGTAGATCGCCACGGCGGTGTGCTGGGAGTCGATGGCCTCGAAGGACACGATCACGAGCCGACGGATAGTATCTGTCGCGGACAGCCCGGCTTCGGTGATCTCCCGATAGCGTGCGAACAACGCGTCGAGGAAGCTCCGGAGCAACTCGTCGACGATCGACTCCTTGGAGTCGAAATGGTGGTACAGGCTGCCGGACAGGATGCCTGCGGCGTCGGCGATGTCACGGACCGTCGTCGAGCGGAGCCCGCGTTCGGCGAAGAGCTGACCGGCGATCCCGAGCAGTTCGTCGCGGCGGGTGGGTCCGGTCGTGGATGTCTTCGACGCCAACGTGCCTCCTCGTACGACTTCCCCCACCCTAGCAAGTGCTTGTTTGGCTGGGGAACGTCGCCGGGATACGGCCGCGCGCGAACACGTTGCGCGCGCGGCCGCCGGCTCAGCGCTTCTTGTTCGACTTCTTGATCGCGCGACGGTTGAGGAACCGCCACACCTTCATCTGCATCGCGGTCATCCGCGCGTCCCGCTTGGTGAACGGCGGAGTCATGACCTCGGCGAAGGAGATCGGCAGCGACGACACGGTGACGGCGCGGGCATGACTGAACGTGTTGAACCCGAACTCACCGTGGTAGTTGCCCATGCCCGACCGTCCGACGCCGCCGAAGGGCAGGCCCTGCGAGAGCATGTGCAGTCCGAAGTCGTTGCCGGAGATGGAACCGCTGCGGGTGTTGTCGGCGACCGTCCGCAGATTCGCGTTGTCGTCCCCGGCCCAGTAAAGGGTCAGCGGGTGACCCGCCGAGTTGATCTTGTCGATCGCCTCCGACAGTTCGCGGTACGGGTAGACAGTCAAGACCGGGCCGAAGACCTCGTCGTCCTCGATCTTCATTCCGGGCTTCACTCCGGTCAGCAGAGTCGGCGGAATCTTGCGCTCCTGCGCGTTCGGCAGTTCCTCGCCGGCGGGCACCACCTGCCGCTTGGTGGCGCCGAGGCTGACCGCGTCGTCGATGAGGCCGACGATCCGCTGGTAGTTCTTCTCGTTGATGGTGGAGGTGTAGTCGCCGTTCCCGACGATCGTCGGGAAGTTCGCCGTCCACCGCGCGATCACCTTGTCGGTGAACTCGCCCACCTTGTCCTCGGGTACGAAGACGTAATCGGGACACAGGCACACCTGGCCGCCGTTGATCATGCGGGCGTCGGCCAGGAAGTGCGCCGCCTTGGTGATGTCGGTGCCGCGGTCGACGATCGCCGGATTCTTGCCGCCGAGTTCCAGAGTCACCGGCACGAGGTTCTTCGCGGCCTCCTGCGCCACCGACGAACCGACCTCCGGCGAACCGGTGAAGAACATGTGGTCGACCTTCAGCTTCGCGAAGTCCGAACCGCCGCCGTGCTTGCTGGTGATGACCGCGAGCTCCTCGATCGAGAAGTAGTCGGGGGCCACCCGGGCGATGACGTCGGTGGTCTTCGCGGTGATCGACGACGGCCTCATGAGGACACGGTTGCCCGCGGCGAACGCGGACGCGGCGGGCACGATCGTCAGCTGCAGCGGGAAGTTCCACGGCCCCATGATCGCGACGACACCCAGCGGGTCGCGGCGCAGCCGCTGGGTGAATCCGACCATCCCGGCCACCTTCGCCACGTTGGTCTCGCGCATCCACTTCTCGGCACTGCGGCGCTGGTGCGCGAGGTCGATCATGCAGCCGGCCACGTCGGCCGCGATCGAGAGATCTGCGGGCCGGGACCCGAAGTCCTCGGTCAGGGCGGCGGTGATCTCGTCGGCGTGGTCGAGCAGCAACTGCCCCAGGCGATTGATCCGGTCGATGCGCGTCTTCGCATCCGGAATGCCGTCGCGCAGGAATGCGGCCTTCTGGATGTCGACCAGTTCTTCCATGGTGTGCGCCTCGGACGACACCTTGTCTCCCGCACGCACTGCCACATCCGCCGGCTTGGTCATTCCACTCTCCACTCGTGAGTCACTGACGTTCTGTGAGACAAATTCTCGTAGTCATCCCAAGTGTAGCCACCGGGTGGCGCGAATCACAGGGCGGGCGGTACGGCGCCGGTCAGCGACTGTCGCGCCGGGTGAGTGGTCACCGTGCGCCGTCTCAGCTCAGCCGAGGCGCTCGATGATGGTGACATTGGCGGTACCGCCGCCCTCGCACATGGTCTGCAGTCCGAATCGGCCGCCGGTGCGCTCCAACTCGTTCAGCATGGTGGCGAACAGTTTGGCTCCGGTCGCGCCGAGCGGATGCCCCAGCGCGATCCCGCCGCCGTTCGGATTCACCCGAGCCGGATCGGCTCCGGTCTCCTTGAGCCACGAGAGCACGACGGGCGCGAAGGCCTCGTTGATCTCGACGACGTCGATGTCGTCGATGCTCATTCCGGTCTTCTTCAGCGCGTACTCGGTGGCCGGAATCGGCGCCGAGAGCATCATCACCGGATCGTCGCCGCGCACCGACATGTGGTGGATGCGCGCGCGGGCCGTGAGACCGTACTGCTTCAACGCCTGCTCGGACACCACGAGAGTGGCCGACGCTCCGTCGCAGATCTGCGACGCGACGGCCGCGGTGAGCTGCGACCCCTCGGCCAGGACGTCGAGCGAGGCCATCTTCTCCAGGGAGGTCTCGCGCGGGCACTCGTCGACCACGCAGTCGCCCAGCGGCACGTACTCGTTGTCGAAGCGACCCTCGGCGATGGCCGTCTTGGCGCGCTGATGGCTCGCGAGCGCGAACTCCTCCATCTCCCGCCTGCTGATGTCCCACTTCTTGGCGATCATGTCGGCTCCGACGAACTGACTGATCTCCTGATCGCCGAAGCGCTGCGTCCAGCCCTTCGACTCGGCCGTGGGAGTGGTGAAGCCGAACGGCTGACCGGCGATCATCGCCTGGCTGATCGGGATCGCGCTCATGTTCTGCACACCGCCGGCGATGACGACGTCCTGCGTCCCGCTCATCACGCCCTGTGCGGCGAAGTGGATGGCCTGCTGGCTCGAGCCGCACTGGCGGTCGACGGTGGTGCCGGGGACTCCCAGCGGCAGTCCGGCCGCGAGCCATGCGGTACGTGCGATGTTGCCGGCCTGCGGACCGATGGTGTCGACACAGCCGAAGACCACGTCGTCGACCACCTCGGGGTCGATGCCGGTGCGGTCGACGATCGCCTTGATGACATGTGCGCCCATGTCGGCGGGGTGGACGGCGGCGAGTGAGCCGTTGCGCTTGCCGACGGGAGTGCGGACCGCGTCGACGATGTAAGCGGAAGTGGTCATGGGAGAGCTCCTAGAGAATCACGGGGTCGGGTCAGGCACGCTGGCTGGAGACGGACACGATCTCACCGGTCATGTACGTGGTGTAGTCGCTCGCGAGCATCGCGATCACCGACGCGATCTCCCAGACCTCGGCGGCGCGGCCGTAGGCCTCCCGCGCGGCGAGTTCATCGAGGAGATCGTCGCTGGTGACCTTCGCCAGGAAGGGATGCTTGGCGATCGAGGGCGAGACCGCATTGACGCGGACTCCGTAGTCGGCGGCCTCGACGGCCGAACAGCGGGTCAGCGCCATCACGCCGGCCTTGGCCGCGGCGTAGTGGGCCTGGCCGCGCTGCGCCCGCCAGCCGAGGACTGAGGCGTTGTTCACGATCACCCCGCCCCGAGGCGACCGGGACTGCGCCGCGTCGTTCTGCGCCGCGTCGCGGAAATAGCGCAGTGCGGCGCGCGTGGCGCGGAACGTGCTGTTCAGCGTGATGTCGAGGACGCGGTCCCACTGCTCGTCGGTCATGTCGGCGACGGGTGTCTCGCCGCCGAGGCCGGCGTTGTTGACCAGGACGTCGATGCGGCCGAGTTGCTCGGCGGCATCCGCGACCAGCGCATCCACCTGTTCGGTGCTTGAGACGTCGCAGACGAAGGAGGCCACCTGCTGCTCGGGGAACTCGGCCGACAGCTTCTCCACCGTCTCGCCGAGGCGGCGCTCATGGAAGTCGGAGACGAGGACGTCGGCGCCTTCGAGCAGGACCCGACGTGCGGTCGAGAACCCGATACCGGTGCCGGCGGCCGCGGTGACGATCACCTTTCTGCCCGTCAGCAGGCCGTGGCCGCCGACCTCCTCGGGCGCGGTCGCCAGCGGCGAGACGGGTCGGGTGTCACTCATGCGCGTGCCTCTCGGGGAAGGCCGAGCACTCGCTCGGCGATGATGTTGCGCTGCACTTCGTTCGAGCCGCCGTAGATGGTGTCGGCGCGGGTGAAGAGCAGAAGTCGTTGCCACTCGTCGAGTTCGACGTTCTCGGGGTCGGTGATGTCGTTCGCGCGACCCTCGGTGGTGGCGGGCGGACCGATCAACGAGGGCGCACCGACCACCGCGACCGCGAGCTCGCCGAGGTCGCGATGCCAGTTGCCCCAGAGCAGCTTGGTCACCGACGCCGCGCCGGCCTCCGACACGATGTCGCCGGCGAGCGTGCGCCGCGCATTGGCCTCCATCACGGTGAGACCGACCTTGGCCCGGCGCAGCCGTTCGGCGACGGCGGGATCGTCGATCGACCCGTTGGCCCGCGCGATGGCGACGATGTCGTCGAGTTCCCTCCGGAAGCCGACCTGCTGGCCCAGTGTGGAGACGCCCCGCTCGAACTGCAGCAGCCCCATCGCGACCTTCCAGCCGTCGCCGGGTTCGCCGACGATCAGATCGGCGCTGGTGCGCGCGTCGTCGAAGAACACCTCGTTGAACTCCGAGGTTCCGGTGATCTGCTGGATCGGCCGGATGGTGACGCCGGGCTGGTCGAGCGGGACGAGCAGAAAGCTCAGTCCCCGGTGCCTCGTCGAGCCCTTCTCCGTGCGGGCGATCACGAACGCCCACTGCGACAGATGCGCCAGCGAGGTCCAGATCTTCTGGCCGTTGACCACCCACTCGCCGGACGCGTCGTCGAGAACCGCGGTGGTCGCGACCCCGGCGAGGTCGCTGCCCGCGCCCGGTTCCGAGTAGCCCTGCGCCCACAGTTCGGTCACCTCCACGATGCCGGGCAGGAAGCGCGCCTGCTGGTCCGGTGTGCCGTACTCGATGAGCGTCGGGCCGAGGAGTTCCTCGCCGAGGTGGTTCACCCGCGCCGGAGCGTTGGCTCGCGCATACTCCTGGTGGAAGATGATGCGCTGCTCGATGGTCGCGCCGCGGCCGCCGTGCCGTACCGGCCAGCCGAGGCAGGTCCAGCCCGCCGCTGCGAGATGGCGATCCCACTCCAGCCGCTCGGCGAAGAACTCGTGCTCGCTGCCGGGTCCGCCGCGACCGCGGAGCTCGGCGAAGTCGCCGACGAGATTGGCTTCGAGCCAGTCCCGGACCGCTGCCGCGAAGACTTCCGCGGCGTTCGGCGTCGCCGCTGCCCATTCGCCCAGATCGACGCTGCGATCGGCGAGATTGATCGTCGTCATGACCGCTAGCTTAACCTACCAAGCATTTGCTAGGTTTTGGATATGCTCCCGAATCCGCTCACCACTCCCGCCGCCCTGCATCGCGCCGAGAGGCAGTGGCCCGACGGCGTCGCGATCGTCGACGACCAGTGGGGCGAGCGCGTCTCGCTGACCTGGCCGCAGTTCGCCGACCGCGTCCGGCGGTTCGCGGCGGGCCTCATCGGACTCGGCGTCGAACACGGCGACCGGGTCGCGGTATGGGCGCCCAACAGTCACCACTGGCCGATCGCCGCGCTCGGAATTCAGTACGCCGGCGCCGTTCTGGTCCCGCTGAACACTCGCTACACCACAAGCGAGGCCGGTGACATCATCGACCGTTCCGGCGCGAGCGTCGTCGTCGTCTCCGGTGAGTTCGCCGGCATCGACCGCCTCGGCGAAGTGCTGTCGTCGTCGATCCCCGAAGGTCGCACCGTTATCTCGATCCCGCTCGGCGACGCTGCCGAGAGTCCGGGCGCGGTGCCGTGGGAGTCGCTGCTGGAGTCCGCGACCGACGACCTCGTCCGGCAGGCCCGGGCAAGGGCCGAGGCGGTGCGGGAGGACGACCTCTCCGACATCCTGTTCACCTCCGGAACCACCGGGGCCCCGAAGGGCGTGATGGCCGAGCACCGCCAGACGCTGCACGGATCACATGCCTGGGGCGACAACGGCGGCCTCCGCGACACCGACCGCTACCTGATGGTGAACCCGTACTTCCACACCTTCGGCTACAAGGCGGGGATTCTGCCGTCGATCCTGTTCGGCGCCACGATGTTCCCCCTGGCCGTCTACTCGCCGAGCGCCTCCATGGAGTCAGTCGCACGCGAGCGGATCACGGTGTTCCCCGGCGCCCCGACCATCTTCCAGACGATTCTCGACGACCCGGCCCGTGCGGACTTCGACCTCTCGAGCCTGCGGCTCATCGTGACCGGTGCGACCATCGTTCCCGTGGTCCTGGTGGAGCGACTGCAGTCCGAACTCGGCGTCGACACCGTCATCACCGCGTACGGCCAGACCGAGACGAGCGGATTCATCACCACCTGCCGCCCGGACGACGACGCGCAGACCGTCGCCGAGACCTGCGGCCGCGCCTTCTCGGGCATGGAGGTGACACTGTCGGAGCAGGGCGAGGTGCTCACCCGCGGACTCATGGTGATGCGCGGCTACCTCGACAACCCCGAGGCCACGGCGGAGACCATCGACGCCGACGGCTGGCTGCACACCGGCGACATCGGCACCCTCGACGACCGCGGCAATCTCACCATCACCGACCGCCTCAAGGACATGTACATCTGCGGCGGTTTCAACGTGTACCCCGCGGAGGTTGAACAACTGCTCTCACGGTTCCCCGACGTCACCGAGGCCGCCGTCATCGGTGTCCCCGACGAGCGCCTCGGCGAGGTCGGCAAGGCCTTCCTGACCGTCCGCCCCGGAGCGTCGGTCGAGCCCGAGGCGGTGATCGCCTTCGCTCGCGAGCACCTCGCGAACTTCAAGGTCCCGCGCGTCATCGAGATCGTCGACGCATTCCCCCGCAACGCCGCGGGCAAGATCCTCAAGCGCGAGATGCACTGACCGCTCGCAGCGCGGCCGGTCAGCCGCGCTGCGAGCGCGAGAACTCCGTCTCGCACATCGAGACGCCGAAGTCGTGCATCCCGAGGACGGCGACGCCCATCGCGATCAGTGTCACCACACCGACGATCACCCACGTCCGCGTGCGCTGCGACAGCGAGACCGCAGCCAGGGACCCCACCACGACGACGGCGAGATAGGCCGTCCACGCGATCCATGCCCCGCGCGCCGCGGCATCGGTATGCGAATCCTGCAGAGCCGGCAGACAGCGATCGACCCCGTCGTCCATCAGGATCAGGCCGCCCACCGACGCGATGGCTCCGACCACTGATCCGAACAACGCGGCGATACCGGTCCGAATCCAGACATTCTGCACATGACAACTGTGCCACATCCAAAACCGGTCAACCGGTACGTTTCCATCTTCGGCGAGTGATCACCCCTCACGGCGCAGGACGAAGCGCTGGATCTTTCCGCTCGGCGTCTTGGGGAGCGCGTCGACGAAGTGCACCGTCCGCGGATACGCATGCTTGGAGTACTCGTCGCGGACCAGGTTCTTGAGCTCGGTCGCGAGAGCGTCGCCCGCGGCGTAGCCCTCCGAGAGCACGACGAAGGCCTCGACCACTTCACCGCGGATCCCCTCCGGATCCGGCCGGCCCACCACCGCGACCTCGTTCACCGCGGGATGGCCCGCGAGGACGCTCTCGACGTCGAAGGGGCCGATCCGGTAGCCGGCGGCCAGGATCACGTCGTCGTCGCGCGACGTGAAAGAGAAGTAGCCCTCGTCGTCGACCTTGCCGGTGTCGGCGGTCAGGTACCACTTGCCGTCGGCGGTGAATCGTTCGGCGGTCTTCTCGGGAGCCGCGTCGTAGCCGGAGAACCACAGCAGCGGGCTGGCCTGCACGTCGAGCGCGATCTGCCCTTCGGCGATGCCGCCGGTGAAGCCCGGCATCGCCTGCCCCATCGAGCCCGGCTTGAGCGGCTCGGCCAGTTCCGGATGCCAGTGGTTGCCGATCACCATGCCGAGCTCGGTCTGCCCGTAGTGGTCGCGCACCTCGCAGCCGAGGTTCTCGACTCCCCACGACACGATGTCGGGCGTCAGCGGCTCCCCCGCCGACGACGCCCGTCGCAGGACGATCCCGTCGAGGTCGGCACTCGCACGCATCGCGCGATAGATGGTCGGCGCCGCCGCGAAGTTGGTGACGCCGAACTCGCGGATGACGGCGACGGTCGACTCAGGGGTGAAGCCCTGGTTCAGCAGCAGGCTCGTCCGGCCCGCCACCATGGGCGCCAGCAGCGCGTAGTAGAGGCCGTACGCCCACCCCGGATCGGCGGCGTTCCAGAACACATCGTCGGCGTTCACGTCGAGCGAGTAGTGCAGATACGTCTGGAACGCCGCGAGGCTGAAGAGCGGAACCGGGACACCCTTGGGCTTGCCCGTGGTGCCGGAGGTGTACAACTGCGCCAGCGTGGCGTCGCCGCCGATGGCGACCGACTCGGCCAACGGCTCGGCCGAGACCGATTCGGCGACCAGCTCGTCGACGTCGAGGACCGTCACCGCATCGATCGGATCCACCTTGTCGCGCTGCGAGGCGTCCGTGATCACGAACTGGGCGCCCGAGCCCTCGGTCCGCAGTTCGATGGCCCCGGTCGCGAAGGCGGTGAACAGCGGCACGTGCACTGCGCCGAGCCGCCACAGCCCGAGCAGCGTCACCACCAGCGCACGACGTTTGCCGAGTAGCACCGGCACCCGATCTCCGCGCCGCACGCCCCGCCCGGCCAGCACGGTCGCCATCGCGCGAGACTCGTGGGCGAGCTGGGCCCAGGTCATCGACTCGAAGGTCAGGTCCGGCTCGACGAGCGTGAACGCGACACCCTCCGGATCGTGCCTGTCGCAGAGCAAGTGGGCCGCACTCGCGTCCGGCGCCCGGTACTCCTCGAGCCAGGCCCGGGTCTGCTGCTCTGCATTCATACGACTCTCCACTCGTGTCGACGGCATGATTTGGGACAATCATTCTTGTGACCCGTGACACCGACAACCCTCCGAAGAGGGGTGCGCCCCACGACGAGCTGGCTCGGCAGCTCCGGCGCCCGCTCGAGCGGCTCCGCCGGCACACCGGCGCCAGTCTCGCCTTCGCCGGCCGCGTGGTGCCCGACGCCGCCTCGGGCGACGGGCACGCCGTCGAGCTCAGCTACTTCGACGGCGACGTGGTCGGTCCGCTCCGGGGAGTCCAGCTCGACTACGGTCACGGTCTCGGCGGACGGGTCCTGACGAGGCGCCGGGCCACCGCTGTGCACGACTACGTCCAGTCGCCGCTGATCACGCACACCTATGACGCGATCATCCGCGCCGAACAGCTGTATTCGATGGTCGCCGCACCGATCATCGTGGGCCGCAAGCACATCGGAGTCCTGTATGCGGCGCGTCGGAGCCGGCACGATCAGCTCGACGCCACACTCGACGTCGTCACCGACGAGGCCCGCGCCGTCGAGCAACAACTCACCGTGGCCGAGGTGCTCGGGGCGATCCGCACGGACGACGAGGAGCGTGAGCTGACCGCGTGGCGGAGCCGCGTGCAGGCCTCGTACACCGAACTGCGGACCCTCGCGGCCGACATCGGCGACGCCTCGGTGCGCGCACGGATGCTGGAGATCGCCGCGCAGTTGGCGGGCGAGGCGCCCGCAGAGGAACTGCCCGTCCGTCTCACCGCCCGCGAACAGGACGTGCTCAGTCTCCTCGGCGCGGGGCTCACCAATCCGGCGATCGCCGCGCGGCTCGGCATCGGACTGCACACGGTCAAGGGCCACGTGAAGTCGCTGCTGGTGAAGCTCGACGCGAACTCCCGCTTCGAAGCGGTCGTCAACGCCCGTCGAATCCGTCTCCTCCCCTGACTGCGCCGTGTGAGTGAAATCGCAGTTCACCGCGACTGAAGCGTCATTCGTTCGACCGACCGACGGGCTAACGGTTCGCCGATCCCTCGTGACATTCCGGGTAGCGGTCGACATACACCGACACACGCAGGACGACACCGCGGCCCGGCCGCTGCCGCTGCACCTGCGAGAGGAGTGGTCATGATGCGAAATCCCATTCGCAGCACGACACGGATCGCCGCGGCGGTCGCCATCGCCGCATCCGTAGCGGTCGGAGCCGGAGCGGTCAGCGCCGGTGAGGCCGCGGCCGACGGCTTCCCGAACGGACCGTACTGCAACGGCCCGGCGAAGGTGCTCGCGGAATCGGCATGGTCGCAGGTCGCGATCTGCCCGGTTCAGGGACCCACCGGCTGGGAGTACAGCGGGAAGGGCAAGGTCACCGGGAACACCATCGACCTGTGGGGAGCCACCCAGAACGGCTACGGCTTCCACGCCTACAACAACGGCTACACCTACCACGTGCACCGCGACCGGTTGCTGATCACCGGCCCGAACGGAGGTGTGGTCTCCAACGAACCGTGGATCAGCTACATGGAGCGCTGACCGCGTGCGTCGGTCGCCGGCCGGTCGGGACGCGATCCCGGCGGCCGGTGACTGCCGCTACTGAATCGGCTTGACGAGCGGGAACAGCACCGTCTCGCGGATTCCGAGGCCGGTCAGCGCCATCAGCAGCCGGTCGATGCCCATGCCGGTGCCCGCAGTGGGCGGCATGCCGTGCTCCATCGCGGCCAGGAACTCCTCGTCGAGGACCATGGCCTCATCGTCGCCGGCCGCGGCCAGCCGCGCCTGGTCGACGAAGCGTTCACGCTGAATCACCGGGTCGACGAGTTCGGAGTAGCCGGTCGCCAGCTCGAAGCCGCGCACGTACAGGTCCCACTTCTCGACCACGCCGGGGACCGTGCGGTGCGAGCGCACCAGCGGCGAGGTCTCCACCGGGAAGTCGCGGACGAAGACCGGCTCGTCGAGCTGAGAGCCCACCAGGTGCTCCCAGAGCTCCTCCACCAGCTTGCCGTGTCCGTAGCCCTTGTCCTTCGGCACCTCGAGCCCGACCCGGTCGGCGATAGCCAGCAGTTCCTCGACGGAGGTCTGGGCGGGGACGATCTCCTCGCCGAGGGCCTCCGACAGCGACGGGTACATCGACAGCGAGGTCCACTCGCCGGAGAGGTCGTACGTGCTGCCGTCGGGCATGGTCGGCGTCAGGGTGCCGAGCGCGCCCATCGCCACCGACTGGACGAGTTCGCGGGTCATCACGGCGGCGTCGTCGTAGGTGCCGTAGGCCTGGTAGGTCTCCAGCATCGCGAACTCCGGCGAGTGCGTGGAATCGGCGCCCTCGTTGCGGAAGTTGCGGTTCACCTCGAAGACGCGTTCGATGCCGCCGACCACGCAGCGCTTGAGGAACAGTTCCGGCGCGATACGCAGGTACAGATCCATGTCGAAGGCGTTGGAGTGGGTCACGAAGGGGCGTGCCGCCGCTCCGCCGTGCAGCGTCTGCAGCATCGGCGTCTCGACCTCGAGGAAGCCGCGGTCGGTCAGGAACTTGCGGAGCTGCGCCATCACCTCGATCCGGGTGCGCGCGATGGCCCGCGCCTCGGGACGGACGATGAGGTCGACGTACCGCTGGCGGACGCGCGACTCCTCGTTCATCTCCTTGTGCGCCACCGGCAGCGGTCGGAGCGCCTTCGACGCCATCTCCCACGAGTCGGCCATGATCGACAGCTCGCCGGTGCGGGAACTGATCACCTCGCCGTGGACGAAGACGATGTCGCCGAGGTCGGTGTCGGCTTTCCACCGCGCGAGCGACTCCTCGCCGACGCCGTTGAAGCTCACCATCGCCTGCAACTGCGTGCCGTCGCCCTCCTGCAGGGTCGCGAAACAGAGCTTGCCCTTGTTGCGGAGGAAGATGATGCGGCCGGCGACGCCCACCTCGACCCCTGTCTCGGTGCCGGCTTCCAAATCCGGGTACTCCGCACGGATCTCGGCGAGGCTGTGCGTGCGCGCGACGGCGACCGGATACGCCTGCCGCCCCTCGTCGAGGATGCGCTCACGCTTCTCCTGACGGACCCGCACCTGCTCGGGGGTCTGGTCGGCGGCTGCGGTCTTGGTGGTCGGCGCGCTGGAAACCTGGTCACTCACGCACCCAAGGTTAAGCGGCCCACCAGGGGCAAGACCAATCAGCGGGTCATTACGGCGTATCGAACAGTCCGAGCACGTCAGCGCCGACGGAACCGTTGATCCCGCGCTCGCGCAGCGCGGCGTGCCCGCCGACCACGAACCGTGCGCCGAGGACGCCGCGCGCCTGCAGATGCCATGCCAGCATCTCGGCGTCGTATCCGTCGTCGCTCACCAGCACCCACCGCGCGTCGACGGTGGCCGTGCGCAGGCGATCGGGCGAGCCCGGGGAGAGCAGATCGAGGGCGTCGTCCACGTCGAGCGCCATCGCGCCCACGAGTGCGCCGGCGGCCGATCGTGCGACGGCGCTGCGAAGGTCGACGGCCACGGCGCCGTCGGCGAGCGTCGCGAGGTACTCCTCGGCCTGCAGGGACAGCGGAGCGTCGGTGTACGAGGTGGTGACGGGTGCAGAGAATGCGAGAGTCATGGAGAGGTGATCCTGTGATCGAACGAGCGGGGGTTGGCGAAATCGGCCGACCGCGTAAGCGCGGTGTCAGCCTCGACAACACTCCTGACAGCTCTTGATCACGACGACGAGTTTGCCACAGCTTCGCGCCGTTGACCAGACTCGGCGCAGTCGTGAGTTAAATTCGCTGCCTGCGCTTATGCCGTATTGCGTTACCTGAATCGGGTAACGCAATACGGCACAGGCTCACTCGAGCCGACAGTCGGCGGAACAGCGGACCACGGTTCCCGGCCAGCCGCGCGCGGCGAGAATCGCGCCGATGCCGGCCGCGGTGCGGCAGGGGCGGTCGACCGTCTGCCCCCATCCGAGCCGGATGGTCCGCTTGCGGCCATAGGCGATCGCGTCCAGGTCGCGCTCGAGGTCGCGGAACCCGCGTCGTCCGACGCCGGTCGGCGTCTGCCGCACCGACGCCGGCAGTCCGTGGGCCCGTTCCACATCGCGTAGATAGCAGTGTTCGAGCACCGAGCACGTGCCGTCGCGGACGTCGAAGAGCACACGCTCGAGGAAATCCCGCCGCTCGTCCGCTGCCTGCTCGCCAGCGCCGCGAGGAGTCGGTTCGCGCCCGGCCGGCCACATCGAGTACCGCGTGCTCGGGCCGCACACGCGGCGGGTGCGTGTGCATCAGCGCCCGCTCCGCCAGGTGACGGCTGTAGTGGACCACCACGCCCGGCCGACTCGACAGCCGTTGTCGGGCATCCACGACGACATGGATCGGACCCGAGGCGGTCGACGACGAGGCGGCGAGAATCGCCGACTCGCGACTCAGTGCCGCAGGCATCGCCCACAGCACCGCGATCCATTGGCGTTGCCGCTCAGTCGGCGGTCCGGTGTGCGTCACGTAGACACCGGGGCATGCGGCGACCCAGTCCCGGCTCCGCAAGCGTTGCCTGACGAACGCGGACGTCAGTCCGCACTCGAGGACCTGCCGTCGCGCGACCACACCCTCCTGATTCGCCAGCAGATGTGTGAGCGCCACCCGTGGTCGATCCCCCGATTCCCCCATCCGTCGAGTGTGAGCCGGGCCCGGTCGCCACGGACGACGTTCGGGTCGCCTGTGGACAACGGGCGACCCGAAAGCCATGTGCCGTACGCCGTTACCCGATTCGGGTCAGGAAGTACGGCGTAAGGCGAACGCCCGGTCAACTACTTCTGACACGAATTCGTCGCAGACGCATAATCCGAGTGTGCTCCGCATTACAGTGTCTGCCATGCCGTCGAACCGCTTGTCCCGCCGCCAGTTCCTGCGTGCGAGCGCAGCGACCGCCGGAGCCGTCGCCGCGGGCAGTGTCCTGGCCGGACACGTCCACGCCGACCCCGCCTCCGCCGCGAACACCGCGGGTACCACCCTCGCGCAGGTCGCGGCTCCGGGGCGGGCTCGCAAGGGCGGCTACCGGCAGCTGGTCGCGGGCAAAGGCTGGCCGCTGTTCATCCGGCAGGAGCTGGCGGCTGCCAAGCCCGGACGCGAGACGGCCCGGAGCGCCCTCGCCTCGTTCGTCCAGCTCACCGACATCCACATCGCCGACGTGCAGAGCCCCGCGCGGTTCGAGTACGTCCATCCCGTGCAGGCCCCGGCCTTCCGCCCGCACGAGGCGCTCGGCACACAGGGCGCCGTCGCGCTGGTGAAGCGCATCAACGCTCTGGCGCGCGGGCCGTTCACCGGAAGGTCGTTCGACTGCGTCGTCTCCACCGGCGACAACACCGACAACCACGAGATCGTGGAGCTCGGTTGGTTCCAGCACATCCTGTCGGGCGGTTCCATCACCCCGAACACGGGGGCGAAGAACCGATTCGAAGGACTGCAGGCGCTGGGGTCGTCGCTCTACTACCGTCCCGAACTCGACTCGTGGGACATCTACAAGGACCGCGGCTTCATCCAGATCCCCGGCCTGCTTCACGCCGCGATCAAGACGCACTCCAGCCCAGGCCTCGACATGCCGTGGTACGCGGTGTTCGGCAACCACGACGATCAGCTGCTCGGCACCGTGCCGAACAACATCGTCGACTGGCTGTACCACTCGAACGTCAAGTACGACCTCCCCGACACCGATCCCACGGCGGCCGCCATCGGCAGGGCGCTGAGCATCGACCCGGCGGCGCTCGGTCCGCTGCTCGCGAAACTGCGCACCACCGGCCCCGTGATCCCGGTGACGGCCGACGCCGGCCGACGGCCGTTCTCGCCGCGGGAATTCATCCGCAGGCACTTCGACCCCGCGATCAAGGGCGCGGGTCCGCTCGGGCACGGTTTCGCCGATCCCGACGGGCCGTCCTGGTACCGATTCGACATCTCCGAGAACGTCCTCGGACTCGCACTCAACACGACGAACAGTCTCGGCATCGCCGACGGGTCGATCAGCCAGAAGCAGCTCGACTGGATGAACCGCACCATCGCCGCCAACCGCGACAAGCTCGTGATGGTGTTCAGCCATCACACATCCAAGACGATGACCGCGAAGCTGCCCAACCCGGAGACTCCCGGCGAGCAGCAGTACGGCGGCGACCACCTCGTCGCGCAGCTCCACCGGCACACCAACGTGATCGCGTGGGTGAACGGCCATACGCACCGGAACGAGATGATCGCCCACCGCGGCGCCACGCCGAAGAACAGCTTCTGGGAGATCAACACCGCCAGCCACATCGACTACCCGCAGCTGGCCCGGATCATCGAGGTCGCCGACAATCGCGACGGCACACTCAGCATCTTCACACCGCTGATCGAAGCCGACAGCCGCTACACCGCCGACCCGTCCGACCTGTCACCTGCGGGGCTGGCCAGCCTCTACCGCGAACTGTCGTACAACGACATCCACCGCGACGACGCGCTGCTCGGCGCCCCGAACGACCGCAACTGCGAGCTCTTGCTGCCGAACCCGCTGCACTGAGCCGGAGAACCCGATCAACGTTCCGCAGTTCACAGCGACCGGCCGATCAACTCCTTCATGATCTCGCTGGTTCCGCCGTAGATGGTCTGGACACGGGCGTCGGTATACATGCGGGCGATCGGATACTCCGTCATGTAGCCGTAGCCGCCGAAGAGCTGAAGGCAGCGATCGACGATCTCCTTCTGTTTCTCGGTACCCCACAGCTTGGCGATGGACGCGGTCGCCGGATCGAGGCGACCGGCGATCTGTTCGCCGATGCAGTGGTCCACGAGTGTCTTGCCCGCCAGCACGTCGGCCTTGCATTCGGATAGCACGAAGGTCGTGTTCTGGAAGTCGAGGATCGGCTTGCCGAACGCCGTGCGCTGCTTGGCGTAGGCGACGGTCTCCGCCACAGCGGCCTCTGCGGCCGCGACGGCACCGACACCGATGATCAACCTCTCCCGCTGCAGTTGGCTCATCAGTTGGTAGAACCCCTGCCCTTCGACACCTCCGAGCAGATTGGCCGCCGGCACCCGCATGTCGGTGAACGACAGCTCCCGAGTGTCCTGGCCGTGCTGGCCGATCTTCTTCAACACCCGGCCACGCTCGAATCCTGGGAGATTCGCGGTCTCGGCCACCAGGAGCGAGATCCCCTTCGCGCCCTGCGATGGATCGGTTTTGGCCACGATCACCAGCAGGTCGCAGTGGGTGGCGTTGGAGATGAACGTCTTCGACCCATTGACGACGTAGTGATCGCCGTCCCGGACCGCAATGGTGCGCACGGCCTGCAGATCAGAGCCGGTGCCGGGCTCGGTCATCGCGATGGCGAGGACCGATTCGCCGTCGGCGCACTTCGGCAGCCAACGCTTGCGCTGTTCTTCGGTGGCGTACGAGTCGATGTAGTGGGCGACGATCGTCGAATGGACCGCGAAGGCGAGTGCGGAGTCACCGGCCGCGCACAACTCCTGCTGAACCACCGCCTCGTGGCCGAAGTCACCGCCGGCACCGCCGAAACTTTCGGGGACGTCGAGGCACAGCAGGCCTGCGGCACCGGCCTTGGTCCACAGGTCCCGGTCCACCTGATGCTGTTCGGCGAACCGTTCCTCGTGCGGAGTCACCTCCTTCGCGATGAAGGCGCGCGCGTGCGCGCGGAGCGCAGCGTGGTCATCGCTCTCCCATGCGGCTCGATAGCCGGGAAACAGCTTGGACATGTATGTCACCTTCCGTTGAAGAGAGGGGTGCGCTTGTCGAGGAACGCGTGCTGTCCCTCGTGGCTGTCATCGGATCTCAGCGCGACGTGGAAGTTCCGCCGCTCGTATTCGAGACCCAGTGAGAGGGACGGTCGCAATGCCGCCGACGCCGAGTCCTTGGCGAGCGCAACGGCGAGCGGCGAGTTCCGCGCTATCCGTCGAGCCATCCGGAGTGCGGCGTCGAGCGCTTCCCCTGCGGGCGCGACCGACGCGACGAGACCGGCCGACTCGGCGTCTCGCGCATTCATCGAATCGCCGGTCAGCAGCATTGCCATCGCTTTCGCCTTACCGATCGCCGCGACGAGCCGCTGGGTACCACCGCCACCGGGAATGACGCCCAGCTGCACTTCCGGGACCGCGAAGCGGGCCGACTCGCCCGCCACCACGGTGTCGCACGCCAACGCGAGTTCGCATCCCCCGCCGAATGCCACCCCCTCGACGGCGGCGATCAACGGCTTCTGAAACGAACCCAGCCCGGCCCACAACGCATCGCCCGAAGCTCGTCGCGGCCCGAAGAGGGTCTCCTCGCGAAGCGCGTCGAACGCCCCGATGTCCGCACCTGCGCAGAACACACGGTCGGAGCCGGTCAGAATCACCGAGCGGACCGATTCGTCGAACCGGCACGCTTCGATGTGCGCGGCGAGTTGCTCCATCACCTCTCGGTTGAGTGCGTTGTGGGCCTCCGGACGGTTGATGCTCAGGACCACGATCCCGTCTCTGTCCTCGCGGACCACCCGCTCGCCGGTCATTGCACGTCCCGGTAGACGTCGGCGTACTGGGATCGCATCACCTTCTTGTCGAGCTTGCCGACGCTGGTGCGGGGCAGCGCGTCGACTCGGATCACTGTGTCGGGCAGTTGCCACTTCGCAAACTTTCCCGCGAGCTGCTCATGCACCTCCGCCGGCGAGATATCCTCCCCGTCCGCCGAGACCAGAACAACCACCGGGCGCTCCTGCCACTTCGGGTGTGCCACGCCGATGACAGCTGCCTCCGCCACGCGAGGATGCGCGACTAGGGCGTTCTCCATATCGATCGACGAAATCCATTCGCCGCCGCTCTTCACGACGTCTTTAAGACGATCGACGACCTTCAAGTACCCGTTCGGGTGAATGGTCGCGACGTCGCCGCTGCGCCAGAAGCCGTCGACGAATCGCTCGCCGGGCGCATCGTCGAGATCGTGGTAACGCTCGGTGATCCACGGACCCCGAATCAGCAGTTCGCCCTCCGCGACTCCGTCGTGGGGCAGCTCCGCACCGTCGGGGTCGACGATCCGCAGATCGATGCCGTTGACCGGCAGGCCCTGGCACCGCTTGAGATCCCATCGCTCTTCATGGGTGAGCCCGGTCAGAGTCGGCTTCATCCCCGCGTTCACCGCGACGAAGGGTGTGGTCTCGGTGGCGCCGTAGGCGTGGATGATATCCGCGCCTGTCAGGTCGTAGAACTCGCGCATCATCGTCAGCGGAGGCTCGGTGGCGCCGCACAGCAGACGCGCCCGATGCAGGTCGGGTGCCTCGTCGAGCATCTTGATGTAGTCGAGCATCGGTCCGAAGATCGCCGGAGCACCGTTGGCTACCGTCACCTGCTCGGCGATCATGGCGTCCACCAGATCAGAGGTGTCTTCGGCAACGTACCGGCCCGGCAGGACCACCTTGGCCTGGGCGTAGACGGCGGACTGCGGCAGACCCCAACTCTGTCCGTGGAACATCGGGGTGATGAGCATGACGGTGTCGTCCGACCCCATGCGGAGTGCTGCCGCCTGCGCCATGGTGTGCAGGTAGATGCCGCGGTGCGAATAGTAGACGCCTTTCGGCCTACCCGTCGTTCCCGTGGTGTAGCAGGCACTGTAAGCGGAGGTCTCGTCGATGACGGGCCAGTCGAAACTCACCTCCGCCTGTGCCATCAAGTCCTCGAAGAACACCGCGTTCGGCAGTCCGGGATCGATGTCTGACGACGGTTCGTCGGACATCACCACCCACTTCAGAACCCCGGAAGCGTGGGGCGCCAGTTCGCGTGCCACAGGCAGCAGCGACTCTGCCACCAATACCACCGATGCCCCGCTGTGAGTGGTGACGTACCCGAGATCCTCGGGAGCGAGGCGGAGATTCATCTGCAGCATCACGGCGGCGATACCGGGAATCGCCCAGTACAGCTCGAAGTGCCGCTTACTGTTCCAGTCGAGAATCCCGACCACGTCGGCAGGACCGACTCCGAGTCCGGTCAGGACATGCGCCGCCTGCTGGATCCGGGTGTAGGCATCGGCATAGGTGTAGCGATCCCACCCGCCGTCGGGCGCACGGTAGACGATCTCCTGCTCCGGGAAGGTCCGTACCGCGTGACGCAGCAGGGTGGTCGTGTTGAGCTGGTAGCTGTCGCCGTGCGTAGACGGCAGCCCGCGAATGATGTCGGTCATGTCAGATCCGTTCGATGATGGTGGTGTTGGCGGTGCCGGTGGCTTCGCAAACGGTCTGGAGTCCTATCCGTTTGCCGGTTCTCTCGAGCTCACAGAGCAGATCCGTCAGCATCCGTGCACCGGTGGACCCGAGCGGATGACCGATCGCGATGGATCCACCGTTCACGTTCAGCTTGTCGTCGGGCACACCGAACTCACGCTGGAACATCAGCGGTACGCCGGCGAACGCTTCGTTGACCTCGAAGAGATCGATGTCGTCGACTGCCAGCCCTGAGCGCTCCAGTGCCTTGCGTGAGGACCGGAGAATCGCTGTGAACTGCACGACCGGATCGTCGGCCGCCACGCTGAGCGCTCGAAACCGCGCGCGCGGCGTGAGTCCGTGCTGTTCGGCGAACTCCCGGCTCGCGATCATCAGCGCTGCGGCACCGTCACTGATCTGCGATGAATTCGCCGCCGTAGTCATGCCTTCGTCGGCGAACACCGCGCGCAACGACGCCATCTTCGCCTCATCGGGTTGCTCTCGGATCCCTTCGTCGTGATCGATGACGGTGGATGCCGGATCGGCGGGGTCGGCCTTCAATGCGACCAGCTGCGCCCGGAAGCGCCCGTCGGCCGCTGCCGCGGCGGCACGCCGGTGGCTACGTGCGGAGAACCGGTCCAGGTCGGAACGAGACAGACCCCACCTGGTGTTCAGCAGCTCAGACGAGGGGCCCTGCGCCATCAGCCGACCGTCGTATCGGTCCAGCTCCCTCGGGCTGTACTGCGGTCCGAGGGGTGCACCCGGAATCATCGACGGCGGCAGCGTGACCTGCGACATCGACTCCACACCGCAAGCGATGACCAAATCCTGAACACCGGCTGCCACGGCTTGCGCGGCGAAGCTCACCGCTTGCTGGCCGGATCCGCATTGGCGGTCGACTGTCACGGCCGGAACCGTTTCGGGCAGTCCGGCCGCCAGCACCGCATGCCTGCCGATGTTGCCGGTCTGCTGGTCGAACTGCAGGACACAACCAGCGATCACGTCGTCGATGAGCTCGGGGACCACACCGGTCCGGTCGATCAACTCGGCGATGGCCGCGCCGAGCAGGTCGACCGGATGCCATGCGCTCAGGGCACCGCCGCGTCGGCCGACTGGTGTTCGGACTGCACCCACGATGACGGCTTCGGGATTCGTACTCACTGCTGACTCCTGTCGCTGGGATCGCTCCGCGTCTGCGGAGACTGAAAGACGTCGCGGCAACGGAACCAGGAGTTGAGACACCGTTCACTTCAGCCGCTATACAGTCGTATCGTAACCATCACATTTGTATTGGTCAATGGTGTGCGCGTAGCCGTCAGCGAACGGAAAGAAGGCACTGCAAGACGCCCCCGAATCAACGAAGCAACGCCCGGCCATCGGGCCCGCATCACCCGAACACGGCGGAGACTTCAGTGCCGCCGGCCGTGTGCCGAGTGACAAGCGGTTCGGACAGTCGTGGGTGCAGACGGCCGCGCCCCGAACACCTTCCCCGAGATCGCTAAGCCCAGAGGTCTTGAGCCCGCGACACCGCGGGCTCGCCGCCGACCTCGGAGAATGCCGTGAGTGCGCGGACCAGTTCATGCCGCTGCTCCGCGGTGAGGCGGCTGATGACCTGCTCGATCTCGGCACGTCGGCGATCGGTGACCTCCCGCACCGTCGCCGCCCCGTGAGAGGTCAGCGTGACGATGAGTTCGCGCCGGGTCTGTTCGCTCGGGGTCCGTTCGACCAGCCCGGCGTGAGAGAGCCGGTCGATCATCCGCGAGGCGGTCGACGGCTGGACCGCAAGTCTGTGCGCCAGCGATGAGAGGTTCATCGGGCCACTGTTCGACAGCAGCACCAAGACGCGGAACTGGGCGATGGTGATCGAATCATCCACTTGAGCAATAGATTTCGCCGATAGCGAGACCAGAAGACGCGAGGCGGTCAATACGGCGTCGGCCACGTCGTCGACGCTGATCGAATGTCCGTCCGCGGGGCGTCCTGCTGCTGCCGTCACAAGAGAAAACTACCCTACCCATCGATTAGCCGATGCAACTGTTGCATACTGCAATCGTGCTTGCGTTCACTTCTGGAAGTCCGAACGGCGCGATCATGCCGCGCCGGACGCCGTTCCCGACATGGCTGCGCGAGTCGTCCACCGGCATCGTCCCGGTGGCGGTCTCGGTGGGAGTGGCCGTCGGTGTGGCCGCCGTCGGATTCCGGTGGCTCATCGTCGGCGCCACGATGTTGTTCACCGGTTACACCGACTTCTCGGCGCAGGGCCGGGTCGGGCACAACGGTGTACCGGCGTTGGGCTTCTGGTTCGTCGTGTTGACTCCGGTGATCGCCGGGCTCGTCTACGGGCCGTTGGTGTCGTGGCTGGCGCCGGAGGCGCGCGGCCACGGGGTGCCGGAAGTGATGTTCGCGGTAGCCGAGCGCGGCGGCCACATACCGGCACGGATCCCGATGGTGAAGTCACTGGCGTCGGCCCTGTGCATCGGCGGCGGAGGGTCGGTGGGCCGTGAGGGACCGATCGTCCAGATCGGCGCCGCACTGGGCTCGACGGCGGCGCAACTGCTGAAACTGAACACTCCTCGCATGCGGTTGCTGGTCGCATGCGGCGCATCGGCGGGGATCTCGGCGACGTTCAACGCCCCGCTGGCCGGGCCGTTCTTCGCGATGGAACTGATCCTCCGCGACTTCGCCGCAGAATCATTCGCCGCGGTGGTCCTGGCCAGTGTGACCGCGAGTGTCGTCGGCCGGTCGCTTCTGGGCGACAGTCCGTTTCTGACACTGCCTTCGTTCACTCCGCACGGCGGCGTGGAATATCTTCTGTTCATCGTTGCGGGCGCGGTTCTCGGGCTCGTCGGTGTCGCCTTCTCGAAAGTCCTCTACCTCATCGAAGACGTCTGCGACTGGGCGTGGAGAGGCCCCCAATGGCTCCGCCCCGCCGTCGGCGGGCTCCTGCTCGGCGGCGTGCTGTGGGTGCTTCCGCAGCTCTACGGCGTCGGATACCCCGTGCTGGAGAACGCCATCGCCGGCCGATACACGGTGGCATTGCTGATTGCGCTGATGGTGGGGAAGATGCTGGCGACCAGCCTGACCATCGGTATCGGCGGGTCCGGTGGAGTGTTCGCCCCCACCCTGTTCATCGGGGCCGTCGGCGGCACCGCCGTGGGCGCGGCCGTTCACGGACTGCTGCCATCGATGACCGGCTCGCCGGGGGCCTACGGCTTGATAGGCATGGCCGGCGCATTGGCCGGAGCCACCCGGGCTCCGATCACGGCGGTCGTCATCATCTTCGAGCTCACCGGCGAGTACTCGATCATCCTCCCGCTCATGGCCGCCGTCGCCGTGTCCACAGGTGTCGGCAAGCTCCTCTCGAAAGACACGATCTACACGCGCAAACTGACCCGTCGCGGGGTCGACATCGTCTCAGGGCAGCGTCACCGCCCTCCGACCGTACGGGTCGCGGACGTCGTGAGCTCGCCACCGGCGACGCTGCATGAGACGGCCACGTTGGCAACGGCAGCCGAGGCCCTCCAACGGACAGAGGTCGGCGCGGTACCGGTCGTGGACGACTCCGGCGTCTACCGCGGCATCCTCAGCGCGCAGGCCATAGCGGACGCACTCACTCGCGGATACGGTCCGACCACCGTCCGCGAGATGGTGACGACGTGCCCGACCGTGACGGCCGACGCGCCCCTCGGCCAGGCCATGCCCGTACTGGACGCCGCCCCCGCCATCGGCGTACCGGTGATCTCGGCCGACGGAGCCCGGCTGGCCGGGTGGCTCACGCATAAGGACGTGCTCCATGCCTCATCACCCCCGGCACAACCACCCCCGGCGCAGACATGAGAACGGCGGCGCCTCCCCCGGCCTGGCCCCAGGTGCTGACGGTCTGGACCGCGACCCCCGTGGCCACAGCGCTGATCGCGGTGCTGACCGCGGCATATGTTCTGTGCGTCCTGGTCCGACTGCGCGACGGACGGCCATGGCCGCGATCCTGCCTGCTGTGGTGGTTCGCCGCGGTCGCCACAACGATCGTCGCGCTGAACAGCCCGCTGGCCACGTACTCGGGCAACCTGTTCTGGGCGCACATGATCGTGCATCTGCTGTTGATCACCGTCATTCCGGCGCTGCTGGTCGCCGCGGCACCGATCCGGCTGATCCGCTCGAGTTCGGCGAGAACACGGACGGCCGTCACGTCAGCGGTGTCCAGTACGCCGTTCCAGTTGCTCACTAGGCCGGCTGTGACCGTCCCGCTGTACGCGGCCGTGCTCGTGACCACCCACCTGACCGGATTTCAGCAGGCCATGGCCCAGCACATGTGGATCCATCACGCCGAGACAGTCCTCTACCTCGTCACCGGCTATCTGCTTCTGCTTCCTCTGCTCGGCAACGAGTACGTCGGCCGCCACCTGGTCTTCCCGCTGCGCGCCGCCACGATCATCGCGTGCATGGTCCCCGACGCGATCGTCGGAGTGACATTGATGATGTCGCCGCACATCATCGCCCCCGCGTACAGCCGATCGCGCCCCGACTGGGGACCCACCGCGCTGGCCGACCAGACCGCTGCCGGAGCGATCATGTGGGTCGCGGGAGACGGACTGATGATGATCCTCATCCTGGTCATCGCCCGCGAATGGGTGGCGACGAGGGAGTCGAGCTTCGGCGGCTGGCTCGACGGAGTCCGCGCCCGCGCGACCATCGGCGCGAACACCGCCGCGCTCGACGACGACGCCGCCGCTCTGGACGCCTACAACGCCAGGCTCGCCGCACTGCACCACATGCCACGGCCACACCACCAATCAGAGGAGTCCGTCCATGACGATCAACCACATCGCCGCTGACCGCCCGGCCCGCGGAAACCGGCTGCGGTACGCATGCCTCACGCTGTGCGCATTGCCGCTGCTCGCGGGCTGCTCCAGCGGCGGCACCGAGCAACACGACGCCGCCCCGCCGCCACCGCCCAACGAGGCCGCGATCCTGAACGACGCGTCGCCCCAATCCATCATCGACACCTACCGTCGCGGAGGTCTGCAGGTCTCGAACGACCACGACACGACCGCGACCGCCTGCGGCGAGGCCCATTGTCAGGCTGCCGCCGCAACGGACCAGGTCACGGTGATGCAGTTCAGCACCACGCGCGAGGCCACCACCTATCACCAGACCCACCCCGACACGTTCCTCGTGGAGAACATCGTCGTCACTCTGCCGTCCGCCACGCCGGCCGACGCCCGCGCTCAGTACGAGCACCTGACCACCATGGCCGTCGAGTAGGCCGATCAGCGCTGCCTCCCCCGCCCTCTGCTATACGTTCGTACCGTACGCATTGCAGATGTAACGACGACGCGTCGGCATCGTAGAATCTGCGGCGGACGAGGAGGAGACGATGAGCGATCCCAGGGCGGGCGAAGCGGACCTGACTGCGAAGGCCAAGATCCGCAACGCGGCACTCGATCTGTACGCCGAGCACGGCGAGGAGCGGGTGTCGATGCGAGCCGTGGCCGCTGCCGCCGGAGTCACCGTCGGACTGGTCCAACACCATTTCAAGACCAAAGACGGTCTGCGGCGGGCCGTCGAAGAACTGATCGTCGAATACCACCGCGCGGCGATCGCAAGCGTGCCGAACGACGGCACGCCGGCGGAAGTGGCTGCGGCACGAGACGCCGCCGTACGCGCGATGCTCAACGACAATCCGGTCGTCGTCGGCTACATGCGCCGCGTTCTCCTCGACCCGAACAGCCCTACGACGCTGCTGCGCCAACTGACCGAACTCGCACGCGACGAGGTGAGTAAGATGCGCGACGCCGGACTGGCCTCGACGCGGCGCAGCGTCGCGGAACAGACCGTGGCCATGATGGTCCGCAACGTCGGACAACTGTTCCTGCAGCCGATGGTCGACGCGATGTGGGGCCAGCTGGTCGACGGTCCGGCCGACGACGCGAAGCCCGCGCTCACGGTCGACGCCCGAAACTGAGGCGCGTACGCCGGGCGGCGGAGGGTTCAGTCGGCGGGTGCCGGCGGACGCGCGTGCAGATAGGACGCCGAGTGCGTGCGCAGGACCGGCTTCCCCTCCACCGTCAGCTCGGTGTCGACCTCGACCAATGCCCGGTCGCGGTCGTCGAAGGTGACGCCGGTGACGGTGAGTGTCCCGGTCAGCACGTCGCCGGGACGCACGGGCCGGAGAAAGGCGACGTCGCGGATCTCCTTGCCCGCGATCACCGCCCAGTGGTCGTAGACGGCCAGGACACTCAGGCGCTGCATGATCGCGAAACTCTGCACACCGCTGGCGATCAGGCCGCCGTAGGGGCTCGAGGCGGCGATGTCCTCGTCCACATGAAATCCCTGGGGATCCCAGCGCTGCGCGAAGTCGACCAGGTCGTCGGCGGTGAGGGTGTACTCCCCGAGCCGATAGACCCGCCCGACCTCGATGTCGCGACCGTACGCGACGGTCCGGCTGCCGGTCTCAGCGGTCATGCCCGCCCCCTTCCGATGCGGCGGCTGCGCTCGTGGACGCGCCGCAGTCCGTCGAGCGCGAGGTACGGGTGATGTTCGGCGATGGTGCGACACTCGCCCACCATCAGCGGCGCCATGAATCCGGTCGCCACAACGGTCACGTCGGGGCCGTCGAAACCCGGCACGTCGCGCCGGATGCGTTCCACCAGACCGTCGACCTGACCCGCGAAGCCGTAGATGATGCCCGACTGCAACGCCTCGACGGTGTTCTTCCCGATGACGCTGCGCGGCGGCATCAGCTCTACTTTGCGGACGGTGACGGTGTGCTCGCTGAGCGCTTCGACGGAGAGGTCGACGCCCGGGGCGATGACCCCGCCGAGGAACTCGCCCTTGGCCGAGACCGCGTCCACCACGGTCGCGGTGCCGAAGGCGACCACGATGCACGGTCCGCCCGGATAGTTCTCGTGCGCGGCCAGACTGTGGGCCACGCGGTCGGTCCCGACCTCCTTCGGGTTGTCGACCAGCAGCGGCACACCGGTGCGGACCCCCGGTTCGAGCAGCACATGCGGACCGCGCCCGAAGTATCGCGGCAGCATCTCCCGCATCTCACGCAGCAGCGACGGCACGGTCGACAGACCGGCCACGCCCGTCACCTGCTCGATGTCGGGCCCGAGGAGCCCGCGCAGCTGCAAGGCGAACTCGTCGGCAGTCATGTGCGGCTGCGTGTGGATCCGCCAGTCGCGGATCAGTTCCGCGTGGTCGCCGGAACCCGCGAACACCCCGAGATGGATGTTCGTGTTCCCGACGGTGACGGTGAGGAGCACGGGGTCCGCCGACCTCAGACCGCGGCAGTCGCGAGCCGGCGCGGGTCCTTCAGCCCGGAGCCCTCCGGAACGTCGGCGGGATCGTCGCCCAAGGTGACCGGGCGGTTGTCGGCGTCGACGAAGACCACGTGCGGCGCGTACTCGGCGAGCTCGGCTTCGTTCATGATGCCGTAGGCGATGATGATCACCAGGTCACCGGGGTGGACCAGGTGCGCCGCGGCACCGTTGATCCCGATGACACCGCTGCCGCGCTCGCCGGCGATCACATAGGTCTCGAGCCGGTTGCCGTTGTCGATGTCGACGATGCACACCTGCTCGCCCTCCATCAGGTCCGCGGCGTCGAGCAGATCGGCGTCGATGGTCACCGAGCCGACGTAGTGCAGGTCGGCCTGGGTGACGGTCGCGCGATGGATCTTCGACTTCATCATGGTGCGGAACATAGTGTCCTTACCCTTCTTCTCGCTGCGTGAAGCCGGTGCCGATGGCGACGCCGACGTTGTCGATGAGTCGTGCCGGTCCGACGCGGGCGGCGACCAGAAGTCGGCCGTCACCCTCCTCCGGCGGTTCTTCCAGACCCCGCCCACGCAGTTCGAGGTAGTCGACCTCGATCTGCGGGGCGGTGGCCAAGACTGCGTGTGCCGCGGCGAGGATCGCTTCGCGGCCGCCCTCGGCCGCGTGCGTTCCCGCCAGCAGTGCCGCCGACAGCACGGTCGCGAGTTCGCGCTCCTCTGCCGACAGGTAGCGATTGCGCGACGAGAGAGCGAGGCCGTCGGCCTCGCGCACGGTGGGCACCCCGATGATCTCCACGTCCATGTTCAGGTCGTTGACCATCTGGTTGATCAGCACCAACTGCTGGTAGTCCTTCTCTCCGAAGTACGCGGCGTGCGGTGCGACGATGTTGAGCAGTTTGTTGACGACGGTGAGCATGCCGGCGAAATGCGTGGGTCGCGACGCACCCTCGAGGATCGCCCCCGTCTCGCCGGGCTGCACCGTGGTGCGCGGGCCGGTCGGGTACATCGACGACGCCGTGGGCGCGAAGACGAGTTCCACTCCGAGCGGTTCCAGCAGGGCGCAGTCGGCGTCGAAGGTGCGCGGATACGCGTCGAGGTCCTCGCCGGCACCGAACTGCAGCGGATTGACGAAGATCGAGACGACGACGACGTCGCACCGCAGCTTCGCGGTCTTCACCAGCTGGAGGTGCCCCTCGTGCAGCGCCCCCATCGTCGGCACCAGCGCGACACGCTTGCCCGCGGCGCGCAGCGCCTTCGTGACGCGGTGCAACTCGGCCGGGTCGCGATGCACCGTCGTCCGGCCGGGAGCGTAGAGATCGGATGCGGTCACGCGTATTCCTCCAGGAGCTCGTGCAGTTCGCGGCTCGCGCCGCTCTGAGCGGCGGCCCGCGCCGAGAGCGCACGGTAGCCGTCCACCAGATGACGGTCGGGCAGTGCCGCCAACGCGGCGAGATGGCGACGGACCGCCTCGGTGTCGTCACGCGCCACGGGACCGGTGAGCGCGTCGCCGCCCATCTCGAGCACGTTCTCGAGCGAGGCGCGGACCAGCGGCCCGAGCACTCGCTGCGCGATCCCGGAGTCGGGCCCGTCGACGGTGGCGGTGGCGCTCCGCTCCCCCGCCGGCCCGGTGATGGCCGCGGTGAGTGCGGTCAACGCATCGGTGACCAACGCGATCAGATTGTTCGCTCCGTGCGCGAGAGCGGCGTGGTACAGGGTTCGGTCGGCCTCGGCGATGCGGACGGGAGTGCCACCCATCTCGAGCACCAGCGATGCGGCGATGGCGTCGCCGATCTCGTCGGCAGAGGTGATTCCGAAACACGCCGACGCCAGCCGGGCGGTGTCGTCGGACGTGCCGACGAAGGTCATGGCGGGGTGCAGCGCGACGGTGACCAGACCGAGGCGGGCGAGCGGTTCGAGGATCGCCACTCCGTGCGCCCCCGCGGTGTGCGCGACGATGGTGCCCGGCCGCGGACCGGCGGCGGCGACGGCGTCGACGACGCCGGGCAGTTCCGTGTCCGGAACCGCCAGAATCAGAAGCTGTGAACCGGCGACGACGCCGGGGAGATCGAGCACGCGGGCTCGCGGCAGGCGGAGCGCAGCGCGATCGCGCGACTGGGGAGACCGTGCGGTCAGCGAGGCGACATCGTGGCCCGCGGAGGCGAGGGCTTCGCCGAGTGCGGTGCCGACACGACCGGCCGAAATGATTCCGACGCGCAGGCGCGCCGGGGCCATCGGTGAACTCACCGCCGTTCCTCCATTCGTTCCAGTCCCGGCTCGTGATCTCGGAGCCTCGGGTACCAGACGTTCGCCACAACGATAGGCGCGCCACGACGGTCGAGGCTACGCGGTGTGACAACTTTCACCGGATCGGCGCCGGCTGTGAAGTTCAGTCGCGGCGGCGTCGGCCCCCGCGACCGCGGTTCTCCGCCGAACTCGCGCGGAGCTGGCTCAGCAGTTCACTGGCCGGACGTCCCGCCGAGTGCGCACCGTCGTCGCTCGACGGTGCCGCACGGCGGCCCTGCGGCTGCGGTTCCGGCTCGGGTGCGGCGGGCTGCTGCGGCGCCGTCGGCGGGACTGCCGGCGGCTCGTAGGCCTGGGCGCCGTAGGCGACCCGCTCGATGGGTCCGGTCTCGGTCTGCGGCTCGGGTGAGGCCGCGTCGCCCGGATCGTCGGTGACCACCGGGATGATCTCGGTGAGCTCGCCGGGATCGACCTCTTCGACGTCCTGCGGCTCCTCCGGCACATGCCTGCCCGGGTCCGACGGCGGCGCGGTGGTCGCGAAGTCGCGCTCAGCGGCCACGCGATCGTCGGCCGAAGCCGCCGCGTAGCCCGCTCCGGCGAGTCCCGATCCCAGTTCACGCGGGCGCTCCAGGCCGATCGCCGCACGCATGTCGGGCAGCGGGGTGCCGAGCAGTTGTTCGAGGCTCGCGCGCAGTGCGAGCACCTGCGCCTTGAGTTCTTCCAGTTCGACGTTCGACTCGGCCGCGATCTCCTGGCGGATCGCGGTCTCCACATCCGACTCGTACTGGCGGCGCGCCGCGATCTCGCGCTCCAACTGAAGCTCGTAGACCAGGCGCAGGTCCCGGCTGCGCGACTCGGCGACGTCGGCCTGCCGCCGGTACTTCGTCACCAGCACGGCGCCGATCACCGCGGCCCACAGCGCCGCGATCACGGCCAACGTGGCGGGAACGGAGAAATTGTCGCCGATCACCATCAGCAGGCTGGCGACCAGCGCCAGCACGACGAACAAACCGATGAGCCATTGTCCGGCCGACGACGGTCGTCTCTTGGCGGCCTCTTCGGATCGTTCCTTAGTGGTCATGAAGGCAAACTTACCGCCCTTGACACGCCGACAGCCGTCACCGGGTGGCCCGTGTCGGAGAATCAGGCCGGTGCGGGCGGACTGTCGGGTGTGGTCTCGGCATTGTCGGCGGACGGGTCGTCCGGCGCTCGGCAGCAGTGTTCCAGCCACAGTGCCGCGGCTACCAGAACCACGCCCCCGACCAGCCCGACGATGGCTCCGACCCGATCGGCGCGCGCCGCTTCCAGGATCCCGTTCTGCAGGAGGAATACCAGGATTCCGGTCCAACCGCCGGTGGCGACGGCGCCGAGGATCGCCGACGCCTTCGCCAGCGCTACGAGACGCGCGGCGTTGATCGGATGCAACTGCCCCTTGGCCGGGCCGACCTCCTTCTCCGCCACCCGTTTGCGGACGACGAAACCGATCACACCTTCGAGCGCCGCCAGCACGTACAACGAGATGCCCGACGGCCACGGCAGGCTCGGGAAGGCTCCGTAGTTGTAGTGGATGAGGATCCAGAGGGCCACTCCGGCGACCACGGCGACCAGCACCAGATCGCGGATCCGAGTGAAGCCGAGCTTGTGACGCTCGCCGTCGTCGTCGCTGTGGGACGGATCGGGTCCGAGGGGGGTCGGCAGCGTCATCCGAGATCTCCCGCTCGCCGAACCCCCGCGACCTCGGCAGGATCGAGCGCGGAGACCAGATCGGCCACCGCCCGCACACCGTCGGAGGTCCACAGCCGCGCCTGCGGCTCCACCTCCAGCCACGGCACGAGCACGAACGCGCGGTCGGCCGCCCGCGGATGCGGCAGCGTCAACTCCGGGTCGTCGGAGACGACCGTTTCTCCGTCCACGTCCACCGAGACGACGTCCACGTCGAGCGTGCGCGGCCCCCAGCGCACCTCGCGCACCCGCTGCGCGGACTCTTCGAGCCGTCGGCACAGCTCCAGCCACTCCCGCGGGGTGCGGGCGCCCTCCGCCACCACGGTGATGTTCGCGAAATCGTCCTGCTCCACGCCGCCCCACGGCGGAGTCAGGTACACCCCCGACACGCCGCGCAGATCGGCACCGAGCACCTCGATCACACTCCGCAGGTGCGCGTGGCGATCACCGATGTTGGATCCGGCCGACAGAACCGCGCGCGAGGTCACGACGTCCCCTGTCTCGCGGCGGCCACCGATCGAGTCTTCACCGACCGGCGCGTCACGACGGCGACATCGTCGAAGGCCAGGGGAATCGGCGCGCACGGCTTGTGCACCGTCACCTCGCACGCCGATATGCGCCCATCCTTCATGACGGCGTCGGCGATCTCCGCGCCGACGGTCTCGATGAGATCCCGAGGCGGGCCGGCGACGATGTCGTGCGCCAACTGCGCCAGCGCACCGTAGTCGACGGTGTCGGCGAGGTCGTCGCTGGCCGCGGCCGCCTGCAGATCGAGCCAGAGCGTCACGTCGATGACGAACTCCTGACCGTCGCGGCGCTCATGGTCGAAGACCCCGTGGTTGCCGCGCACACGCAGTCCGCGCAATTCGATGCGATCAGCCATGGTCCCTGCCTCTCCGGCCGCCGCCCCGCCAGGCGAGGGCCACTTCGATGGCGTCGCGGCTGGAGGCGACGTCGTGCACCCGGACTCCCCACGCCCCGCCCGCGGCGGACAGCGCCGAGATCGCCGCGGTGGCCACCTCGCGGCCGCTCGGCGGACGGTCGACGCCGTCGCGCCGGAGAAGGGAACCGAGGAAACGTTTGCGGGAGGCGCCGATCAGGACGGGGAAGCCGAGTCCCACCAGCGTCGGCAGCGCGTGCAGCAGCGCCCAGTTGTGATCGGCGGTCTTGGCGAAACCGAGTCCGGGGTCGAGGACGATCTGATCGGGATCGACGCCCGCCGCGACCGCCGCGTCCACCTGGCCCAACAATTCGCCGGAGACCTCCGCGACCACATCGCGGTATCCGCCGGCCTCGTCCACCCGATGCGTGAAGTGGCGATCGTCGCCGGGTGCGTCGTCGGCCGGGCGCCAGTGCATGAGAATCCAGGGCACGCCCGCCTCGGCCAGCACCGCGCCCATGTCCGGGTCGGCGCGACCGCCGGAGACGTCATTGATGATCGCCGCACCGGCTTCGAGCGCATCGGCGGCGACTGCCGCGCGCATCGTGTCGACCGACACCCGCGCACCGGCCGCGACCAGCTCGCGGATCACGGGTACGACGCGGGCCGACTCGGTGGCCGGATCGACGCGAACCGCTCCCGGCCTGGTCGATTCGCCACCGACGTCGATGATGTCCGCGCCCGCCTCGAGCAGAGCCACACCGTGCGCCACGGCCCGGTCTCGCTGCAGATAGCGGCCGCCGTCGGAGAACGAATCGGCGGTCACGTTCAGCACCCCCATGACGAGGGTGCGATCGAGCTCGTCGGTCTCCGAACTCACCGGACGCTGCGGGCTCACCGCGTTATGAGGTCGAGTGCTTCGCCGCGGGAGACCGCACTGGTCTTGAACAGGCCGCGCACGGCCGACGTGGTGGTCCGGGCGCCCGGCTTGCGGATGCCGCGCATCGCCATGCACAGATGTTCCGCTTCGATCACCACGATGACGCCGCGCGGGTTCAGCTTGCGGACCAGGGCGTCGGCGATCTGACTGGTGAGCCGTTCCTGCACCTGAGGGCGCTTGGCGTACAGGTCGACGACGCGTGCCAGCTTCGACAACCCCGTCACCTGACCGGTCTCGCCCGGGATGTAGCCGACGTGCGCCACACCGTGGAAGGAGACCAGGTGATGCTCGCACGTCGAGTACATCGGGATGTCCTTGACCAGAACCAGCTCCTCGTGGTCTTCGTCGAAGACCGTCGCGAGCACCTCGTCGGGATCGGTGTAGAGGCCCGCGAACATCTCGCGGTAGGCGTTCGCCACACGCGTCGGCGTCCGCTTGAGCCCCTCGCGGTCCGGGTCCTCGCCGACGGCGAGCAGCAGTTCCCGAACCGCGGCCTCGGCGCGGGCCTGATCGAAGACCCGCTCGCCGGCCGCCGCCGGTACGCCCAGCGCGTCGACGGCGTGCTCGTTCAGATCACCGTCGTGATCGATGCTGCTGGTGGTCATCTCCCCCTGCTCTCCGTTCACTGGACTCCGGCGTTCAACTCGCGTCTCCTTCACTGACCGTCGCGCGAATCATCTGCCGGCGGCCAACCGGGTGCCGACCAGTCGCGGGGAGCGCCGTAATCCGGCCGAGTACCGTGGCCGTGCCCCTGCCCGGGCTGCTGATCGGCGCCGGGCGTCCCGTACTGGCGCGGTCCGTCGTGCGGTGCCCCGTACTGCGGCGCCCCGTAGTGGGGTCCGCCGTTCTGGGTTCCGCCGTTCTGGGGTGTCCCGTTCTGGTGCGGCGCGTTCGGTTCCGGCGGCCCGGACGGCTGCTGACCGTAGGGCGTGCCGTACTGCGGTGCCTGCGCGTGAGGCGGAGCACCGTACTGCACCGGCTGACCGAAAGCGGGCGCCGCCGGATCGGCCTGGCGGGCGGGAACCGGTACCGGCTCCTCCACCGGCGGCCACGGCTCGCCGCGCTCGGCCGCCAACTCGCCGGGAGTCTTGATCGGCGGCTTGGTGCTCGGGATCCGCTCACCGAAGATGTCGAATTTGGTGATGCGCGGGCGCTTGCCCACCTCCCCGAGGATCGCCTCGAGATCCTTGCGGACCAGGGTCTCCTTCTCCAGCAGAGCGCCGGCCAGCACGTCCAGCACGTCGCGGTACTGGTTCAGGATCGACCACGCCTCGGTGTGCGCGGCCTCGATCAGATTCCGTACCTCGTCGTCGATCTCCGCGGCGACGCCCACCGAGTAGTCCGGTGTCGACCCCATGCCGCGGCCGAGGAACGGATCGCCCTGCTCCTGGCCGTAGCGGACGGCGCCGAGCTTGGCGCTCATGCCGTACTCGGTGACCATCGCCCGCGCGATCTTGGTGGCCTGGTCGATGTCGGAGCTGGCTCCAGTGGTGGGCTCGTGGAAGACGAGCTCCTCGGCGGCACGACCGCCCATGGCCATCACCAGCCGGGCGATCATCTCCGATCGGGTCATCAGGTCCTTGTCCTGCTCCGGAACGGCCAGGGCGTGTCCGCCGGTGCGTCCGCGGGCCAGGATGGTGACCTTGTAGATCGGATCGAGGTCGGGCATCGCCCACGCGGCGAGCGTGTGACCGCTCTCGTGGTAGGCGACGACCTTCTTCTCGTGCTCGCTGATGATCCGGCTCTTGCGGCGCGGGCCGCCGATCACGCGGTCGACGGCCTCCTCCAGCGCCTCGCCGGTGATGACCGTCTTGTTCTCGCGCGCCGTCAACAGCGCCGACTCGTTGATGACGTTCGCGAGATCGGCACCGGACATGCCCGGGGTGCGCTTGGCGAGCCCGTCGAGGTCGGCGTCCGGCGCGATCGGCTTGCCCTTCGCGTGCACGGCGAGGATCGCCTTGCGCCCGGCGATGTCGGGGTTGCCGACCGGGATCTGGCGGTCGAAGCGGCCGGGACGCAGCAGCGCCGGGTCGAGGATGTCGGGCCGGTTGGTCGCGGCCATGACGATGACGCCGGAACGGTCACCGAAACCGTCCATCTCGACGAGCAGCTGGTTCAGCGTCTGCTCGCGCTCGTCGTGCCCGCCGCCGAGCCCGGCGCCGCGCTGTCGGCCCACCGCGTCGATCTCGTCTACGAAGATGATGCACGGGCTGTTCTGCTTGGCCTGTTCGAACAGGTCACGCACACGCGAGGCGCCGACACCGACGAACATCTCCACGAAGTCCGAGCCGGAGATCGTGAAGAAGGGCACGCCGGCCTCGCCGGCCACGGCGCGCGCGAGCAGCGTCTTACCGGTGCCGGGCGGACCGTACAGCAGCACACCCTTCGGGATCTTGGCGCCGAGTGCCTGGTATCGAGCCGGGTTCTGCAGGAAGTCGCGGATCTCGTCGAGTTCCTCGACGGCCTCGTCCGCACCCGCCACATCGGCGAAGGTGGTCTTCGGCATGTCCTTGCTGAGCTGTTTGGCCTTCGACTTCCCGAAGCCCATCACCCCGCCGCGTCCACCCTGCATCCGGCTCATCACGAAGAAGAAGAGCCCGAAGAGGATCACCATCGGCAGGACGAAGATCAGGATCGACTGCCAGATCCCGGAGTCCTTGGTGACGTTCGTCTGGTACTCGGACCCGGTGTCGACCACGGCGTTGAAGATCCGGCTGGTGACGCCGGCCGGGTACTGGGTCGAGATCTTGCTGGCCTCGGAGTCCCCGACCTTGATCGGATCCTTCAGTTCGATGCGGAGCCGCTGCTCCCGGTCATCGATCTGGATCGACTTGGTGTTCTTCTTGTCCAGCTGGGCCATTGCGACCGACGTGTCGACATCGGTGTACTCGCGATCGGAATTCCGCATCATGCTGAAGCCCCAGATGGCGAACAGAATGACGGCCACGATGGCCAGATTCCGGAACAGTGTCTTGCGATTCATGCGTGTACGCGTGGGCGCGGGTCGTTGTGTTCGGTGTTCACCACGCCGCCGTGCCCATTTGTCCTTCCCGTCGGCTCGAAATACGAGGCTACCTGTAGAGGGCCGGATCGTCGCCGCCGTACGGCCTGCTCCGTCGAGCCCCGGCCCGGGTTGCCGGCTGAAGACTCAACGTCGCAGGTGGTCCGGTTGTTCCGCCGACCGTGCCGCGGCCACCCGATCAGGACGAGTAGACCGACGGATGGAGCCTGCCGACGTACGGCAGGTCGCGGTAGCGCTCGGCGTAGTCGAGTCCGTATCCGACGACGAACTCGTTGGGGATGTCGAAGCCGACGTCGGCCACGTCGAGCGTGGCCCGCACCGCGTCGGGCTTGCGGAGCAGCGTCACCACCTCTAGCGAACGCGGCGAACGCGTCGCGAGGTTCTTGATGAGCCACGAGAGCGTGAGGCCCGAGTCGATGATGTCTTCGACGATCAGCACATCCCGGTCGGTGATGTCGCGGTCCAGGTCCTTGAGGATGCGCACCACCCCGGACGAGGAGGTCGACGAACCGTAACTCGAGACGGCCATGAACTCGAGCTGCGACGGGATCGGCAGGGCGCGGGCGAAGTCGGTCATGAACATCACGGCGCCCTTGAGGACTCCGATCAAGACCAGATCGTCCGGAGCGTTCCGATACCGGTCGCCCACCGCACGGGCCATCTCCACCGTTCGAGCACGGATCTGTTCCTGGGTGATCAGGACTTCTTCGATGTCGTCGCCATAGCTGTCGTCGCGCTCCACCCCTATAGCTTCGCACGGCCCGCGGCGCCGGTGAGTCCGGGTTCTCGATGAGCGAACTGTGGAAGTGAGGGTGGGAGGAGGTCCGGAGCGCGTCCGCAGCGGCGATTCTGTGACACAAGTGACGCGTTTCTCACGCATTCTGCGCATACCTGGTCCGGATCGCCCTGTTCGCGCCCTTAGTAGTGGAACGTTGTCGCGACTGAGCCTCGTGGCGGCGACGTCATCGAACCACCTGGAAAGAAGTACGAGCATGTCTGTCCGAAACGCACCGCGGGCGATCATCGCGGTCATCGCTGCCGTCGCCGCGGTACTCCCCTTCCTCGCCGCGCCCGCGGACGCGGCGCCGAACGAGCCTCGGCCGCACGCCCGAGTGCAGTCGAGCCGCGACCACGTCATCGTCACAGTCGCCAACGCCTCGGTCAGCCGCGAGGACCACACCCTTGTGCTTCGAGACCGTTCCGGACGGGTGCTCGAACGGTTCCCCCTCACGTTCATCGCGCCCGATGACCGCACGTACCCCATCGACGCCGATGTCTCCGGACGCACCGTGCGACTGACCCCGTCCAGGGACCTCGCGCGGTCGTCGCGGACCGACGCGGCGCTTCTGGAGAAGGTCCGCGTCGCCGACGCCAACGGCTACAAGAGCAAGGACGAACGCGACGACGCCGCTTTGTCGCGCCTGAGCCGCGAAGTGACCACCGGCGCCACCGTCTCGACCGTGATCGGCGCCGCCTTGGGCGCAGTCCTCGGAGGTGCGGCCGGCTGCCTGTTCGGTCTCGCGGCGGGACCGCTCGGGTGCTTCTTCGCCGGAGTGCCGCTCGGCGCGACCGCCGGCGCCGGTCTCGGTGTGATCATCTCGGGCGGCGTCGCCGGGGCGGCCGTGCTCCACTACTTCGACACCGTCAACCGGCCCTTCAAGGACCTCACGCCGCCGACGTCCACGTCGCCCTCCACAACGGCACGCGCGTCGTCGGCCACTCCCTCCAAACACTGATCCGTCAGCACTGACTCGGCGACCGCCGAGCCGACCGCGGCCCGCCCGGCTATCCGGGCGGGCCGCTCCGCGTCGTCCGAAGGAACCCTTTTGGCGTATCCCCCGTCACATAAGTCACAGTGTGTGCCGTTCTGGCACATATTTGTCGGGGAAGTCTTAGTTTTCTCTCAGCTCATTGCGATCCGGCGTCGAGACCGTCACTTCCGGTGCCGGGGTCACGATCGGGGGTTCCGGGCTCACAGCCAGTCACATGAGAGGGAGTCATGTCTCTTCGCACATCACTACGCAGCGTCTTCATCGCCTTACTCGCGCTCGCCACGGCCTTGCCGTTCCTGGCGTCGCCCGCGCATGCCGCACCGCAGCAGCCACGCGCACAGGTCCAGCGCAACGCTGACGACGTCACCGTCAAAGTCTTCGGGGCAACGGTCGCCGTGGAGGGCGGCAACCTGGTGTTCCGTAACGCGTCCGGCAAAGCGCTCGACGTGGTTCCGCTGACTTATGTCGGCAAGGACGCCCGCACGTACCCGATCGACGCGACGGTCAAGGGCGACGTCGCCACGCTGGTGCCGTCGAAGGACGCGGCGCGGTCGACGACCACACCGGCGAGCGTCCTGGAAGCGGGTAAGAAGCCGGCTCAGCGGGTCATCTGCGGACCGCAGACCCGCAAGCAGCGCGATAAGGAAGCGCTGGACCAGATGAATTCCGAGCTCGCCACCGCGGCCACCATCGGCGGCATCGCGGGCGCGATCATCGGTGCGATCATCGGAATCCTGGGCAGCGGCGGCCCTCTGGCGCTCATCGCCTCGCCGATCGGCGCACTGCTCGGTGCAGGCGGCGCAGTCGCGGGTGCCGCCATCAACGGCACGTTCGCCCGCTACTTCAAGACCATCAACAGCCCGTTCAAGCCCAAGGTGTGCAACATCTGACTCACCTCGGTACTCGCTTCACCGTGAGCTCTTGAGCCCGCCTCGTTACGACGAGGCGGGCTCGCTCGTCGCCGCCCACCGCGACCGGCCCCTGTCCGCGCCAGTCCGTGATGAGCGCGTCCACGGCACGGACCACCCGGTAGACGGGGTCGTTCGCCCCCACCGATCGGAGCCACCCGCGGAGCACTCGGGTCCGCAGCGCGGCCGGGGCCGAGCGCAGCGGTTCCACGTCCAGCACCCGGCCGTAGGCACACTCTTCGAGCAGTTCGGTGGCCGGTGGGTCCAGTGCGTCGGCATCGTCCTGCAGCTGCGACGCGGTGCGCGCGAGTGACTCGGCGGCACCGCCTCCGATGACCTCGTCGAGCAGAGGCAGCACCTCCTTGCGGATCCGCACCCTGGTGAACCGGGGATCATCGTTGTGCGGATCGTCCCAGACCGGGAGTCGCCACCCGGCGCAGGCCTCGCGGGTGTCCGCACGCCGCACTCCGAGCAGCGGCCGTCCCCAGGGCGCGGACCACTCCCGCATTCCGGCGATCGACCGGGCCCCGGAACCTCGGGCCAGCCCGAGCAGGACGGTCTCGGCCTGATCGTCGAGCGTGTGGCCCAGCAGTACGGGCCGGGCGCCGCGGGCCTCGCCGAGCGCCGCGTACCGTGCGCGGCGCGCGGCCGCCTCGAGTCCACCCGCACCCTCCACGGTCACCTCGCGGACCTCGGCCGAGGCCCCCAGTTCGCGGGCCGTCTCGGCGGCTCGCGCGGCCACGGCGGCCGAGTCGGTCTGCAGCCGGTGGTCGATCACCACCGCGTGCACGGTGAGGCCGGCCCGGATCGCGGCGGCCGTCAGAGCGAGTGAGTCCGCACCGCCGGACAGCGCGACGCACACCGCGTCGTCGTCCAGGTGCCGATCGGCGAAGCCGCGGACCGCGCCGATCAGCGTCTGCTGCGCTCGCCTGGTCATCGCCGCTAGCCGAGCACCCGCTCGATCCAATCGTCCGGCGCGTCGATCTCCGACATCAGCGGCATCGTCTCGGGCGACGACCAGACGGTGTTGAACCGGTCCATTCCGACGCGGTCGACCACATGGTCCACGAAAGCCTTGCCCCGCACGTACTGCGCCATCTTCGCGTCCATCCCGATCAGCGCGCGGATGAGCCGCTGCAGCGGATTCCGGGGCGCCTTGCGACGCTGGTCGAAGGCCGCGCGGATGGTCGCCACCGTCGGCACCTGCGCCGGGCCGACAGCGTCCATGACGTGATCGGCGTGCCCTTCGAGCAGCGTCCCGAGGACCAGCACCCGCTCGAACGCCGCGTACTGTTCGGGCGATTGCAGCAGTTGCATGAGGCCGATCACGCCCTTCTCGCGCGGCTTGCCGCTGCGGACCGACTCGGTGATGCGGGTGACGAGCTCGGCCACCGACTCGTCCCCCTCGCCGGTGAGCGCTCCGACGTTGGTCCTCATGTAGTCGGCGAGCCACGGGTTCGCCGAGAACTGCACCCGGTGGGTCACCTCATGCAGGCAGACCCACAACCGGAAGTCGGACGGGTCCACGCGGAGCTGACGTTCCACCGCGATGATGTTCGGAGCCACCAGCATCAGCACGCCCGGTTCCCCGGTCTGCGGATCGAGGCTGAATGGGTCGTACTGACCCAGAATCGCGCTCGAGAGGAAGGCCAGCAGACCTCCGGCCTGCACTCCCGCGATCCGTCCGGTGAAACCGGGCCGGTGCGGGCGGACCTCCGGTTGCCGCGTGGCCGCATCGTCCGGACCGAGCATCGCCGGCATCGAGCGCGCGGCGGCGTCGATCCACCCCGATCGGTCCAGGATCTGCGCGGCGGGGACGGCGAGTCCGTCGGCCAGCCCCGTGACCTCCCGTACCGGGCCCTCCGCACGCACCGCCGCGTCCGACAGTTCGGCGTACGCCTGGTCGGAGGTGTAGCGCGTGATCCGCGGGCCGGGCCGGGCGACTCGCTTACCCACCGTGGCGGCCAGGCCCCAGTCGATGTTCTCAACCGGCGTGGCGGAGGACTCGTCGGAAGCCGAGTGCTCGGGAACGTTCATTGATCTTCCTTCCGGTCGGTCAGCCGCGGCAGCCGCAGTCGCGGAGCGCCCCGACCACCGCGTCCACGGCCGGACGCGCGTCGGCCGGTGAGGTCCCGCCGGAGATCATCGCGAACGCCAGGACTCTGCCGTCGACCGTCTGCACTGTTCCGGTCAACGAACTGACGCCGGTCAGTGTTCCGGTCTTGCCGCGAACCCATCCCGCCCCGTCGGTCGACGCCGGGAAGAACCGGTCGGCCAGGGTTCCGGTGCCGTGAGCGACGGGCAGCGAGTCGAGCAGCGAGCGCAGCTTCGGCCGCCCGTCCCCGGCGGCCGCCGACATCAGTTCGTCGAGCAGCGACGCGGGCACGCGATCGGAGTACGAGAGGCCCGAGGAATCCACCAGCGTCGCATCCCCCACATCGAAACCGTTGGTGCGGAGGGTCTTCAAGACCGCCTGCGCTCCGCCCGAGATGCTCGGCTCACCGCCGGTCGCCTCCGCCAGCTCGATGCCGAGCGACTCGGCGAGAACGTTGTCGCTGTACCGCATCATGTCGCCGACCCGGACCGTCAACGGTGCCGACTTCACCGAGGCGATCACCGGCGCACCCGACGGGGCCGTGGTCTCGGCGACCGGGCTGTTGAGTCCGAGCGCCTCGGCGAGTGCGCGGCCGGCGGCGAGCGCCGGCTGGTCGGTGCGCGGCGAGTACTCGTCGTTCGGCTTGAGTCGGCCGCCGTCGACCATCAGCGACTCGATCGGCGTGATGTCGCCGCCCTCGATGTCCCGACGGTCCCAGGTCTTCTGCATCGTCGGGCCGGTGAACAGCGAGGTGTCGACGGCGATGGACGTGACGTGCCTGCCGCTCCGCTTGATCTGCTCGGCCAGATCGGAGATCCGGCCGGGCGAGGAGTAGAACGACGGCTCGCCCGCGGGCGTCGACGTCAGAGTCGGATCGCCCGCTCCCACCAGGATCGCTTCACCGTTCGCGCCGAAGACCACTTCGGTGGTGACGCGCGAATCGTGCGGCAGGGCCAGCAGCACGGCCGATGCGGTGAGGATCTTGGCGTTGGAGGCGGGCACACGTGGTTCGTCGGCTCCCTGCGACCACAGCACTTTGCCGGTCAGCGGGTCGGACACCTGCCCGGTCAGTTTGCCCAGTGCCGGATCCTTCAAAGGCTTCGCCAGTTGCTTCGCGACTCCCGCGGCCGTCGGGACCGGCGCGTTCGGCGACACCGGGACGATGGCCGGGTCCAGCGATGCCGCAGCCGGACGAGCCGGGGTTCCGGGAGGAACCGGATCGGCCCGGTTCTGGTAGAGCCACCAACCGACGCCCGCGCCCGCCACCGGCACCATCACCAGCACGACGATCAGGATCCAGCGCAGCACTCTGCGCGGCCGCCGGGCGGCGGGACTTGTCGGCTGGGCCACGTATCCTCCGGTCTGCGGTCTGCGTTCGACGGTGTTAACAGTATCCTTGACAGCCGTTGAAGCAATTTCCGGACAGTCCGTCAGCAACGCCAGGAGGCAGCATGGAGTTCGAAGTCACCGTCGAGATCCCCAAGGGTGGCCGCAACAAGTACGAGGTCGATCACGAGACGGGCAAGGTCTACCTCGACCGCTACCTGTACACGCCGATGGGCTACCCGGCCGACTACGGCTACATCGACCACACCCTGGGCGAGGACGGCGATCCGCTGGACGCGATGGTGCTGCTCACGGAGTCGGTGTTCCCGGGTGTCATCGTGAAGGCGCGGATCGTCGGCATGTACACGATGACCGACGAGGCCGGCGGCGACGACAAGCTGCTCGCCGTTCCGGCCGGCGACCCGCGCTGGGACCACATCCAGGACATCGACGATGTCAGTGAGTTCGAACTCAACGCCATCTCGCACTTCTTCGAGCACTACAAGGATCTCGAGCCGGGCAAGGAAGTGACCCCCGGCGGCTGGGTCGGCAAGGCCGAGGCGGCCAAGGTGGCCCAGGCGGCTGTCGACCGCTACCAGGGCTGATCCCTCCCCGCACAGACCGAAGAGGAGCAGAGCGCACCCGCGCCCTGCTCCTCTTCCGTCTGCGGCTCGTCCCCCGTTTCGACTCGCTGCGCTCGCTCAACAAGCCTGGGAAAAGCCACCCAGCCCCCCGGGCTCATCGAGTAAGCCAGCGAGCGCAGCGAGCACGCGCATCGAGACCCCACACCGTTTCGACTCGCTCCGCTCGCTCAACAAGCCTGAGAAAAGCCACCCAGCCCCCAGGCTCATCGAGTAAGCGAGCGAGCGCAGCGAGCACGCGCATCGAGACAAAGCACCGTTTCGACTCGCTGCGCTCGCTCAACAAGCCTGGTGAGAACACTCGCTCAACAAGCCCGCGAACAGCCACCCAGCCCCAGGCTCATCGAGTAAGCGAGCGAGCGCAGCGAGCACGCGCATCGAGACCTCACACAGTTTCGACTCGCTCCGCTCGCTCAACAAACCTGGTGAGAACACTCGCTCAACAAGCCTGAGAAAAGCCACCCAGCCCCCAGGCTCATCGAGTAAGCGAGCGAGCGCAGCGAGCACGCGCATCGAGACAAAGCACCGTTTCGACTCGCTGCGCTCGCTCAACAAGCCTGGTGAGAACACTCGCTCAACAAGCCCGCGAACAGCCACCCAGCCCCAGGCTCATCGAGTAAGCGAGCGAGCGCAGCGAGCACGCGCATCGAGACCCAGCAACACGCAGCGACTCGCTCCGGTCAGTCGGCCGCGACCGGCTTCGGGTCGTCGCTCTTGCTCTCGGGCGACGGCGGACGGCGGAGCGAGACCTCCGACCACGTCACCGTGCCGATGATCGACAGGATCGACAGGATCGAGACCGACAGGAACACCTTGTCCATCGAGTCCGCGAAGCCGCGCTTGATCGGCTCCGACAACTCCTTCGGGAGCTTCTCGATGACGGAGGTGTCCTTCATCGTCGCCCCGGCGCCGCCGCCGGCACCGGGGTCCTCCGCCGCGGTGATCAACGAGTGACCGAAGGCCGCCACCTGCGGATCATGGCTGGTAGCCGCCTGCTGGACGGCCGCGGTGAACTCAGGAGTGCCCGACGCGTCTTTGAGCTGATCGGCGATGTTGGGGCCCATCGTCGAGAACAGCAGCGAGAAGAAGACCGCGACGCCGAGCGTGCCGCCGATCTGCCGGAAGAAGGTCGCGGTGCCGGTCGCCATACCGGTGTCGCGGACCGGCAGGATGCTCTGCATCGCCAGCATGAGCGGCTGCATCAGGTTGCCGAGGCCGAAACCGAGTCCGGCTGCCGCCAGCATCACGAGGTACAGCTGGGTCTGCGTGTCGACGAAGTGCAGCAGGAACGACATCGTCGTGATCAGGATGGAGCCGATGATCGGAAACACCTTGTATCGCCCGGTACGCGAGATCAGCTGGCCGGCCATGATGGAACCGATCATCATGCCGGCCACCATCGGCAGCATCTGCAGACCGGCGACCATCGGGCTCGAGCCACGGAGCACCTGGAAGTACTGGGGCAGCATCGAGATACCGCCGAACATGACCGCACCGACGATGAGGGAGACGAGGATGCCCTGTGCGAAGACCCGGTTCTTGAAGACGCGGAGCGGGATGATCGCCTCGTCGCCCATCTTGTTCTCGATCACAATGAACGCGGCGATACCCGCGGCGCCGATCAGGTAACAGATGACGCTGTTCAGCGACGTCCAGCCCCAGTCACGGCCCTGTTCGGCGACGATCAGCAGCGGCGCGACGGCCACCGCGACAGCGGTAGCGCCCCAGTAGTCGGTGCGGTGTCCGGTCAGCTTCTGCTGCGGGTAGTTCAGCACCTTGTAGACCACCACCAGCGCGATGAGGCCGATCGGCACGTTCACCAGGAACACCCAGCGCCAACCGGAGACGCCCAGGATCGAGTTCGCGCCGGCGAGGAAACCGCCGAGCACCGGGCCGAGCACGCTGGACGTGCCGAAGACCGCCAGGAAGTAACCCTGGTACTTGGCGCGTTCCAGCGGTGCGACGATATCGGCGATCGTGGTGATCGCCAGTGTGAACAGACCGCCCGCGCCGAGACCCTGGAGCGCACGGAAGCCGGCCAGCTCGTACATCGACGTCGACATGCTGCACAGGAGCGACCCGATGATGAAGATCGTGATCGCGAGCAGGAAGAACTGCTTGCGTCCGTAGATGTCCGACAGCTTGCCGTAGAGCGGCGTCACGATCGTCGAGGTCACCAGGTAAGCGGTGGTGACCCACGCCTGCAGGTCGTATCCGTGCAGGTCGTCGGCGATGGTGCGGATCGCCGTCGACACGATCGTCTGGTCGAGCGCGGCGAGGAACATGCCGATCATAAGTCCGCTCATGATCGTGAGGACCTGACGATGCGTCAGGTTCCGGCCGGGGAAGTCGGCGGCGGCAGTTGGTGAACTCATCAATCAGCTTTCGTGGTGCAGGGGAAGATTCGGGTTTCGACCGCGTCGACGAACCGGCCGAGGAGGCGGACGAATATCTCGAACTCCTCCGCGGACCAGTCCTCCACGGTTTCGCCGACGAGTCGTCGTCTCGACTCGGCGATCTCGCAGACCTTCTCCCGGCCGTCGTCGGTGAGGACCAGCTGCGACGCACGCCCGTCTTCGGGGTGCGCCTCGCGCCGGACGAATCCTTCCTTCACCAACTGCGCGACGTGCCGACTGGTGGTCGAGGGGTCTGTCACCAGCCGATCGGCGAGGTCGCGCGAGCGCATCGGGCCGTTCCGCAGGACGAAGAGCGCTCGGTACGCGGCGGTCTCGAGTGAGCCATTGCGTCCGTTCCAGATTCCGGTGTGCAGCGCCCGATCCCTGAGCCGCGTGTATCGGCTGAGGGCGACGAACATCTCGTCGAGCTGTTCGGGCGTCGCTTTCACTCTCATCCCTCTTCGTTGCAGTCTGCAATCAACTAATTGCGCTCTGCAAGTATGAGAGGTGCCGACTCCCGGCCGCAACTGAGAAATTTCGGCATAAATGGACGTACGTCCCGCGCCCGGCGAACCCCACCGCACCCGCTGTGAAAGCGACGAGAAATCTACCGCCGCACCAGATCCGACAGCGCTGCCAGCAGACGATCGACATAGTCCGACGACGTCCCGAGACCGAAGCTGGCCCGGACCGCACCGTCGGGGTAACCCAGCTTCCGCAGCAGCGGATGCGCGCAGAACTTGCCGTCGCGCACGCCGATCCCCCGCGTCACCGACAGATATTCGGCGACACTGCGCGGGGAATGGTTCTCCACGGTGAAGCCGGCGATGCCGACGCGGTCGGCCGCATCGTCGAAGACCCGCAGCGGATGCACGCCGGGCAGCAGCGCCAACCCCTCGTCGAGACGCTGCTGCAACCGGTGCTCGTGATAGGCGATCTCCTCGAAACCGATGTCCTGCAGGGCCTGCGCCGCCGCTGCGAGCGCCACCACCCCCAGCGTGTTGGGAGATCCGGCTTCGTGACGAGCGGCACCGGTGTGCCACGCGACCCGGCCGTCGAGGTCGACGTCGGCGGTGGCGCCGCCGCCGGCCAGGTACGGTTCCGCCGCATCGAGCCAGTCGCCGCGGCCCACCAGCGCGCCCGCACCGAACGGCGCGTACAGCTTGTGGCCGGAGAAGACGAGGTAGTCGATGCCCCAGGACGCGATCGAGACGGCGCGGTGCGGGACCAGTTGCGCGGCGTCCACCAGAATGCGCGCGCCGTGCCGATGCGCCGCCGCGGCCAGCCGTCCGATCGGCAGCACCTCGCCGGTCACGTTCGACGCACCGGTGATCGCGAGCAACGCGGCGGGCGCGGCAGCGAGTTCTGCTTCGAGCCGCCCCACCGTCTCTTCGACGGTGCGGGCCGCCGGCACCACGCGAGCACGGCCGGTCCGGGTCCAGGGCAGCAGGTTGGCGTGGTGCTCGATGTCGAGCACCACCACGTCGCCGGGGGTGACGTGCGCGGCGAGATTGACGGCGTCGGTGGTGTTGCGCGTGAACACCACCGTGTCGTCGCTTCGACCGCCGACGAACCGCCGGACAGTCTCCCGAGCCTGCTCGTATCGCGCTGTCGTGACCTGAGAGAGATGGCCCGCGCCCCGATGCACGCTCGCATACTCGGTCAACGCGCCGGAGAGCCGTTCCGCGACAGACACGAGAGCCGGGGCCGATGCCGCGTAGTCGAGGTTCGCGTAGACGGTCTCGCCCCCTGCGGTGGTCGGCACCGTGGTGTCGGCACCGACCACCGGCGCGAGGGGACGAATGGGTGCCGGGCACACGGCCCGGTCGAGGATTGCGGTCATGACACGACTCCAGTAGATCTCCGCACTTGCCGGACGTCGGTCGACGCCGGCCGGGTCGTCACCTGGAGCACCCCACCGCGGTGGAGGGTTGCCGACCGGCCAGCCAGGGCTTCGCACCGGTTCTCGTGACCCGCCGTCAAGGATGCCGGTACGCGTCATTCGCGGAAAGCATTAAAACCACGGCGGGTGTAATCACCGGCGGATCCGCAGTTAGCGTGGTTTCAACATCCCTGTTCAGAAAGGCCTCCCGTGGTTCATCCGTCCGACCCGCAGTATCCGAGCGGCGCTCCCGGCCGGCCCCTGCCACAACCGCCCCTGCCACAACCGCCACAGCCGTCGTCGTACGGGCCGCCCCACCGGTACGGACCCGCGCAGCCGCCGTACGCACCGAACCCCTTCCCGCCCGGCCCGTGGCCGCAGCAGCCGCCGGTGAAGGGTCCGAAGCCGATGTTCTTCGGCATCGTGGCGGTGACCGCACTGGTGGTCGCCGGACTGACGACGCTGCTGATCCTCGCCCCCTGGGACTCCGACCGCGACACCGGTGCGGCGCCGGAGACCACGCGGACGTTCGCGCTCAAGGGCGGGACGTCCGTGGAGGTCCGGGTGCCCGCCGGCTGGACCGCCGTCACCGACACCAACGACGGCGCGCCCGTCGTGGTGCTGCGGGCCGCCGACGACGACCGGGTGCTGTCGCAGATGTCCGACGACCTCACCTCGCTCGGCGAATCCGGCTCGGGCACCCCGGTGCACACGGTGGTGGTGTTCGCCGACAGTTGCTCCGGAACCGCCTCGGTCGGCGAGTGGAAGACCAAGAGCCGTGACGACTCCGCGAACGGCCACACCGAGCAGTGGCTGTACGCGACCTCGAGCGTCGACGGTCGCACCTGCGTCAACATGTCGGGTGCCGACGCGGGCGCCGACCCCGTCTCCGCCGGATCCGCGGGCCGCGACCTCCTCAAGCGGTTGATCAGGGAGAAGCGCATCACAGCGACGAAGTCCGTCTAGCTCTCGCGGGTAACCTGGCCAGGTGCCTGCCGGTCTGTCGTTTCTGCTGTCGAACACCGATCTCAACGCCCGCGGATTCGGAGTGCGCGCCGCGTTCGGCTCCGTGGCGCAGGCGCGAGAGGCCCTCGCCGCCGGCACCGTCGACTTCGTCGGCGGCGCCCTCGGCTTCGACACCGGCGGTCCCGCATCATTGATCACCCCCGAACGGGTCGACTTCTCCCCCGCAGCCACTCCCGCGACGGTCGACGGCTCGGTGGTCGCGGAGGTCTCGGTGACCCCGGACTCGGTGCACCGCGAGCGAGTCGTCCGCGCACTCGACGCCATCGCGTCGGGCGCCGCCGAGAAGGTGGTCGTGGCTCGCAGCCTGGACGCGTCGCTCACCCGGGCCGTCGAGCCGGCCGAACTGATCGGCCGATTCACGGCCACTGCCGGCGGGTCGACGGTGTTCGCCGCCGATCTGAGCGCTGCGCCGGGACACGACGGCAACTGGCTGATCGGCGCGAGTCCGGAACTCCTGCTCCGCAAACGCGGTTCCATCCTCCAATGCGTTCCCTACGCGGGGTCGGCCCCGAAGTTCGACGCCGCAGGCCGTCCCGTTCCGAACGCCGCCGAGGAACTCAGCCGTTCGGCGAAGGACTTGCGCGAGCACGCGTACGTCGTCGACTATCTGCGCGACCTGCTCCAACCGCTGTGCAGCCGTATCGCCATCCCCGACCGGCCGCAGACCATCTCCACCAACCACGTCTGGCATCTGGCGACGCCGATCACCGGAGAGCTGGCCGATCCGACGATCACGGCGCTGGAACTGGCGGCGCTGCTCTCCCCCACACCCGCCGTCTGCGGGACACCGACCGAAGCCGCGGCGCGGATCATCGAGGAGGTCGAAGGACCGCGGGAGTTCTACGCCGGAACCGTCGGCTGGTGCGACGCCGCCGGCGACGGGGAATGGGTGGTCTCGATCCGGTGTCTCGAGCTCGACTCGTCACGCACGAAGGTCAGCGCCTGGGCCGGAGGCGGCATCGTCGCCGGCTCCGACCCCGACGCCGAGGTGGCCGAGACCACGGCGAAGTTCCAGACGGTGCTCAGTGCACTGGCCGACGCGGACCGCCCGGTGCGTGCCGACGCCTGAGCTCAGCCCAGCGCCGCGTCCAGATCGCGCAGCAGATCGTCCGCGCTCTCCAGACCCACCGACAGCCGGACCATCGAGTCGGTGAGACCGATCGCCGCACGGCCGTCGGGCCCCATCGCCCGGTGGGTGGTGGTGGCCGGATGCGTGATGAGGCTCTTGGCGTCACCGAGGTTGTTGGAGATGTCGATGATCTGCAGTCCGTTGAGCACTTCGAAGGCCCGCTCCTTGCCGGAAAGACCCGGCCGGTCGGCGAGTTCGAACGTGATGACCGTTCCCCCGCCGGACATCTGCGAGCGCGCCAGCTCGTACTGCGGGTGCGACGACAGGAAGGGATAGATCGCCTTGGCCACCCGGGGATCGGCGTCGAGGAATTCGGCGACTCGCAGCGCGGTGGCGACCGACTGGTCGAGCCGCAGCTTCATCGTCTCGAGGCCCTTGAGCATCACCCACGCGTTGAACGGACTGAGAGCCGGACCGGTGTGACGCATCAGTTCCCGCACCGGGCCGTCGATGAACTCCTGCGTGCCGAGCACCGCACCGCCCATCACCCGGCCCTGGCCGTCGATGTGCTTGGTCCCCGAATACACGATGACGTCGGCGCCCATGTCCAGACCGCGTTGCAGCAGCGGGGTCGCGAATACGTTGTCGAGCACCACCGTCGCGCCGGCCGCGTGCGCCATCTCCGACACCTTGCGGACATCGACCAGCGTCTGCATCGGATTCGACGGCGTCTCGAAGAACACCGCGTCCGTCGGCTCGGCGAGGGCCCGCTCCCACGGGTCGAGGTCTTCTCCGTCGACGAAGACCGTCTCGACGCCCCAGGACGGGAGGATCTCGTTGCAGATCACGAAGCAGGAACCGAAGAGGCTGCGCGCCGCGACGAGGCGGCTGCCCTTCTTCAGCAGCGCACCCAGTGCCACGAAGACCGCGGCCATGCCGCTCGCCGTGGCGAAGCAGGCCTGCGTCCCCTCGATCTGGCGGAGCCGCTCCTGGAACATCGCGACGGTCGGATTCCCGTAGCGGGTGTAGACGAAACGCTGTTCTTCGCCGGTGAAGGCGCGTTCGGCCGCCTCGGCCGACTCGTAGACGTATCCGCTGTTGAGGTAGAGCGCTTCGGAGGTCTCGAAGAAGCCGGAGCGAAGGATCCCACCGCGCACGGCGACGGTCTCTGGAGAAACCCAGTCGGGCAGCTCTCGGCTCATTTCACAGACTCCTTCATGACTGTCGCCAGGGCAGCGACGCGGCGCGCCAACCGGCCCCGCCACGGTGCCCGTCGGCGTCGATCGGGCCTTCGAACCCGTCGAGAATGTTGTACGCCTGCCCGAATCCGGCGGCGACCGCGGCCTCCGCTGCACCGATGGACCGATGGCCCGAGCGGCACAGGAACAGCAGTTCGTCGTCCGGCTCCACGCCGGCCTCGCGCAGTTGGTCGACGAAGCGCGGATTGGGCGCACCGTTCGGGTAGTCGATCCACTCGACGAACAGCGTGCGCTTGCCGAGCGATTCGGTGTCCGGCACTCCGACGAAGTTCCATTCCGCTTGCGTGCGGCAGTCGATGAGGACTGCCTTCGGATTCTCCGCGAGCCGCTGCCATGCCTGCTCACACGTCACGTCGCCGCTGTAAGTCATCGGTTGCACACCTTCCACTCACCGTTCTCCCGGATCAGCCGCAGCGAGGTCGTCTGCTCGTCGTCCGCGGTGTTCTCGCGGTTCCAATGGGCTTTCACGGTGGCGCTGTCGCCGGTGACTTCCACGTCCATGTTCGGCACGACGATCTTGCCCTTGGCCTCGTTCTCGGCGCGGTTCTGCTCCGCGAACTGGACCGACTTCGGGAAGTCGGCGGCGTCCACATCGGCCTGACAGAACGAGCCGACGTACTGGTCGTAGTTGAGCGTGCCCATCGCGCTGTACATGTCGTTGACCGTGTGCTGCACCTGAGCGGAGTCGCTGAGCCGTTCCTCCGGCGGATTCACCAGGGCGGCGATCAGGACCCACGCCAGCAGCACCACCACGAGCGCACCGGCCAGAATCATCGGGAGCGCCGCTTTCCACGACCGCGGCTGGTCGTCCTCCGGGAGGTCGTGAGACGCCGGCTGGTCTTCGTTCATGACAGCCGAGTGTATCGGCCCATGTCCAGGGACTTTCAACCGTGCCGTCCGGCGACGGGCCACCTTCACCGGGCGCGATTCGTCAATAGTTTTCGGCACCCGATCTTCGACTGAGGTATACCTCACATCGAAATTTTGGCGGCGACCTCACAAGACATAACGTAGAGGTATCCCTGTCCAACCAGCTGAGGAAGCACCTGGAAATGAGTGACAACAGCCGCCCGTTGCGGGTCGCGATCGTCGGTGCCGGGCCGGCCGGCATCTACTGCGCCGATGCACTGATGAAGTCCGACACCGCGTCCGAGCGCGGCGTGAGCATCGATCTCTACGAGCGCATGCCCGCCCCGTTCGGTCTCATCCGGTACGGCGTCGCACCCGATCACCCGCGCATCAAGGGCATCATCACCGCTCTGCACAAGGTGCTCGACAAGCCCCAGGTCCGCCTGCTCGGCAATATCGACTACGGCACCGACATCACCCTCGCCGACCTGCGCAAGCACTACGACGCCGTCGTCTTCTCCACGGGCGCCACCGACGACCGCGCTCTGCAGATTCCGGGCGTCGACCTCGAGCGCAGCTACGGCGCCGGCGAGTTCGTGGCCTGGTACGACGGCCACCCGGACTTCTCCCGCGAATGGCCGCTGGAGGAGGAGAAGGTCGCCGTGATCGGTGTCGGGAACGTGGCCCTCGACGTGGCCCGCGTGCTGGCCAAGACCGGCGACGAGCTGCTCCCGACCGAGATCCCGGACAACGTCTATCAGGGGCTCAAGGCCAACAAGGCGGTGGAGGTGCACGTCTTCGGACGCCGCGGCCCCGCCCAGGCCAAGTTCACTCCGCTGGAGCTCAAGGAACTCGACCATTCGCCGAACATCGAGGTCATCGTCGATCCCGAGGACATCGAGTACGACGAGGGATCGGCCGTCGCGCGCCGCTCCAGCAAGATCACCGACCAGGTCGCGACGATCATCGAGAACTACGCGATCCGCGAGCCCAAGCAGGGTGCGATCCACAAGCTCTTCCTGCACTTCTTCGAGAACCCGACGGAGATCCTCGGCGAGGACGGCAAGGTGGTCGGACTCCGCACCGAGCGCACCGAGCTCGACGGAACCGGCAACGTCAAGGGCACCGGCAAGACCCGCGATTGGGACGTCACCGCCGTCTACCGGGCGGTCGGCTATCTGTCGGACAATCTGCCGGAGATCCCGTTCGACGACCAGGCGGGCGTGATCCCCAACGAGGCCGGCCGGATCTTCGACGACGGCAAGCACCTCACCGGCCTGTACACCACCGGCTGGATCAAGCGCGGTCCGGTCGGCCTCATCGGCCACACCAAGGGCGACGCGAACGAGACCGTCGAGTGCATCCTCGAGGACATGCGCAATGGTGTCCTCAACGAGGTCGAGGACGCCTCCGAGGCCTCCGTCGTGGATCTGCTCGAATCGCGCGGCATCCCGTTCACCACCTGGGACGGCTGGTACCGGCTCGACGAGCACGAGCGCAAGCTCGGCGAAGCGCAGGGCCGCGACCGCGTCAAGGTGGTCGAGCGCGAGGACATGCTCGCCGCCTCCGAACCCCACAAGGTGAACCGGGGCTGACGGCCGCGCTGCCCAGCCGCCGGGCTGGTTGAGCGAGCGCAACCCCCAGGCTGGTTGAGCGAGCGCAACCCCCCAGGCTGGTTGAGCGAGCGCAACCCCCCAGGCTGGTTGAGCGAGCGCAGCGAGTCGAAACCACCGTCACCCACCACACCCGAAAACCGAAGGGAGGGCGACCGATCCCGGTCGCCCTCCCTTCGCGTCTGCGACGTCAGTTCACCGCCGTCGCCGGTCTCTACGAGCCGTTGCCGACGGTGGTGGACTTGTCCTTCGGCTGCGCTCGACGCACGTTCTGCCAGAACCCGACGTTGTTCATCGGGTTCTCGACTTGCTGCCCGATGGTGTAGCCGGAGATCGACGCGGGCCAGCAGCCCTTCCATGTGGTGTCGAAGGCGACGAAGGTCTTGCCCGGCTTCAGCTCACCGAGCTTGTTGGTGATCTTGCCGTCCTTGTCCTTCGTCTGCGGAACCCACTTGCTGGCACCGCCGAACTCGGTCACCGTCACACCGGTCATGGTCGAGCCGCCGATGTTCGTGACGCCCATCCAGCGATGCATCTGCCAGACGGGACCGTCGGACCAATTCGGACCCCACAGTTTGAAGGTGCAGGAGATCCCGCCGATGATCTGGAGGTCGCCGGGGGTGCCGGCGTGCGCCTGCGGAACCGCAGCCAGAGAACCCGCGCCGATCGCGCCGGCGGCAGCTACCGCCGCCGCCATCCGTGTCAGGGACTTCTTCATGTCAAGAGCCTTTCGTGTCGTCGGTCGGTAGGTCGACTGGTCCCACCCTTACTCGTGTATCGGGGCTCGCACAGACCTTTGTTACCCAATCGTTCAGGAGACGCACAGGATTGAAACCATCGGCAGACCTGCCCCGGGCCGGGTTCGGCGCCATGACTTAGGTAAGGTATGCCTTTGTGAAAAAGGTGATCGGGGCCGTCGTTCTGGTGGTCGCCATAGGCATCGCGTTCGTCGCATCGATCGCGATCGGCACACGCGACGTGCCGCCGGGTGAGGTCCTGAACGCACTGCTGCACGGATCGAGCAGTCCCGACGGGCTCGGAGTTTTGGTCCACAGCAGGCTGATCCGCACGGTGCTCGGTCTCGTGGTGGGACTGGCGATCGGCGCGGCCGGCGCACTCGCGCAAGGGCATACGCGCAATCCGCTCGCCGACCCCGGTCTGCTCGGGATCAACGCGGGCGCTGCCTGCGCGGTGGTCACCGGGGTTTTCGTCTTCGGTACCTCCGGCCCTCTGGCCAACACCGTCCTGGCGCTGGCGGGCGCGTTCGTCGCCGCGGCGGCGGTGTTCGGGCTGTCGACGGTCACCGGATCGTCGCCGCTGACACTCGTGCTGGCCGGAGCCGGGCTCAGCGCGTGTCTCACGGCGGTGTCCTCCGCACTCGTCCTCTCGGACGGCGCCACCCTCGACACCTGGCGGTTCTGGAACGTCGGAGCCGTCTCGGGCCGCGGCGCCGACGTGCTGTGGACCACGCTGCCCTTCATCGTGGTGGGACTGGTTCTCGCCTTCGCGGGCGGATGGTTCCTCAACCTGATGAGCCTCGGCGACGACATGGCGACGGCATTGGGCGGTCGCGTCGGTCTCATCCGGGTCACCGGCATCATCGGCATCGCGCTCCTCGCCGGGGCCGCGACCGCCGCGTGCGGGCCGATCGTGTTCCTCGGGCTGATCGTTCCCCATATCGCTCGCGCGTTCACCGGGCCCGACTACCGCTGGATCGTCCCCTACTCGGCACTCGCCGGCGCACTTCTGATCCTGGTCTGCGATGTCATCGGCCGGGTCATCGCCCGGCCGGGCGAGGCACAGGTGAGCGTGGTGCTGGCGCTGATCGGCGGGCCGATGCTCATGATCATGGTCCGACGCAGGAGGCTCCCGACCGTATGACCGCCACCGTTCGCCCGCCCATCACGATCGGCGTCGGCAGCGCCCGATGGGTCGTCCGCCGCAGACTCGCGGCCTGCTCCCTCGCCGGCGCCCTGCTCGCGCTGGTCCTCTTCCTGATCGGGCTGTCGGTGGGGTTCACCACGCCCGTCGACGTGGCGCGCATCCTGCTCGGCGGCGGCCGCGTCGCCGAGAACATCGTCATCTTCGACGACATGCTGCCGCGTGTGCTCGTGGCGGCGCTGGCCGGCTTCGGCCTCGGTCTCGCCGGTTGCCTCACACAGGTGATCACCCGCAACCCGCTCGCCGTCCCGGACATGCTGGGCATCACCACCGGCGCGAGTGCCGGTGCCGTACTTGCCCTGACCTCGGCGAGCACCGGATTCGGCGGCTTCTTCGCGAACCTCGGCGTGCCGCTGTCGGCGCTGATCGGCGGCCTCGCGACCGCGGCGCTGATGTACGTGCTGGCCTGGACCAAGGGCCAGGTGGTCACCAGCACACTGCGCCTCATCCTCATCGGTGTCGGAATGACCTGGATGATGCAGGCCGCGGTCGGATACCTGATGTCACGTGCGGACCTGCACGACGCCGCGAGCGCGCAGACGTGGATCATCGGCTCGCTGGCGAACACCGGCTGGAGTTCGGTGCCGCCGGTGGCGGTGGCCGCGGCCATCGGAATCATCTGGACCGCGATCATCGCGCGCACGCTCGCCGTCAGCGGCCTCGGGCCCGACGTGGCCCGTGCGCTCGGCGTACGTCTCGGCGTCGTCACCTACGGAACGCTGCTCACCGCCGTGGTGGTCGCGTCGCTCGCGGTGTCGGCGGCCGGGCCCATCGCCTTCGTGGGCCTGGCCGCGCCGCAGATCGCCGTCCGCCTGGCCCGCAGTTCTCAACCCACGCCGGTGTTCTCGGGCGTGGTCGGGGCGTGCATCGTCCTGGCCGCCGACATCGTGTGCCGCACGGTCCTGCCCGACGGTCTGCCGGTGGGCGTGGTCACCGCGGCGGTGGGCGGACCGTTCCTCGTCTTCATGATCGTGCAGGCGGCACGCAAGTCCTCGGTGTAGCGGATCGTCGGTGCCGGCGGATCAGCTCATACCCGGCGGGATCCGCCCGGGTCGAGGGGGCGGGGGTCCGGCCGGTCGCTGGCCACCGGGCCCCACCGGTCCGCGCGGTCCCGGCTGCGCCATCGGTCCGGGACGTTGCGGAGGTCCCTGAGGCATCGGCGGTCGGGGCATCGGGGGCGCCTCGCGCCGAATCGGACGCTCCGGAACCCGGATCGCCTGAGTTCCCGCCTCCATCGCCTCGGTATCGGTGTCGTCGGCGGGCGACGGCGCGGTCTGCGGAATCGGCTTGATCTCGGTCGGCGTCTCCGCGTCGTGGTCCGCGCGCAGAGGCGTCACCAGTCCCGCTGCGCGCGTGGCCTTCTCGCGCGCGATCTCAATCGTGGGTGCGGTCGCCACCGCCACCCCCATCCGCCGGCGCGCGTAGCTCTCGGGCTTACCGAACAGGCGCAGATCCACGTCGGGATCGGCGAGGGCGTCGGCGACGCCTGCGAATCCGATGGCCGTGTCCTCGTGCTCGCCGTAAATCACCGCCGAGGCGCCGGGCGCACGGGCAATCGTGTTCACCGGCAGTCCGAGGACGGCTCGAGCGTGGAGTTCGAACTCCGACAGGCGCTGCGTGGCCATGGTGACCAGACCGGTGTCGTGCGGGCGCGGGCTCACCTCCGAGAAGTAGACCTCGTCGCCTTTGATGAAGAGTTCGACGCCGAACACTCCCCTGCCGGTGGCGACCCCGTCGCCCATCGCGGTCGCGATCCGGGCCGCGATCGAACGCGCTATGTCGTAGGCGGCCGGGCTCATCGGCTGCGGCTGCCAACTCTCGACGTAGTCTCCGTCCACCTGGCGGTGGCCGATCGGATCGCAGAAGTACGTGGCCAGTCGCCCGGTGGCCGGGTCGACGGCGCGGACCGTGAGAAGGGTGATCTCGTAGTCGAATTCGACGAACCCCTCGACGATCACGCGGTCGTTGTTGACTCGGGCTCCGGTCCGGGCCGCCTCCCACGCCGCGTCGACGTCCTCGGGGCCGCGAAGGACCGACTGCCCCTTGCCCGACGACGACATCACCGGCTTCACCACACACGGGAATCCGATGCTCCCGGCCGCCGCGCGCATCTCCTCGAGCGATCCCGCGAAAAGGTACGGGGACGTCGGCAGGCCGAGTTCTTCGTCGGCCAGCCGCCGGATGCGCTCGCGATTGAGAGTCGCGGAGACGGCCTTCGCGCTCGGGATCACTTCGGCGATCGACTCGGCTTCCACTCGCTCCAGGGCTTCGGTTGCGATGGCCTCGATCTCCGGGAGCACGTAGTGCGGGCGATGCTTGTCGATCACCGCGCGCACTTGGTCCGGATCCATCATGTCGATCACCTCGGCGTGGTGCGCCACCTGGTGCGCCGGGGCGTCGGCGCAGCGATCAACAGCGATCACTTCGACGCCGAACCGCTGCAGCGCGATCGTGACCTCCTTGCCGAGTTCGCCCGATCCGAGCAGCAACACCTTCACCGCGGTCGGACTCAGCGGAGTTCCGATCACCTTTGCAACCATGCCCCGGATTCTACGGGTGCACAGCTCCGGAGACGGTCGGCGCTCGCTCGGCCGAATGACCTCGTGAGCGGGCGGTGCACCGAACGCACACGTTCTACGCTGGGTGCATGACCGATTGGCGTGCACCTCGCGCGGCCGCCGGGGTCAAGGAGCACTGGAGCCTGCTGGTGGCAGCGCAGCAGGATCGGCTCGTAATACCGAACGACTGCAACCCAGATCATCGTGCCGTCGGAGGAACTTCATTCACTGCTGCCGAGTTCCGCTGAGGCCGCTGGCCGCATGCTCCCGGGCCGGGTGTGTCCGGTCAGGCGGCCAGGAGTGTGTCGAGGTAGTTCTCGATGCGGGATTCGCTGGGTTCGGGCGGCGGTTGGGGTTGGTGGTCCGGGAGGAGTTCGGCGTGGTGGATCTGGTTGATCCGCCATCCGGGCGGTCTTGTCCCGCCGCGGCTGGTGTTGTCGCTGGGTCGCCAGGCGACGCGGCCGGCGTGGGGTCCGTCGATCAGGATCATCGTCTGCCATTGGCCGCGGCGGGGGCCGACGGAGCGATTGTGACGTCCGCATGCGGCGCCGAGGTGGT
>NZ_KQ969283.1:0-310846 GCF_001578675.1 Gordonia sp. QH-12
CACTGACCGCTTGAATCCGCCGATCTTGAAGACCGCGTCGGCTTTCTTCGCGGCCGAGCTCGACCGGCCACGCCGCTGATCGTCGATTTCATCGACCAGTACCGCCGTCGATGGCCCGTCGAGGCGATCTGCACCGCCCTCACCGAGGCCGGATGCGCGATCGCGCCATCGACCTACTACGCCGCCCGAGGCCGCGGTCCATCGGCCCGCGCCCTGCGCGACGAGGAACTCAAAGAACAGATCATGGACGTCTACGAAGACTCCGGCGGTATCTATGGGCGCCGCAAGATCCGCGCCGCACTCGCCCGCAAAGGGATAACGGTCGCGAAGTGCACGGTCGAACGATTGTGCGGTGACCTGGGAATCCGTGGGGTGGTGCGCGGGAAGTTCCCGCGCACCACGAAACCAGCGGCCGAGACCGAACACCCCGGTGATCTCGTTGACCGCGCATTCGCCGCGACAGCGCCGAATCAGCTGTGGGTTGCCGACATCACCTACGTCCGCACCGATGCCGGCTGGGTCTACGTGGCATTCGTCTTGGACGTGTTCTCGCGGATGATCGTCGGCTGGCAGACCTCGACCCGCATGTTCGCCGACCTGGCGATCGACGCCCTCGCGATGGGCTTGTGGCTGCGGCGTCGGACCGGCCAGGACATCACTGGCCTGATTCATCATTCCGACCGCGGAGTCCAGTATCGAGCGGTGCGCTACACCCAGGCCCTCGACGAGGCCGGCGCCGTCGCCTCAGTCGGCTCGCGCGGGGACTCCTACGACAACGCGATGGCCGAAGCCCTGAACTCGCTGTACAAGCACGAGCTGATTTACCGGAAGGGCCCGTGGCGATCGACGAACGCCGTCGAGATCGCGACTGCCGAATGGGTCCATTGGTACAACACCGCCCGACTGCACGGCGAACTCGATCACCGGCCACCGACAGAGATCGAGGACCTCTACTGGCAGCAGCACGCTGCTGCCGAGACTGAACCTGCACTACAGAACAAATGATCGGTCTCTAACAAACCCGGGACTTGACAGCCCGTAACTAGGCACCATGATCGGCGCGCGTCCGAGGCGAGCGCCGATCAGGTCGCGCACCGCGAGTGCGGTGACCTTTGCGGATGTGACCGGCGGAATCGCCATCGACGCCGCCAGTCCGTCGGTGAAGGGGCACTGCGCGATGACTGCGGCGATGCGGTGATCACGCGCGGCGGTATGGATCACGTGGCCACCGCCGAAGGACGTTCCCCAGATCACCACGCGCTCGGGATCGACGTCGTCCAGAGTCCGCGCGTACGCGATCGCCGCGCGCCAGTCGTCGAGCTGGCTGCCGATGTCGAGCAGTTGGCGTGGCTCACCGCTGCTGGCGCCGAAGTGCCGGTAGTCGAAGACCAGGCATCGGTATCCGGCGTCGGCGAAGCGGTCCGCGAAGGCGTCGAGCCGCATCTCCTTCACGCCGGCGAGACCGTGCGCCATGACGATGATCGGCCTGGGCGTGCCGGCCGCGTCGGCGGGCTCGTACAGCCAGCCGGCGCAGGTCCCGCCGGTCGAAGGAAAGGTCGCATCATTTCGAGGCATGCTCCGACGATATAGAATGAGATCCAAATATGGAAGTGATTCCAACTGTGGATTGTCTTCGCCGGCGGTCCGAGCGGTGTTGCTCCGCCCGGACCGGCGATTCGACTATCGGGGCGTGACGCCGTAGCGTTTTCGGGTGCACTCCGACGACGACACGAGAGTCCCCGCATGGCGGGTGGCCGGCGAAATCCCCGTTCCGTTCTCCGACGCCCTCGCCGCGTGGGCCGTCGCGGCCCGGGAGGCCTTGATCGAGACCGCGCGCGTGTACGGCTCCCTCATCACCCAGGCTGAGCTGGGATTCCAGGTTCAGAGCCAGACCGGCATCAAGGCCGGCGCTCCGGTGCGCAAGTGGATCGCCGATCTCCTCGGCGCCGTCACCGAGGGGCAGGACGACGGCGAACCGCTCCTGGCGTCACTGTGTGTGCTGCTCGACCAGACAGCCGGTGATGCTTACGCGCATGCGCTCGGTGTCGCGGGCCGGTCCGTCCCCGCCGATCTCGACTCGGATGCGGCGCATGTGCGGTTCCGCTGCTACGAGTTCTTCGGCGCGACGATCCCGGCGGGTGCCCGCCCGACGCTGGCTCCCCGGGTAGCGGAGAAGCGCGCCGCTCGCGGTCCGGCACGACCGCCCAAGGCAGCCAAGTCGCCGGCGAAGGCGGCCAAGTCCGCTGCGCCGGGAACGAAGCCCGCGGCCGCGGCCGAACCGAAGCCGAAGAAGGCCAAGGCCAAACCCAAAGCCGACCCGAAGCCGGAAGAGCCCAAGCCCAAGCTGTGCCCGAACTGCTTCACCGTGCTCTCGACATCGGGTGAATGCGGCTTCTGCTACTGAACGCCGCGCTCGCGGGCTCTATGGTCGAACTGTGAACCCCGAACGTGCTGAGCGCGACCTGGACGAGTCGATCCGCATCCACGCGGCACCTGATCGAGTGTGGTCGCTGCTGATCGATCCCCGGACGATGACGCAGGCGAGTCCGGAACTCTTCGCCACCACCCGCCGTCGTCGCGGACCGCTGCGCGCCGGCGAGACGTTCGTCGGATGGAACCGGAACGGTCTGGCGCTCTGGCCGACGGTCAACACCGTGACGACGTTCGACATCGGCCGGGAGATCGCGTGGCATACGCGATCGAGCGGAGCGGTGTGGACCTACACCTTGACCGCCGACGGTGACGGGACCGTGCTCCGCGAGCGTCGCCAGATGCCCGACGGTGCGTCGGCCACCGCACGGCTGTTCGCCCGCGTCCTGCTCGGCGGTATCGAACGCCATACCGATGAACTCTCCGAGCACGTGTCCGCGACGCTGGCTTGGATCAAGACGGCGTCGGAGGACGCACCCGGTGACGGCCGTCCGGAGTGATCGAGCCGCTTCGGACCGTCATCGGCGAGCGGACCCGCGACCTGCCGGCGCCGCGTCGGGCGGTGTTCGAGGACTTGATCGATCCGAAACGACAGCCCGCGCGTCCGTGGCTGAGCCTCCTGGACGACGAAGCGGTTCCAGGAGTGACGATCGTCGCTTCCGAACATCGGGTGATCTGGTCGTCGATCTGGAAGAGGCGCCCGGACGCCCGAATCGAGTTCGAGCTCGCCTCGCGCGGCAGCGGGACTCGGCTGACGTGGCGGCTCGATGTCACAGGCGAGGTGCCGGACGCATCGTTGACCGGTCATATGCGCAAGCGAGTCAACGAGTTGCTCTTCGCCGGGCTCCGATACAGCTACGGGCAGTGATGTCACCCGTCGACGAACCCGTCAACGCTGCTGCGCCGTCGACCCCCGCACGACCAACCGGACCGGGAGCCGGACGTCGTCCGGTTGGGGGTCGGTGCCGGTGACCATCCCGAGCAGTAGGCGCACTCCCGCTGCACCGATCTCGTGTGCGGGCGTGACGACGGTGGTCAGCGGGACGGGGAGCTGTGCGGCCACCGGGATGTCGTTGTAGCCGACGACGCCGAGATCGCCGGGGATGGACAGACGCAGGTCGCGGGCCACGCCGAGCAGGCCGATCGCCATGGTGTCGCTGACGCAGAAGACGGCGTCGGGCCGGTCGTCGCGGGTGAGCAGTGAGCGGGCCGCGTCGATCCCGCCCTGCACATCCATTCGAGCGTGCGCGATGCGATGGTCGGGGATGCGGACGCCCGCGTCGCTCATCGCGTCGAGGAAGCCCGACAGCCGGTCGTGGCCGGTCGTCGCGAACAGTGGACCGCCCACCGCCGCGATGCGCCGGTATCCGCAGTCGAGCAGATGCCGCCCGGCGAGCGCGCCGCCGAGACGGTCGTCGCCGCCGGCGAAGGGCAGGCCCGACCCGGCATGGCGGTTCAACGCCACCGCGGGGACGGTGAGCTTCAATCGGCGGACGAACTCGGCCGCCGGGCTGTGCAGACTGCTGAGGATCAGACCGTCCACCTGACGGCCCGTGAGCAGTTCGATCGCCTGTCGCTGCGCGTCGGGGTCGTCGGGCGGGCTGGACAGGAGCACCGAGTACGAGGCTTCGCGTGCGGCCTGCTCCACGCCCTGGTAGACGGTCGCGACCACGCCGTCGGTGAGCCGCGGCATCACCGCGCCGATGGTCGTGGTGCGCCGGGTGCGCAGGCTCGCGGCCCACAGGTTGGGCTGATAGCCGAGTTCCTGCGCCACCTCGCGGACGCGCTTGGCCGCCTCGGACCATCCGTCGACCGGTTCGGTCTGCCGCAGTACCCGCGAGACCGTGGAGACGTGCACACCGGCACGTTCGGCGATCTCTTTCATCGTCGGCGGGCGCGTGCGGCGCGGGCCGGAGTGATCTGTCATCGGGTGGGTCCTCGTCGATGGGCATTGACGTCGATGGGCATTGACGGCTCGCCGCCGTGATGGATACTCTCACTCCACCATATGCAATCGATTGCGCAAAGCATTGCAGCCACCTCGTCCCCGAACTCAGGAGAATCCTCATGGCCGACACCCGCACCGTCACCGAACTCTTCGCCCTCGACGGACTGCTCTCCGACGAGGAGAAGGCGATCCGCGACACCGTCCGGAAGTTCGGCGCGGAGAGGATCCGGCCGCACATCGCGGGCTGGTTCGACGAGGCGCGGATCCCGGCGCGCGAACTGGCCAAGGAACTGGGCGGACTCGGGGTGCTCGGCATGCACCTCGACGGTTACGGCTGTGCGGGGATGAGTGCGGTGACCTACGGCCTGGCGTGCCTGGAACTCGAGGCGATCGACTCGGGCATCCGTTCGCTGGTCTCGGTGCAGGGCTCGCTCGCGATGTTCGCCATCCATCACTGGGGCAGTGATGAGCAGAAGCAGCAGTGGCTGCCGCAGATGGCGGCGGGCGACGCGCTCGGCTGCTTCGGGCTCACCGAACCGGATTTCGGGTCCGATCCGGGCGGCATGCGCACGCGGGCGGTCCGCGACGGCTCCGACTGGGTGCTCAACGGCGCCAAGATGTGGATCACGAACGGTTCGGTGGCCGACGTCGCGGTGGTGTGGGCCAAGACCGACCTGGCGCAGGGCGCCCGGGGGATCCGCGGCTTCGTCGTCCCGACCGACACGCCCGGATTCTCGGCGCCGGAGATCCGCGCCAAGATGTCGCTACGCGCATCGGTGACCTCGGAGCTGGTCCTGGAGGACGTGCGTCTGCCCGAATCGGCGATGCTGCCCGAGGCGGCGGGTCTGAGCGGTCCGCTGAGCTGTCTCAACGAGGCGCGCTTCGGGATCATCTTCGGCTCCATCGGTGCCGCCCGCGACTGCCTGGAGACCGCGATCGAGTACGCGTCGACCCGCCGGGTGTTCGACAAGCCGCTGGCCGCCTACCAGCTCACCCAGGCCAAACTGGCCGACATGGCACTCGAGGTCGGTAAGGGACACCTGCTCGCCTACCAGCTCGGCCGGCTCAAGGACGCCGGTGAGGTGGAGCCGGCCCAGGTGAGTCTCGGAAAGCTCAACAACTGCCGGGAGGCGATCAAGATCGCCCGCGAATGCCGCACCATCCTCGCCGCCAACGGGATCACCCTGGAGTACCCGGTGATCCGGCATGCCAACAACCTCGAGTCCGTGCTCACCTACGAGGGCACGTCCGAGGTCCACCAGCTCACCATCGGCCGCGCCCTGACCGGCGAAGCCGCCTTCCGGTGACGGGCGACGGCGCTGGCGGAGCCCTCGACGGGCTGCTGATCGCCGACTTCGGCCGAGTGCTCGCCGGGCCCTACGCGACCATGCTCCTCGCCGACCTCGGCGCCGAGGTGGTGAAGATCGAACGGCCGGGATCGGGTGACGACACGCGGTCGTGGGGGCCGCCGTACGCGGGCGGGCAGGCGACGTACTTCCAGGCGGTGAACCGCAACAAGTCCTCGCTCGCGCTCGATCTGCGCGACGCCGACGACCTCGCCTCGGCTCGGGACCTCGTCGCACGGGCCGACGTGGTGGTCGAGAACTTCCTGCCGGGAGCCATGGACCGGCTGGGTCTGGGCTATTCCGAAGTCGCCGCGGTCAACCCCGGCGTCGTCTACTGCTCGATCACCGGCTTCGGCGGACACAACGACCTGCCTGGATACGACCTCTTGGTGCAGGCCGTCGGCGGTCTGATGAGCATCACCGGCGCGTCGCCGGAGGAGCCGACGAAGGTCGGCGTCGCGCTGGTCGACGTGGTGACCGGTCTGCACGCGGCCGTCGGCATCCTGTCGGCACTGCGCCACCGTGACCGCACCGGCCGAGGGCAGCGGGTGGAGGTGAACCTGCTGTCGTCGCTGCTGTCGGCACTGGCCAATCAGGGTTCGGGATACGTCGGCGCGGGTGTGGTCCCGCGGGCCATGGGCAACATGCATCCGAGCGTGGTGCCGTATCAGCCGTTCCCGACGGCCGACCGTCCCCTGATCCTCGCGGTAGGCAACGACCGCCAGTTCTCCGCGCTGACCGCCGAACTCGGCGCCCCCGGGATGGCCGACGATCCGCGGTTCGCCACCAACTCCGACCGCGTCGCCAATCGCGAGTCGCTCATCGACGAACTCACCGAGCTGCTGCGCGCCGACACCGCCGACGGCTGGTTCACCCGATTCGCGGCGGTCGGAGTCCCATGCGGACCGGTCAACGACATCGCCGAGGCGTTCGCATTGGCCGATCGGCTCGGACTGGAACCGATCGCGCAGGTCGACGACCCGCGCCGCGACGCGCCGGTCAGGACGGTGGCCAATCCGATCCGGATGTCGGAGACGCCGCCGGTCTATCGGAGCGCTCCGCCGGAGCTGGGAGAGGACTGACGGCGCGGATGCGTCAGGCGACGGGCCCGGTGGCGCGCTTGCGCGCACCCGGACCCGGTTCATTGCGTACCTCGCGCTGGGGCACGGGGTGCCCGGCGTCGCAGACGATCTCGGTGCGCACCGGAGCGCCGCACCCGCGGTGCACCACGTTCAGCGACGGGCCCGCCGGGTCGGCGCGGTGCTTGTCGCCCCACCGGAGCATGGAGATCAGCACCGGCTGAAGGTCGAGCCCGGCGTCGGTGAGTCGATACTCCTTCCGGCGCCGCGACCCAGGCTCCCGATACTCGGAGGCCACCAGCACGCCGGCGTCGAGGAGCCTGCGCAGACGGTCGGACAGGACAGAGTCGGAGATCCCGGTGTGCTGCTTGATGCGGTCGAACCGGCGCACACCATTGAATACCTCGCGCAGCACGAGCACGCTCCAGCGGTCGCCGATGACGTCGAGCGTGCGCTGGACGGAGCAGTTGTCGGTGTCGAAATCCAGCCAGTCCACGTCGCCAGTCTAGCTGGCTTCGATGTTGACAGTCAGTTGATCGGCGATCTAACTTCTCTATCAGAAGTCAGCGGCAACGTGTCGCCGACATCGATCGCAGGAGAGACACGATGACCGACACCGCACCGATTCCGTCGACGTCGAGCGAGTTCATGGACGCTTCCGGCCTCGTCGTCACCGAGGCCTCCGGCACGCGCGTGGAGGGATACGCCGATCTCGACGAGCGGCACCACACGCCGTTCGGTGTGGTCCACGGCGGCGTGTACGCGGCCATCGTCGAAAGCGCTGGCAGCATCGGCGCCAGCGTGGCCGTGGCCGACCGCGGGCAGTTCGCGGTGGGGCTGAACAATTCGACGGACTTCCTGCGGTCGTCGCGAGGTACTCGTGCGCGGGTGGTCGCCGAACCGATCGTTCAGGGCCGCACGCAGCAGCTCTGGCTCGTCCGGATCAGCGACGAGGCCACCGGCAAGGATCTCGCCCGCGGGCAGCTGCGCCTTCAGAACATCCCGCTGCCGGCGGGCGACTGACGCCCTGCGCAGCGCTGTGCGACCATCGATGACGTGGCCGACTACCTCGTTCCCGACTGGGCCGACGCGGCGCTGGTGCTCATCGACGTCCAGCGGGACTTCGTCGACGGCCCGGCCGCTGTGCCGGGTACGCGCGAAGCCATTCCGGCGATGACGGCGGCGGTCGCGGAGTTCCGTCGGCTCGGCCGGCCGGTGGTCCACATCGTGCGGTCGTACCGCCCGGGGGAGAGCGACGTCGACCTGCTCAGGCGTGCCGCGGTCGAGGCCGGTGACGCGGTCGTCGCGCCGGGCACTCCGGGAGCTGAGATTCCCCCAGATCTGCTGCCCGGTCCCGTCGAGTTCGATTGGGATTCACTGCGATTCGGTGCGGTGCAGCAGATCGGCGCTGCGGAGTACGTGGTGTACAAGCCCCGGTGGTCGGCGTTCTTCCGCACGCCCCTCGACTCGCTGCTCGGTGACCACGACGTGAGCACCGTGGTGGTCGCGGGCTGCAATCTGCCCAACTGCCCCCGGGCCACCCTCTTCGACGCCTCGGAACTCGATTACCGCACCGTCCTGATCTCCGACGCGACCTCGCAGGTCACGCCGGCTCGGCTGGCCGATCTGGAGTCGATCGGCGTGCAACTGCGCACCGCCGACGAGGTGGTCGCAGCACTGGCCGGCGACGAACTGCTCGGTTCCGCGGAGACGCTGTGGGTGGAGTTGCTGGAGCGGGTCGACGGCGATCTCGACCGCGCCGGCGGCTGCGGCGACTGGACGGTCCGACAGCTCGTCGACCATGTCGCGGGCGGTGCGCAGCGGTACGCCATCCTGCTCGACGGCGGCAGCGCGGCGGACACGGCGGCTACCCGCGGTGTCGACTACATCGGCGCCGATGCTGTCGGCAGCTTCTGGGAACAGGAGCACCGACTGCGGGAGGCGGCCGAGCACGCGGATCTGAGCGCGCTGGTCGATCACCGGGCCGGGCGGCGCACCGGCGCCTCGCTGATGCATTTGCGGCTGCTGGAACTGACCCTGCACAGCAAGGACCTCGCCGACGCGCTCGGCGTGGAATGGACGCCCCCGGCGGAACTGGTCGCTCACCTGCTCGATGTGGGCACGCCCATCATCGAGGACCTTCGCGCGCTCGGGTTGTTCGGTCCGGAGCTGCCCGCCGCCTCCGATCACCCCGCCGACCGGCTGCTCGCCGTCGCCGGACGCGGCGCGTGACCGCCCGGCCCCGATAGTCTTTCCCCGTGACTCCCGACTCGGCCGAGAACGCCGCCGCGCACCGCCGCTTCCGTCTGGCGTACGTCCCCGGCGTCACGCCGGCGAAATGGGAACGCAAATGGCGCGAACGGTTCGCCGACGTGCCGCTCGAGTTGGTGGCGTGCAGCGTGTCCGACAGCGTGCGGCTGCTCGCCGACGGCGCGGTCGACGCGGCCGTCACACGCTTGCCGGAGGCCCTCGACGCCGTCGATCCCGGACCCCATCACACCATCGATCTGTACGTCGAGACCACTGTGGTCGTGGTTCCGAAGGACCACTACCTGACCCTGACGGACGAGTTGCGCGCCGACGACGTCGCCGACGAGACCTTTCTGTCGCCCCTCGACGACGCCCTCACCTGGGATCGGTGGCCCGGGCCGTTGCTCGACCACCGTCCGGCGACCACCGCCGACGCGATCGAACTCGTGGCGGCCGGCACCGGACTGCTCGCCGTGCCGCAGTCGCTGGCCCGGCTGCACCATCGCCGCGACCTCGTCTACCGGCCGCTGCTCGACGCCCCCGTCAGCCGGGTGGGACTGGTCTGGCCGTCGCCCACGTCCCAGCTCGCCGACGAATTCGTCGGACTCGTCCGTGGTCGCGGGGCGAACTCGTCGCGCGGCAGGGAGCCGCAGCCCAAGCGGACCGCGAAGGAGAAGGCTGCCGCCAAGCGGGCGAACCGCGAGGCGGCGGGCAAGATCGCAGGCAATAGCTTCGGCAAGGCCGCACGACGCGGTCGGCGGTAACGATGAGGGTCGGAGTCTAGTAGCCCCAGGTCAGAGTCCCGTCAGTGTCGGACTCACAGGTTGCGATTGCGTCGGTACCGCTGATCCGGGCGCGCGCCCCGGGTTCGGAACACTCAGTACCGTACGTCACAGCAGGACGAGACTGGTGTGTACGGTCGGTCCACGCGCCGTTCTCTGCGCTGCAGAACAGTGTGCCGTCAGCGGAGATGTCACCGAACTGATCCAACCCGCACTCCTGCCCTTCGACGGGTTCGGGCGTGACGGTCACGGGTTCGGGCTCCTCGGTCGGCGTGACCTGCTCGTAGACCGTGGCGATCGCAGGAGCAGTGGTGGTCGATGGCGTGGATGTGACGTGCGTCGTGACCGTGGTCTGTGTGATGGGTGCCGAAGCTGTCGGCGTCTCGTCCCGTTGCTGGAAGTACGCGTACGCGGCGGCTCCACCGACTGCGAGGACCGCGGTCGCGGCGAGTGCCGAGACCGCCGTGATCCATCGGTTCCGGCGCGACGACGATCGGTGGTGCGGATGGCGCCCTGGAACCGAGTGCGTTCCGACAATCGTCTGGGCGTAGGCCGGACCGGTCAGCGGCGTTGTTCTGCCATCCAGCGCATCGGACAACGCAGCCACGAATTCGGCACAACTCGAGTATCGCGAGTCGGGCTCTCGCGACAGGACTCGAGTGAACACCGAATCCAACGTCGCCGGCAGATGCGGGGCGAACTTTGAAAGGCTGGGCGGCTCACCGTTCAAATGAGCCGACATCAGCGCGGTCATAGTCTTACCGGTGAAGGGAGCCTGCCCAGAGAACAAATGGAACGCGGTACAACCGAGTGAGTAGATGTCTGATCGGTTGTCGATTTCCGCGCCCTCAATCGCTTCCGGGCTCATATACGCCAAGGTGCCGACGGTGATTCCGGTGGAGGTCAAGGTCGTCGTCTCTTCGGCCGCTTTTGCGATGCCGAAGTCGGCGAGCTTCACTGCCTCGACGGTGTCGTGATCGTCGATCGCGAGAAGGATGTTCGCGGGCTTCACGTCGCGGTGGGTGATCCGCTGCTTACGCCACGCGTAGTCGAGCGCTGACCCTGCGCTCGCGACTAGAGACATCACTCGGGTAGGCGACAGCGGGCCAGTCGATTCGAGCAACTGGCCGGCATCGGTGCCTTCGACGAACTCCATGGTGGCCCAGAGACGGCCGTCGTACTCGCCGCGGTCGTACAGCGTAACGATGTTCGGGTGTGACAGTTGGGCCAGAAGATCCGCCTCACGCTGGAACCTGGCTTTGAACTCGCTGTTCCGCGAGACACCCGCGTCGAGCAGTTTCAATGCATCACGACGCGGCAGACGGGGATGCTCGACGAGAAACACCTGTCCCATCCCGCCGGCGCCGAGAGTGCGCAGGATCCTGTACCCGGCGATTTCCGTCATCTCCATGAAGTGCTCTTTTCGGTCGCAGCATCGACCGGGCAAGTGTGCCATGCGAGCCGATGGTGAATCGAACGAATGGCACGCGTGATCGGCACAGAGCATTCGGTCTACCGTGGGACCGGAGATTGAGGAGGCGCTCGTGAAGATCGCGATCGAACCGGTTGTGGACCGGCACCTGTCGGAGGCGGTGACCGGAGCCGGAAGTGAGGTGACCGGGCTCGACGACGCCGAGGCTCTCGTCTGGATCGGCGGGCCGGACGGCTTCCCGCAACTCGGCGACGCCGTCCGCTGGGTGGCGCTCAGTACCGCCGGTATCGAACGCTTCGTCGACGCCGGCGTCTTGGACGGCCGTCGACTCTGGACCAACGCCTCGGGCTTCTACGCAGCGGGCGTCGCTGAACACGCCCTCGCGTTGCTGTTGGCCGGGCTGCGGCAGATCAACACGGCGGTCCGGGACGGGTGGGCGAAGGAACGGATCGACCCGGCCGTCCGGACACTGCGGGGTGCGACGGTCGCGATCATCGGTGCGGGCGGGATCGGGCGCGAGCTGACGCCGCGTCTGGCGGCGTGCGGCGCCTCGGTGATCGCCGTCAACCGCAGCGGCCGCGCCGTCGAAGGCGCTGAGCTGACGCTGCCCGCCGACCGAATGGACGAGGTGTGGGAGCGTACCGACCACGTGGTGCTCGCCGCACCCGACACTCCGGATACCCGTCACCTGCTCAACGACGAGACCCTCGGCAGACTGCACCCGCACAGCTGGGTCGTCAACATCGCACGCGGGCCGCTGATCGATCAGGCTGCTCTTCACCGGGCGTTGTCGGAGGGAGTGATCGCGGGCGCGGCGCTCGACGTCACCGATCCGGAACCGCCCGCGGACGACGACCCGCTCTGGTCGCTGCCCAACGTCATCATCACCCCGCACGTGGCCAATCCGGCGTCCGGGCTCACGCGCGAGATGGCGCCCTTCCTCGCGGAGAACATCCGGCGGTTCGAGGCGGGCCAGGAACTGCTGGCGGTGGTCGAGCCGGATGCGGGGTACTGAGGGGGTCGGTGAGTGGGGGTGTGGCGGTCGGTAGGGTTTCGACTCGCTGCGCTCGCTCAACCAGCCTGTGGAAGGCTGCTCAACCAGCCTGTTGGAGGTCGCTCAACTGGCCTGTTGGAGGTCGCTGGGGCAGGAGGGTTTCGACTCGCTGCGCTCGCTCAACTGGCCTATATGAAGGCTGCTCAACCTGCCTGTTCAGGGCCTCGCTCAGTCGGGGGAGGGGTGAGGCCGATCGTGCGGCTCGCGGTGACGCGGTCGGCGAGGTCGGCGCGGATCGTCTCGCCGATCAGGGTGTCGGGGCCGGCGCGCCAGCAGGCGCCGAGCGTGTCGTAGCCCACGGATCGGACCGCCGCATGGGCGGGCCAGTAGCGGTACGCCCAGGCGGGCTCGTCGTTCGCGCTGTCGGTCGCGGCCAGCTCGGCTTCCAGCAACTGCCACTGGAGGTCGCGCCGCGACACGCGCATGGACGCCGACGCGGGGACATCCGTGCTCGCCCGGTTCAACACATCGGAACACGCCGCCCTGGCCGCCTCGTCCGCGGAGCGGAGGGTGCTGCGGTGGATCCGCGGGAACAGCAGCCACATCGTCGCCACCGCGAACGCGACGCCCAACAGGGTCTCGATGACGCGTGAGAGCATCTGCTCGCCGAGCGGCTGAGTCGGCGCTCCCATCAGCAGCGCGAGCGGCGTGATGAAGGTGACCGCGAGCGCGTAGTTGGTGGTGACGGTCAGCTCGATCATGATGTTCAGCACGGCCAGCACCACGATCAGCGCGGCGACGTGCAGATCGAGTGTGTGCAGCACGGCGAAGATCGCCAGACCGCCGAGCGTTCCGAGCACGCGGTGCACACCGCGCACCGCGCCGCGGACACGGTCGGGCCCCAACTGCAGCACCAGGACCGCGCCCATGATCGCCCAGTCGGGGCGTCCCAGGCCGGCGAGGACCGAGACCCCGCCCGCGAGCAGCGTGGCCACCGTCGCACGGGTGGCCGTCACTGTCGCGTGGCTGTCGAGGCGCGCTCCGAATCTGAGGCGGTGCACGATGCTGGGACGGGGGAGCGGCGCCATCAGCGCGCCGGCCTCGGCGCCGTGAACGCGGTGATGAGTGAGCCAGAGACGATGTGCGAGATCGCCGTCGATCTGCGCCGCGTCGTGCAGCACCGACCACGCGTTCAGCGTCGACGCCGCGACACTGTGCCTGCGGGAGGGCTCGCGGTTGTCGGCGAGGAAGCGCTCGCCCTCGGCCAGTGCGGTCTCGGTGGCGGCGATCTCGGGTCCGTGCGGGCGCCACAGTCCGGGCGACATGCTGACGATGAACGCGGCGGCCGCGCCCGCGGCCGTACACAGGGCCACCGTCGCGGCGGAGCCGCCGGCGCGGCAGACGACCACGGCGACACCTCCGACCAAGACCAGGAAGAACGGACCGGGAGGCCCCAGACGCAGGGTGTTCACCCCGAATACCGAGACGGCGGTGAGCGCCGCGAGCGCGCCGACCATCGTCATCTCGCGAGCCGTCGATCCACCCGGACCCATCCATGAGCCGAGCGCGCCGAACAGGGCCGCGGAGGCGACCAGCAGCAGACCCGTGGTGAGGTTCACCCGCCACCTGATCCGGTACGGGCGACGTTCGCCGTACATCAGCGCGAACGAGCCCAGTGCGGCGAGGACCGCGTTTCGCTCGAATCCCAGCCCGTACAGCGTCAGCGCGGGCAGCAGGAAGGCCAGCCCTCCGCGCAGTGCCGGAGCCCAGCGTCCACGGGTGGACGGCCGCGACAGGAGTAGTGCGCGGACCGACGGTCGCGACGGCGGGACCGGAGCGTGATCGGTCATGGGCGCCGCGCCGCCAGATGGACGTCGGGGAAGCGGTGGTCGGCGTCCGCTCGGCTCACCGTGCGCCAGATCTCCGCGAAGCCGGCCGCGACGACCGCGTCGGCGAGCGCGTCCGGATGCCAGCGCCACGCCTTTGCGACGGCGTGATCGAATTCGTGCACACCGGGCTCGTCGGCGGCCTGCGTCGAGATGAGCACCACGGCGCCGGCGGACAGTCGTGCCGACCAATCGACGAGGATCTCGCGCACCTCGTCCGGAGGTACGTGGATCAGGCTGTGCCGCGCCACGACGCCGCCCACCCGTGACAGGTCGACGGTGACCAGCCGGGCGTCGTCCGTCCGGAGCGTCAGCTGCGGGTGCCTCCGTCGGGCCACCGCCAGCATTCCGGCGCTCGGATCGACGCCGCACACGCTGAGCCCGCGTCCGGCGAGATGCGCGGAGACACCGCCCGTGCCGCAGCCGACGTCGACGACCCCCGCATCCGGCCGCGACTCGAGCACCATGTCCGCGAAGGCGTCGACGGCCCGGCGCTCGAGCGCCGTCTGAAACGGATCCGGAAACGTTCTGTCGTAGAGGTCGGCGAGGGCGTCGTAGCCGGGCTGGTCGGCGGTCACGGATCTATTGTGCCGACCGGCGGGCGATCCGGACGAGTTCGGCCGCGGGGCCCTGGAGAGTGCGTGGCGGTCGCCACACGGCGCGCAGTTCCCGGGTCAGATCGAGCCCGTCCACATCGATCACGCGCAACTCGCCGCTGCGCGCGGACTCCTGGACGGCGAGGGTGCTGAGCACGGCGGGGCCGACCCCGCCGGCCACCGCGGTGCGGATCGCGGCGCTGCTGCCGAGTTCGAGGATCGGCGGGGCGATGTCGTATCCGGTCAACGCCACCTCCAGTGTCGTGCGCGTGCCCGATCCGGGTTCGCGGACCAGCAGCGGCGTCGCGGCGAGTTCGGCGATGTCGATGGGGCGCCGACGGCGCGACCATTTGTGGCCGGGCGGAACGACGAGCACGAGGCGGTCGCGCGCGACCACCGCGCTGTGCAGTCCGGACGGAATCGACGGGCTCTCGACGAAGCCGACGTCGCAGGCGCCCGAGGCGACGGCCTCGAACACCGCGCTGGAGTTGCGGACCCGCAGGTGCACGGTGGTCTCGGGATGGTCGGTGCGGAATGTCCCGAGCCACAGGGGCATCAGGTGTTCGGCGACCGTCATCGAGGCGTCGACGGTCACCTCGGCGGCGGTATCGCTGAGCAGCCCGGCCGCCACATCCAGCAGTGCGCGCGCATCGTCGACGGTGCGTCGGGCCCAATGCACCAGCACGGTCCCATCCGGGGTGAGGCGGGAGCCGGTGGTGACCCGATCGAGCAGACGGACGCCGAGCAGGCGTTCCAGCCGCCCGATGGCCCGTGACGCATTGGGCTGTGCGACGTGCAACGCGCGGGCCGCCGCGCTCAGACTGCCGTGGTCGTCGACTCCGACGAGCAACTCGAGCGCCCCCAGGTCGATCGATCGCAAGTCCACGGCTGGACAGTACCCCGGTCGCGCCGGCGGTCGTGCATCGTTCAGTGCGCGACGGCGTACTCGGTGTGGTCGGTCCGGAACTCCGGCTTGCCGTAGTCGGCGAGCCGTCGCTCGACCATCCGCGTCGCGTACCGGTCGACGTGCGGGGCGAGGAACGGGATCCGCGTCGCGTACTGGGCGGCCGCGAGGCGACCGACGATGAACGGTGCGGTGACCGCGATCCTGGCGAAGTCGGCGGCGGCGATCTCGACGCCCATCCGTGCCGCGGCACGGCGATTCCCCTGGCAGAACGCGATCATGAACGCGATCTTGCTGTAGCTGCGCTCGACGGATTCGGCGGCACGGTCGAAGGCGGCGTGTCCCGAGCGCAGGTAGGCGTTCATCGTCGAGACCAGTGACGCGCACGAGCCGTCGAATCCGGCGCGCAGCAGCGCAGCGCGGCCGGTGAACACGTCGACCACTCCCCGGGGCGTGGCGGGGACCAGTTCCTCGGGAAGCCCGAGCAGGAAGCAGCGGTACCGGTGGAACTCCACCGTCGCCCGCTCGGCCCGGGTGAACTCGGAGCGACCCTGTCGCAATGCGCGCTGGGCGAGGATGAACGCGCCCATCAGACCGGCCGGTGCCTGATCGAGTTGGGGGATCGGGATTCCGTAGGTGTCGACATCCCAGGTTCCGGATCGGCGCAAGGCGTTGTACCGCACCATCGAATGCATCAGTCGCACCATCGCGGCGGCCTCTAACCCCGCGCCGTCGCGGTCGAGTGCGCCGGGCAGCGTGGTAACCGCGAAGAAGCTCGTCGTCTCGTTGACCCGCCGTGCCGCGCGTTTGCCGGTCAGTGCGCCGGTCATCACCATCGGAAGTGCGGCGTACAGATTCGTGAAGGTGGCGATGAACGCCCTGCGGGTGATGAACGGCGAGAGCAGCGCGGACGGCACTCGCGACAGGCGGGCGCCTTCGGCGACCAGGTCCAGATCGATCCAGTCGGGGGTGGTCTCCATCGCTTCCAGGAACGACGCCAGTTCGGAAGGCGCGTCTTCGACGGCGTCGATCCCCTCGCGGCACGCCGTGCGGAGCATCGAGATCAGCTCCGAGACGCTGTGGTCGGCCGCGAGCGCCGCATACCTGTCGGCGACCACGTCGCCGAGCATCGTCGACGTGGTCATCAGCTCCACGATTCGCTCGTCCGACAGGTAGCGGGACCGGCCGCCCACCCACGCCGGTAGTGCCGATTCGACGTCCGGGTCAGTGGTGAACCGGTAGGGAACGCCGCTGAAGTCGACGTCGCCGTACACCTCGGGCAGGGCGTCGGCTTGTCGGCGGACCACGTCGGCGAGATCGGGGTAATAGGTGGTCACGGCGGCCCTCCGGGGTAACTAACACATTGTTAGTTACTAACTAACAATGTGTGAACTACGATGTCAAGGGTGACTTCGGAGAACGTGCGTCGGCGGATGAGCGGTGCGGCCCGGCGTGAGCAGATTCTCGACGTCGCTCTCGCGATCGTCGACCGCGAGGGCTTTCACGCCGCGACCCCCGCCCGCATTGCCGACGAGGCCGGAGTGCACCGGACGCTGATCTATCAGCAGTTCGGCGACGTCACCGGACTGTTCGTCGCGCTGGTCGATCGCGAGGGCGACCGAGACCAGGCCGACTTCGCGGCCGCTGTCGCGAGCGCGGAGGGTCTCGCCGGACTCGAGCAACTGCGTGCGGTGCTCGCGCGGCTGATCGAGGCGATCGACGAGAATCCGGCGAGCTGGCGGCTGTTCCTGTCGCCCCCGCTGGGGGCGCCTGCCGAGTTCGGCCGGCGGCTCGAAGTGTCGCAGGAGCGGGTTCGGAAGTACCTGGCGGAGGTCGTCGCCGACATCGGGCTCGACCAGCTCGATCCGGAACTGACGGCGCGCGTGATGCACGCGGGTGCCCGGGAGTTGCTGGCCTTCCGGCTGGAGAATCCCGACTCGGCCGCCGTCGACCGTCTGCTGGAGTTCGCCGACCGGATGGGCGCCGGGCTGCTGATGCTGCAGAAGCTCGCCTCCCGGCTCGGCCGGGAGGCCAGTCTTTAGCGAGACGGACGGGGTCATGACCATATCGATTTGATATGCCTGCATATCGGATCTCCGGGTTCCCGATCGTCTCCGGTTCGCCGACCGTGGAGGTATGACTCAGACACTGCATCGTGCCGGAAAGTCCGGGAGAGGCGACCGGCCCGATCCCCGCGCCGTGGTTCCGGGGCTGCTGATCTGCGGCGCGGTCGCCCTCGCCGCCACCGGCATCACCATGCTGCTGCCTGCGGTCAGCCCGCTCCTGCTGGCAATCGTGATCGGCGCGGTGGTCGCCAACGTGGTCCGGCAGCCTGCCGCCGCGGCGCCCGGACTGACGCTGGCGTCGAAGACGCTGCTGCGCATCGGTGTCGCGCTGCTGGGGCTGCAACTGGTTCTCGGCGATGTGCTCGGACTCGGATTCGGGATGATTCTGGTGGTCGTCGCGATCGTCGTCGGCGGCATCGTCGGGGGTCTGCTCATCGGACGGGCGCTGGGCATTCCGTTCGCCCGCCGGCTGTTGATCGCCTGCGGCATGTCGATCTGCGGTGCGGCGGCGGTCGCGGCGGTCGACGGCGTGGTGGAGGCCGACGACGAGGACACCGCGACCGCGGTCGGCACCGTCGTCATCTTCGGAACGCTGATGATTCCGGCGATCCCGCTGCTCTCCCACGCGATGGGGCTCTCGGACGAGGTCGCGGGGCTGTGGGCCGGCGGCTCGATCCACGAGGTGGCGCAGGTGGTGGCCGCCGGCGGGATGATCGGCGGAGGCGCGCTCACCGTCGCGGTGGTGGTGAAGCTGGCCCGCGTGATGATGCTCGCGCCGGTCGTCACCGTGCTGAGCATCCGTCAGCGCCGCGCCACCGGGGTAGCGGGCAAGCGGCCTCCCATCGTTCCGCTGTTCGTGGTGGGATTCGTCGTGTGCGCGATCCTGCGGTCCACCGGAGTGCTGCCCTCGGCGGTCATCTCCGTGGGGCACGAGGCGCAGGTGGTGTTGCTGACGATCGCGATGGCGGCTCTCGGACTCGGCGTCCGCATGGAGGTCATGCGCAGGGTGGGATGGCGCCCCTTCGTCCAGGCGGCGCTGACCACCGTCCTGGTGGCCGGTGTGGCACTCGGCGGGGTGCTGCTCGCCGGGTGAGCTCCGATCGGAAAAACTTTGGCTCCCGGAACGGTCTCAGAGACCGTTCCGGGAGCCAAAAATTCTGCGGGTCGCCGCTACACGTCCAGGTCTGCCCCGGTCAGGGGCGGCGAATCCGCGAGTGCGGCGTTCTCCTCATCGGTGAACACCCGCGATCGGGACAGGAACCGGACGCCCTCGGGGGCTTCGAGGGAGAATCCGGCTCCGCGGCCGGGCACCACATCGAGGATCAGCTGCGTGTGCTTCCACAGTTCGAACTGGTCGCCGTTGATCCAGATGCGCACCGCGGGCAGCGGTTCGGGCAGTTCGACCTCGCCGACGAGCACGTCGCGCTGGCCGACCCGATACTCGCCGACCGGGTAGCACATCGGAGCGGAGCCGTCGCAGCATCCGCCCGACTGATGGATCATGAGCCCGCCGTGAAGCTCCGACAGCTTGGTCAGGAGCTCCACGGCGGAGTCGGTGGCAACCACGCGCGCGACGGTTGCAGGCTCGTTCATCGCACGCCGGCTTAGAAGAAGCCCTTGGCGCTCTGCGCGTAGCCGACCAGCAGGTTCTTGGTCTGCTGGTAGTGGCTGAGCATCATCAGATGGTTCTCGCGGCCGACGCCCGACTGCTTGTAGCCGCCGAAGGCGGCGTGCGCCGGGTAGTCGTGGTAGGTGTTGGTCCACACCCGGCCGGCCTGGATGTCGCGGCCCGCGCGGTAGGCGACGGCGCCGTTGCGGCTCCACACGCCGGCGCCCAGGCCGTACAGCGTGTCGTTGGCGATGGAGAGCGCGTCGTCGTAATCGGTGAACGAGGTCACCGACAGGACCGGTCCGAAGATCTCCTCCTGGAAGATCCGCATGTCGTTCTTGCCGCCGAAGACGGTCGGCTGGATGTAGAAGCCACCGGAGAGGTCGCCGCCCAGATCGGCGGGCTCGCCGCCGGTGAGCACCTTGGCGCCCTCCTGCTTGCCGATCTCCAGGTACGACTTGATCTTCTCCCACTGATCGTTGCTCGCCTGGGCGCCCATCATGGTGTCGGTGTCGAGCGGGTTGCCCTGCTTGATGGCGGCGACCCGGGCGACGGCGCGCTCGAGGAAATCGTCGTAGATGCTGCTCTGCACCAGCGCGCGGCTCGGGCACGTGCACACCTCGCCCTGGTTCAGGGCGAACATCGAGAAGCCCTCGAGTGCGCGGTCGAGGAAGCCGTCGTCGGAGGCCATCACGTCCTCGAAGAAGATGTTCGGGCTCTTGCCGCCCAGTTCCAGGGTCACCGGGATCAGGTTCTCCGACGCGTACTGCATGATGAGGCGGCCGGTGGTGGTCTCGCCGGTGAAGGCGATCTTGCGGATGCGGTTGCTCGAGGCGAGCGGTTTGCCCGCCTCGACGCCGAAACCGTTCACGATGTTCACGACGCCGTCCGGCAGCAGATCGCCGATCAGGCTCATCACGTACAGGATCGACGCCGGGGTCTGCTCGGCCGGCTTCATGACGATCGCGTTGCCCGCGGCCAGGGCCGGGGCCAGCTTCCAGGTCGCCATCAGGATCGGGAAGTTCCACGGGATGATCTGACCGACGACGCCCAGCGGCTCGTGGAAGTGGTAGGCGACGGTGTCCTTGTCGATCTCGGAGATGCCGCCCTCCTGGGCGCGGATGGCGCCGGCGAAGTAGCGGAAGTGGTCGATCGCCAACGGGATGTCGGCGGCGAGTGTCTCGCGGACGGCCTTTCCGTTCTCCCACGACTCGGCGACGGCGATCGCCTCGAGGTTCTCCTCCATGCGATCGGCGATCTTGTTCAGGACGGCGGCGCGCTCGGCGACCGACGTCTTGCCCCACGCCGGTGCGGCGGCGTGCGCGGCGTCGAGCGCCAGATCGATGTCCTCGGCGGTGGAGCGGGCCACCTCGCAGAAGGTCTTGCCGTCGACGGGCGACGGGTTCTCGAAGTACTGACCCTTCACCGGCGGAACCCACTTGCCGCCGATCCAGTTGTCGTAGCGGGACTGGTAGCTCATCAGCGAGCCGTCGGCTCCGGGCTTTGCGAAGACGGTCATGATGCTTGCACTCCTTCGTGGATTCACTTCAATCAGTGAGGTGAATCACACACTAGGGGTGATGTGGTTGCAGTCGCGTTGCATCGCGGCGCGGGGTGCGCCCGGCGCCCTCAGCGCCGCACTCCGAACCGCCGATCGAGCAGCCGGACCCGCCCCTGTGCGACCGCCCGCTGCGGATGTCCGGCGGGGAGCCGCTGGGCGAGCGCGTTCCACGCGGTGATGTCGTCCCGGCCGTGCGGCGAGGCGACCCACGCGTTCAGTGCGACGAGGTCGCCGGTGCCGAACATGCGCGATCGCAGGTCTTCGCGCACTTCGTCGAACAGTTCCACCACGCCGGGGGCGAGGGACTCGGCCAGCAGTCCGCCGCGCCCCAACGCCCGGACCGCCGCGGTCAGATCGCCCGCGGCGATGAGCCCGCGCAACTCGTCGACGTCGGAGCCGGCGTCGACGGTAAGCCGGTACGGGCGGGCGGCGATCACATCGCCGAGGTCGCGCCGCAGCCGCGAGATCTCGGCGCGCACGGTGACCGCGCCGAGCCCCTCGTCCGAGAGCATCGTCGCGAGTTGCTCGGTGCCCAGGCCTTCGGGGTAGCTCTGCAGCAGGAGCAGGATCTCCGCGTGCCGCGGCGACAGCGGTCGGGCGGCGCCCGCGGCGTCGTGCCAGTGGGCGGGGCCGTCGATCAGCACGGTCAGCCGGGGGCGCGTGTCGGGTCGGACGAAGGTCTCGGGTGCGGCGAGGTCGACGGCGCGTGATTGCAGTTCCCGCTCCACCGCGGCGACCACCGATCGGACCGCCGCGAGAGCGAACGGTGCCGCGGCCGCGGGTCCGCCGGTGACGTCGACGACGCCGAGCAGCTCGCCCGACACCGGATCATGCACCGGGGCCGCGGCGCAGTTCCAGTTCTGGACGGGACCGGAGAAATGCTCCGGACCGATGATCTGCACACCGCGATTCATCGTCAGGGCGAGTCCGGGCGCATTGGTGCCGACGGTGTCCTCGCTCCACACCGAGCCCTCGACGAAGTTGATGCGGGCCGCGGCGTCACGGGCGCCGTGGTCGCCCTCCACCCACAGAAGCCGGCCCTGGTTGTCGGTGAGCGCGACCACCACGCCGGAATCGGCGATGTCGTCGAGCATCAGCGACTGCACCAGCGGCCGCACGGCCGCCAGCCGATGCGACGAGCGGTAGGCGTCGAAGGCATCACCCGACATGGGGGCACCGGCGTCGTGGCCGGGTTCCACCTCACTGGGATCCACTCCTCGGCTGCGGGACCGCTCCCACGATTCCCGGACCAGCGAGCGCACGGAGTCGTCGGCGGGTGAGACACCGGCGAGGAACTGCTCGTAGGCACGGCGGACGCGAGTCGACACGCCGGCGCCGTCTCTCATCGCGTTCAACTCCCGACTGTTTTCGCAGGTCCTCGTCCTTCGATTGTGCCTGCACGGTGTGACCCGGGCAACGACCGGCCCCGTCGGCGGCCCGGGCTACACCGATTGCCGCGATCGCGAAGCGTTGTGCCGGGCCCATGACAAACGTCATGGCGAACCGATGACATCCGCTCTGGGTGACCGGCGTCCCCCGGCGGAAGAGTGAATGTCATGACACAGCGACATCTCACCCCAGCGCGAACCGCGTCGACGGTTCCGGCCATCGCCATCTCCGATCTGTCGAAGCGGTTCCGCGGCTCGAAGGGCGAGACCGTCCAGGCCGTCGACGGCATCGACCTTCAGATCCAGCCCGGCGAGGTGGTGGCCTTCCTCGGACCCAACGGTGCGGGCAAGACGACCACCATCGACATGATCCTCGGCCTCACCACACCCGACTCCGGCGAGGTGAGGGTCTTCGGCCGCGATCCGCGCGAGGCGGCGCGCGCCGGCCGGATCGCCGCGGTCATGCAGACCGGCGGACTGCTCGACGACTTCACCGTCGCCGAGACCGTCTCCACGGTCGCCGCGCTTCACGGGCGCACCGCCGACATCCCCGAGGTGATGCGCCGTGCCGACATCGCCGATCTCGGCGCTCGCAAGGTCTCCCGGTGCTCGGGCGGTGAGCAGCAGCGACTCAAGTTCGCGCTGGCGTTGCTGCCCGATCCCGACCTCATCGTCCTCGACGAGCCGACCGCCGGGATGGACGTGGAGTCGCGCAGGACCTTCTGGGCCGCCATGCGAGCCGACGCCCAGCACGGCCGCACCGTCCTGTTCGCCACCCACTATCTGGAGGAGGCGGACTCCTTCGCCGACCGCATCGTGATGATGGCGAGCGGCCGGGTGGTCGCGGACGGCTCCACCGCCGACATCCGCGCCCGGGCCAGCCGTCGCATCGTCTCGGCCGTCCTCGACGACGACGCGGTGCCCGGTCTCCAACGGGTGTTCCCGGACCTGGAGATCACCGAACGGCGCGGCGGCCGGATCTATCTGTCTCTCGAGAACTCCGACGTCCTCGCCCGCCACCTGCTGACCAGCACCCGTGCCCGCGATCTCGAGATCGCCAGCCACAACCTCGAAGACGCGTTCGTCGCGCTGACCACCGGCGCCTGACGCGCCGAGACCTGAAAGGCATTGCCATGAGTCTCAATTCCACCCTCGCTGCGAGCAGCGTGTCGACCGTCTATCTCCGTAACGACATCCGCCGCGTTCTGCGGAACCGGCGAGCGATGATCTTCACGGTCGCGATGCCCGCCCTCCTGTACCTCGTCTTCGGCGCCACCCAGAAGAGTTCCGAGACGGTCGGCAGCGGCAACGTCGCCTTCTACGTCCTGGTCGGCATGGCGTTGTACGGCGCGGTCCTGGCGGCGGCGTCGAACGCCGCCGCGGTCTCCATCGAGCAGCAGGCCGGCTGGACGCGCACACTGATGATGACCCCGCTGCGGCCCGCCGGTTACGTCTCGACCAAGGTCGCGCTCGCGTTGACCATGAGCGCACTGCCGGTGGTGCTGCTGGCCGTGGTCGGCGCGATCTCCGGAGCCACCGCCCCGGTCGGAGTCTGGGCGGTGTGCCTGGTGTTGGCGTGGCTCGGCTCGGCCGTCTTCGCGGCGCTGGGGCTGGCCCTGGGCAGCATTCTGAAGTCCGACGGCGCCATGCAGGCCCTCGGCGGCGTGCTCGCGCTGCTGGCCTTCGCGGGCAACGTCTTCGTCCCCCTGAACGGAACCATGCTGCGGATCGCCGAGTTCACCCCGATGTTCGGCGTCGTCTCGCTGGCGCGGTACCCGCTCGACCACGGGGTCACCGTCTACGGCACCCCGATCTCCCTGTGGGTGATCATCGCGAACATCGCCTTCTGGGCCATCGCATTCGCCGTTGCGGCAAGCTACTTCTACAACCGCAGCACGCGCAGGCAGTAGTTCGCGCCGTGCCGGGACCAGTTTGGAGGAACCGATGACCGCAGCGCCCGCCCCCACCTCACCGTGGCGGAGCGGGCGCTGGCTGTTCGCGGCCGTGTGGCTGCTGTTCATGGGGTATCCGATCGCCGGGATCATCACCGCCGACGCGCGATGGCTGATGAAAGCTCTGGCCCTGGCGATCATCGCGGTGTTCGTCGTCGTCTATCTGCTGCTGTGCGTGTACTCGATGTTCGACTGCGATCCCCGCTCCGCGCCGGCGCGCAACGCCGCGATCGCCCTGCTCGCGGTTCTGATGATCGGACTGATGCCGCTGCTGCGCGCGGACGCGTTCTCCTTGGCGCCGTTCGTGATGGCGGCGGTCGCCTTCGCGGCACCGTGGCGGGTGGGGTATTCGCTGGCCGGGGTGGCGGCGGTCCTCGTCTCGGCGGTGGTCGTACCGGAATTGTTCGGGTGGGAGCTCGACAGCGGCTTCCTGATCGTCCTGCTGGTCGTCGGCATCACGATGGGGTTCTCGCGCGTGATGCGCGACGGCGAGCGCGACCGGGAACTCGCCGCCGAACGCCAGCGGGAGCTGAACGGGCAGCTCGCGGTGGTCGCCGAACGCGAACGCGTGGCCCGCGACGTGCACGACATCCTGGGGCACTCGCTGACCGTGATCTCGGTGAAGTCCGAGCTCGCGGGCCGGCTCGTCGATCTCGATCCGGCGCGGGCGAAGCAGGAGATGGCGGAACTGAACGCGCTCGCCCGGCAGGCGCTCGCCGAGGTCCGGTCGACGGTCGGCAACCTGCGTGCGCCGGAACTGCCGAGTGTGGTCGCGGCCGCGGAGATCGCGCTGACGGCGGCGGAGATCGACGCCGACCTGCCGGATCCGGACGCCTACGACGGTCCGCACGCGGCGCTGTTCGCATGGGTGCTGCGCGAGTCGGTGACGAACGTGGTCCGCCACAGCGGAGTCACCCGATGCGTCGTGACGCTCACCGATCACAGCCTGACCGTCGCCGACAACGGTCACGGCTCGCCGCTGTTGACCTTCGGGAACGGCCTGCGCGGGCTCGCTGAACGGGTCGACGCCGGCGGCGGACGCCTGACGGTCGATTCCGATGCCACCGGCACCACGGTGACCGCGAGCGTGGACGAGGGACGGTAGGTTCTTCTCCGAGAGGGGGACCGGTGGAGACCATCCGACTGCTGCTGGCCGACGACCAGGCACTGGTCCGCGGTGCGCTCGCGGCGTTGCTCGATCTCGAGCCCGACCTCGCGGTGGTCGCGCAGGTGGGCCGGGGAGACGAGGTGGTGGACGCGGCGCGGTCCAGCGGCGCCCAGGTGTGCCTGCTCGACATCGAGATGCCCGGGGCCGACGGCATCGAGGCGGCCTCCCGCATCACGCGGGAATTGCCCGGAGTCCGCTCGCTGGTGGTCACCACCTTCGGCCGGCCCGGATACCTGCGCCGCGCGGTGGACGCCGGTGCGTCCGGATTCGTCGTCAAGGACACCCCCGCCGCCGAACTGGCCGACGCCGTGCGACGCGTCCACGCCGGGCTCCGCGTCATCGATCCGACGCTGGCCACCGAGAGCCTCACCAGCGGTGACAATCCGCTCACTCCGCGCGAGACCGAGGTTCTCACCGCCGCGCTCTCGGGTGCGACCGTCGCGACCATCGCGTCGCAGGTGCACCTCTCGGCGGGCACCGTGCGCAATCACCTGTCGTCGGCCATCGGCAAGACCGGCGCGTCGACGCGGGCCGAGGCCGCGCGGATCGCACGCGATCGGGGCTGGATCTGACCCCGGTGCGACGCCGCGTCCCCGCACTGACCGGTGTCCGGACCGTCGCCGCGCTGTCGGTCTGCCTCACGCACGCCGCGTACTGGACCGGCCACTACACCGACGACTACGTGGGTCGGTTGCTGTCTCGTTTCGAGGTCGGCGTCGCGCTCTTCTTCGTCCTCTCCGGCTACCTGCTGTTCGCGCCCTGGGTGCGGGCGTTGCAGGAGACGCAATCCGGAGCGCCGGCCGAGTATCCGGGGCTGCGGCGCTACACATGGCATCGGGTGCGGCGGATCGTGCCCGCCTACTGGGTCACGGTGCTGGCGGTGTACGCGATCTTCCTGGTGCGCACGGACACGTCCGACTTCGGTCAGGGGTGGTCGGACCTGCTGCGGAACCTCACATTCACCCAGGTGTACGGGCTCGGACACCTGCACACCGGCCTCACCCAGATGTGGAGCATGGCGGCGGAGGTGGCCTATTACATCGCGCTGCCGCTGGTGGCGTGGCCGATCGCGCATCTGGTGTGCCGCGATCGGTGGCGGCCCGACCTGCTGCTCGTGTGCCTGGGCGGGCTGCTGCTGGTCTCGCCGTTGTGGACGGTGGTGGTGCACGGGTCCGACGGCGTCGACCCCACCGCGCGAATGTGGCCGCCCGCCTTCGCGAGCTGGTTCGTCGGCGGGATGGTGCTCGCCGTCCTGGCCCGGACGGTGACGCGGTGGCCCGCGATCCCGAGCGTCGCTGTCGCGGTCGGTGCGTTCCTGATCAGCGGCGGCGCGGTCGCCGGAGAGCCGACGATCGTGCCGGCCGACGCCGGAGCGACGGTCGTCAAACACACGCTCTACCTGGTGGTGGCCCTGGGTCTGGTCGGTCCCCTGGCGATCGGCCCCGGCGACGACGCGTGGTCCCGGGTGTGCGGCAGTCGGCCGATGGTGTGGTTCGGCGAGATCTCCTACGAGTTCTTCCTGGTCCACGTGATGGTGCTGGAGTTCACGATGGATCTTCTCGGGTACTCGGTCTTCACCGGATCCACCCTCGCGGCCTTCGTCGTGACCAGTGTCATCAGCGTGCCCGTCGCGTGGTCGCTGCATCGCCTCACCGCCCCGCTGTGGCGGGATTCTCCCACGCGATCTGTCGGGGTCCGCGGGTAGAATCGGCGCCATGACCTCACCGCAGCGTGCTGTCACGGCAGCCGATCTCCGTCAGTGGACGACGGATGCGCGGGTGCCCGGGCAGCCTGCGGAACTGTCCGACACCGCGTGCATTCTCATCGCTGCCGGCTATCTCGTGCCCACCGCGCGGGCGACGGTGGTCCGCCGCGTCTCGCAGGGACTGCCGATGCCGGTTCCGCAGTCGGGATTCAGTGAACTGCGGCGCGTGCAGCGCGGAATCGTGCACGCCGAGCGCAAACTGGCGTCGACGATGCTGCCGGGCGTCGTGGTCCCGATCATCCGGTCCCGGATGGCCGGGCTCACCCGCCGGCGCGACGAGGCGCACCGCGCGGTCGTCACCGGCAAGGGCGTCTTTCCGTCGGGTATGCGGGCCATTCGCCGAGAACGCCGCGAGAACGTCTACCTCGAGGTCGAGGAGCGCGAGCAACTCTTCGCCGGGCTGCTCTGCACACCGGTGGCGAACCTGTCCACCTCGGGTGCCCGCTGGGCCGGCACCGATGCCCTGGACAAAGTGGCGGGAATCGTCGACAAGGTCGCCGGGCGCGCCGGACGCAGGCAGGTGGAGCACTGGGCCGACGAAGTCTTCGGAACCATGCCCACCACGCAGGACTCGTCGCGCGGTTCGAGCTTCGCCGACGGCTACGAGGCACTCCTGTTCGTCGCCGGCCACTACTACGACCGCATCCGGACCAACCCGGCCTGGCTGTCGGACCACTTCGAGATGCAGCGGGTGCAGGTGAACCTGCACGCCGAACTCGCCGAGATCGCCTCCGACGTCGTGGCGCTGCGGGCGTTGCGCGTCGATCTCGACCGCGCTCGGGACAACGGCGGTTTCGATCCCGGCTTCGTCGCCCACATCAGAGAGCGCGAAGAGGCGTTGCGGCCGGTGTGGACCGAACTGATCGACCGCGTCCACGCTCTCATCGACATCTGTGCGACCGTCGAGTCCGCGGCTGTCGAGTTGCGGCTGCTCAACGAGTTCGACCGTGCCACCACCATCGACGCGCGCATCGACCATCTGCTCTCGCGCTCCGGCGACCGCGAACTGTCCGCGGACCATTCCCGCAGGCTGTCGCAGCAGGTGCGCAGCGGCGAAGAACAGCTGCGCATCTACCGGGACGTCCTGCAGGGCAACATCGCTCAGCTCGGCACGGCGGCACCCGCGCAGCTTCCGGAGAAGTACGAGCCCTGAGTCTCAGGAGCGGGTCCACTCGCGCAGACGGTCCTTCTCGGCGGCGGTCAGGCGCCGCAGACTGTGCTTCTCGATGTCGACGACGGCCATCTGAGTGGTTGCGACGCACGCCGGGCGCGCCCCCGCGGGCGCGGCGGCGCCGGCGATCTCGTAGCCGATCGTGAAGTCGACCGATCGGAAACCCTTGATCCACATCCCGATCCGGAGCGGCGAATCGTCGTGGTGCAGCTGTGCTCGGTACCGGATGTCGACGTGGACGATCATCGCGCTCTTGATGTGCGGTGCGTAGTCGTCCCCGGCGCTCAGGAGCCACTGGATACGTGCCTCCTCCATGAGGGTCACCATCCGCGCATGGTTGACGTGACCGAAGGCGTCCATGTCCGACCACCTGACGGGGACCTGCGCGGTGAAGGCGTGGCGACGGCCGTCCGGCAGCGTCGAGGTCTCGGTCATGTCGCCGATCCTAGTGCCGGCCCAGCACGCTGCTCGGCATCGACGTTCACACGGTCGACACTTTCGCCGGGTACGCTGGGCGACCATGTGGTGCGATCGTATGTCACTGAAGCTGGTCACCGCCGGGTCTGTCGTCGCGGCTGCGGCCATGCTGGCGTCGGTGTCGACCGCACCGGTCAACGCCGCTCCCAAGGGGGCGCACGTGGTCGCGGAGAAGGTTCGGAGCATTCACCGGGTGGACCTCACCGTTGAGTCGGCGGCGATGAACGGCTCGGTGCCGGTCACGGTTCTCAGCCCCGGCGGCTCCGGTCCGCGGCCCACCGTGTACCTGCTCGACGGCGCGGACGGCGGAGACAAGGTCAGCGACTGGATCACCAAGGGCGGCGCCGAGTCGTTCTTCGCCGGGCGCAACGTCAACGTCGTCCTGCCTGCCGGTGGAGCGGGCAGCTTCTACACCAACTGGGAGAAGCCGGACAAGAAGCTCGGCAAGCCTCAGTGGGAGACCTTCCTGACGCAGGAGCTGCCGCCCGTGATCGACGCGAAGTTCAGCGGGTCCGGACGTAATGCGGTGATGGGTCTGTCCATGGGCGGCCAGTCGGCGTTCGCCCTCGCCACCCGCCACCCCAAGCTGTACCGCGGTGTCGCCTCGATGAGCGGCTGCCCGCGTGTGTCGGGTCAGGCCAACGAGGCCTACGTCCGCGCGACCGTCGCGAAGAGCGGCGCCAACGCCGACAACATGTGGGGTGCGCCCGGCTCCAAGGACTGGGTGCAGCACGATCCCGCCCACAAGCTGGACGCCCTGCGCGGGAAGGCGTTGTACATCTCGTCCGGTTCGGGTGCGGTGGGACCGCTCGACCTGGCCGCCAAGCGTGACCCCAAGGACGGCCCGGAGAACGCGCAGATCGCTGCCGGTTCGGCGCTGGAGGTGGGCGCGAACCGCTGCTCGCTCGAGTTCGCGACACTGCTGCGCGCCAACGACATCCCCTTCACCTCGGGATTCCGCCTGATCGGCACGCACAGCTGGGACTACTGGAAGCGCGACCTGCCCGAGGCGTGGAACGCCATCGCGCCCTCACTCTGACCGCGCGCCGGCGTACTTCTCCGCGAAGGTGAGGAAGGCGTCGTTCTCTGCGGGATGGGTGACGGTGACCCGCACCCCGTCGCCCGCGAACGGTCGGACGATCACCCCGGACTCGGCGCACTCGGTCGCGAACGGCATGGAGTCGTCGCCGAGCATCAGCCACACGAAGTTCGCCTGTGAATCGGGTACCCGGTAGCCGAGCTCGCGCAGTCGTGCCGTGACGCGTTCACGTTCGGCGACCACCGCGTCGGTCCGTGCCAGCAGCTCGTCCTGTGCGTGCAGGGAGGCGACGGCCGCGGACTGGGCCACACTGCTGACGGTGAACGGCACGTGCACCTTGTTGAGCGCGGTGATCACCTCCGGATCGCCGACCGCGTATCCGACCCGCAGGCCGGCGAGTCCGTACGCCTTCGAGAAGGTGCGCAGGACCACCAGGTTCGGGAACTCGCGCCGCAGTTCGAGGGCGTCGTACGCGAACGGTCCGGTCAGCCGCATGTACTCGAAGTAGGCCTCGTCGAGCGCGACGACGATGTCTGACGGCACTGCGGCCAGGAAGTCGCGCAGCGCCTGCGCCTCGACCACCGTGCCGGTCGGGTTGTTGGGGTTGCACACGAAGATCAGGCGCGTCCGGTCGGTGATCGCGCCCGCCATGGCTGCGAGGTCGTGCACGGCGTCGCCGGTGAGCGGGATCTGGACCGGGGTGGCGCCGACGACGCGCGTCGCCACCGGGTACATCTCGAACGAGCGCCAGCCGAACAGCACCTCGTCGCCCGGGACGGCGGTGACGGTGATCAGGTTCTGGCAGAGGATCACCGATCCGCAGCCGACCTGGATCTCCGCGGGGGTCACGCCCAGGCTCTTGGCCAGTTCGTCGGTGAGCTCCACCATCCCGTTGTCGGGGTAGCGGTTGGCCGTCGCTGCGGCCTCGGCGATGGCAGCGGCCACGCCGGGGAGCGGGGGGTCGGTCACCTCATTGCTGGCGAGCTTGATCGCGCCCGGAAAGGTCTTGCCGGGGACGTAGACGGGCAGGGTGTCCAGATCGGGGCGGATTCGCATGCTCACCCCTCAAATGTACGTCTGACCTGCGGGTCGATGCTCATCCGGTCGGCGATTTGCGTCCCGACGCTCCCTCTGTGTAATGTTTTGCCCCGGCGGCCCGAAAGGACTCCACCAGGGAGGCGTGCCAGAGCGGCCGAATGGGACTCACTGCTAATGAGTTGTTCCATGAAAGTGGAACCGGAGGTTCAAATCCTCTCGCCTCCGCCGACCGGGACACGCACCCGGTACAATTGAAGAAGTGCGGATCGCAAGATCCACTACGCGCCCGTAGCTCAACGGATAGAGCATCTGACTACGGATCAGAAGGTTTGGGGTTCGAATCCCTACGGGCGCACTCCGAGAAGGTCCCCGTCGTTCGCGACGGGGACCTTCTCGTCGGTGGAATACGGCACAAGTTCCTAGAACGACGAACCGGCGCCATTGGGCGGACCGTCAGCGCCCTCGTACCGGCTCACTCCGCGGCGATCCGCCGCAGGACCGTCAGCGCACGCTCGACGACGGGAGACGCCGGCTCGGGAATCCATGCCGCGGACAGATCGATTCCTGCCTCGGGGCGCAGCGGAAGGTACCGGACTCCGGCGATGTCGAGAGCCGACGTCGGCTCGGGAACCACCGACACTCCGAGCCCGGCGGCCACGAGCGTGACGAGAGTCGAGGTCTCGGTCACCTCGTGCCGGATCCGCGGAACGAACCCGGCGTCGGCGCACAGGCCGGTGACCAGTCCGTTGAGCGCCGAGCGGCCGTGGCCCGCGTGCATCACGAAGTCGTCGTCGCGCAGGTCGGCCAGATCCGCCTCGCCGCGTCCGGCGAGCCGGTGACTGTCGGGAACCAGCGCGATCAGTCGATCGTGGCGCACCGGCTCCACCACCACGCGCGCACTGGTGACCGGGGGCCGCAGCAGCGCCAGATCGATCCGGCCGGCCTCGAGCGCCGTCACCTGGTCGGGGGCCAGCATCTCGCCGCGCACGCTCACATCGACGCCGGGCAGCTCGTCGCGCAGTGCTCGCACCAGACGCGGGAAGAGTGAATAGGTGGCCGATCCGACGCACCCGATCGTCAACGCGCCCTGCATGCCCTCGGCCACCCGGTGCGCCTGCTCGCCGGCCGCATCGACGGCGTCGAGGATCTCGCGGACCCGGTCCAGATACACCTCCCCGGCCGGAGTCAGTTCCACGCGACGGGTCGATCGCGTCAGCAACTGGACGCCGAGCTCTTCTTCGAGCTGTCTGATCTGCGAAGACAGCGGCGGCTGCGCGATGTGCAGACGTTCGGCGGCGCGACGGAAGTGCAGCTCCTCGGCGACCACGCGAAAATACCGGAGATGCCGCAGTTCCATGATTGATACCTCTCCTGTTTCAGCGATCGTAGAACATGTACTTCACGATATGGGTCCGGCTTTCTAGGCTGGACGCATGGTTACTGCGTCCGGCATTCGCACCCACGACGACATCGTGATCTGTTCCCCGCTGCGGACACCGGTCGGCCGCATGGGCGGAGCGCTGGCGAAGCTGACGGTCGACCGCCTCGCGACCGACCTGCTCAGCGAGCTCGTCGCCCGGACCGGTCTCGGAGAGAACGAGGTCGACGACGTCGTGCTGGGACAGGGGTATCCGAGCGGCGAGTCGCCGGCTCTCGGCCGGATCGCCGCCCTCGACGCCGGACTCGGCGCCGGGGTGCCCGGAATGCAGCTCGACCGCCGCTGCGGCTCGGGTCTGCAGGCCGTCCTGTCCGGGGCGGCGCAGATCGCCGGGGGAGGGGCCGATCTGATCGTCGCGGGCGGCGCCGAGTCGATGTCCACCGTCGAGCACTACGCGCTCGGCCTGCGCACCGGGGTCGGGCAGGGCGGCGTGGAACTGCGCGATCGCCTCGATCGTGCTCGGTTGACGGCGGGCGGGCAATCGCATCCGGTGCCGGGAGGGATGATCGAGACCGCCGAGAATCTGCGCGCCCGCTACGGACTCACCCGAGAGCAACAGGATCGGCTGTCCGCCGAATCGCATCGCCGTGCCCTCGCCGCCATCGAGGCCGGCCGATTCACCGACGAGATCGTTCCGGTCACCGTCCCGGGCGGCCGCCGCGACCCCGACGTCGTCGTAGACCGGGACGAGCATCCACGTCCCGGCACCACGGCCGAATCGCTGGCCCGACTGCGCCCGATCCGCCTGGCCGTCGACCCCGACTCGACCGTCACTGCCGGAAACGCCTCGGGCCAGAACGACGGCGCCGCGATGATGGTGGTCACCACACTCGCCGAAGCGGAGCGGCGCGACCTCGATCCGATGCTCGCACTGCGTTCGTGGGCCGTCACCGGATGCGCACCCGAGGAGATGGGGATCGGGCCGGTCGGTGCCACCGCCAAGGCACTCGCGCGCGCCGGACTGACACTCGACGACATCGACCTCATCGAACTCAACGAGGCCTTCGCCGCGCAGGTGCTGGCCGTCCTGGCCGAATGGGGAGTCGAGCCCGGCGACGAGCGGCTCAATCCCAACGGCTCGGGCATCTCGCTGGGCCACCCGATCGGAGCGACCGGCGCGCGGCTGGTGGTCACCGCTGCCCATGAGGCGAAGCGACAACGCGCCCGAAACGTGCTGGTCACGATGTGCATCGGCGGCGGCCAGGGACTCGCGGCCGTGTTCGAGGCGATCCGATGAGCGCCGTCGACGTCCACGCGGTGGTCAGCGGCCGGCCCGACGGACCCGCCGTCGTGCTCTCCAACTCGCTCGGCTCCACGCACCGGATGTGGGACGCGCAGATCGCCGACCTGGAACAGCACTTCATGGTGATCCGCTACGACACCCGCGGTCACGGGCAGAGCCCGGTGCCGGACGGACCGTACAGCATCGACGACCTCGCCGATGACGTGCTGGCGCTCCTCGACGGTTTCGGCGTCGACCGCGCCCACCTGGTGGGGCTCTCGCTCGGCGGCATGACCGCGATGCGGGTCGCGGTCCGCGCACCGCACCGCGTTCGGCGCCTGGCGCTGCTGTGCACCGGGGCCCGGCTGGCCAACGCCGAGTCGTACGCGGAACGGGCGGCCGCCGTGCGTGCGGACGGTGTCGCGCCGATCGCCGAGGCGGTGGTGAGCCGCTGGTTCACCCCCGAGTACCTGTCCGCCGACGCCGAGCGGAAGCGCTACTACGAGGCGATGGTCGCGGGCACGCCCGCAGAGGGGTACGCGGGCTGCTGCGAGGCGATCGCCGCGATGGATCAGCGCGCCGATCTGCCGTCGATCTCCGCGCCGACCCTGGCGATCGCCGGCCGCGACGACACCGCGACCGGACCGTCGGTCCTGGCCGAGATCGTCGACGGCGTCCAGGACGGTCGGCTGCTGGTGGTTCCCGAGTCGGCCCACCTGGCCTGTGCTCAGCAACCGCAGATCGTGAATCCGGCATTGCTGGACCATCTGCTGGCGCAGTAGCCGCTGCCGAGATCACCGGCGCAGCGCGGCCAGCTCCGAACGCGACCGGACGCCGAGTTTCGCGTAGATGCGGGTCAGGTGGTACTGCACCGTCTTCGGTGAGATGTAGAGCTCGGCGGCCACCTCCCGGTTGCTCATCCCGGAGGCCACCAGCGCGGTCACCGACTCCTCCTGCGGTGTCAGCTCCGCAGAACTGCGGTCGCCGCGAACCGCGTGCAGGCCGCCGGCCTTCAACTCGCGGTCGCAGCGGTCGACGTACGCCGTGGCTCCGAGCGACCGGTAGATGTCGCGGGCGTTGCCCATCACCGCATCGGCGGCGCGCCGCTTGCCCGCCCGGCGGAGAGTCTGCCCGTAGGCGAAGTTGACGCGCGCTTGGTCGTGCCGCAGGGGCAGACCGTCGAGAAGCTCGAGGGCCTCCTCGAACTTCCTTCGCGCGGAGGCGATGTCGCCGATGGCACCGAGATAGCGGCCGCGGGCGTAGCGGAGCCGGGCACCGGCCGAACGATGCCCGCGCAGGTCGGCCAGTTCCTCGTGCGGGCGGAGCAGACTGTCGGCGGCCTCGAGCCGGCCGTCGAGTACCAGCGCGTTGGCCAGCACGTCCACCCACGGCCACCAGCCCGGTTCGGTGAGAGCCGGAGTGTCCTCGGCGAGGAGCCTCAGCGGGGAGAGAACTCGGGTGACCTTGTTGTAATCGGCGGCCGCCTCGGCGATCTGCGCCTGTGCCAGCAGCAGCGGAATCTGCATGATCTCGTAGTCGCCCGCCAGTCGGGCCGAATGCGCGACCGCGGCGTCCGCGGCCTCCCGGTCGCCTCGGAGGCAGTGGACCTGAGCCGCGGTCCAGTCGGCGAGCGGGGTGGCGAGGGTGATGCCGCTGGTGGTCGCGAGCTCGCGCGACTGCGCGACGGTGAGCAGTGCCCCGTCCCAGTCGCCGCTCACGAACCGCAGACGGGCCAGCCAGCCCAGTGCCCACAGCGTGATGCGTTTGGAGCCGCCCAGATTCGCCATCGACACCGCCGTCTCGAGACTGGTGCGCGCGGAGTCCACCTCGTCCAGCCCCAGCTGCAGCCAGCCGTGGCCGATGGCGACCCGCTGCGTCTGCGCTCCGAACCGGACGTCGCGGCCCAGCGCGTCGTACGACGCGACGGCGTCGGCCGTGCGGCCGGACCATGCCAGGCCGAGCCCGCGGATCGCGGCGGCCTCCACACCGGCGGGCGAGGCGGTTCCGGCCATGTCGATCGCGCGGTCCGCCCAGCCGACGAGGCGCTCGCCCTGACAGCGGACCAGGCAGTGCAGTACGTAACGCTGCGCGATGAGGGCCGCGATCGCGGGTTCGCGCTCCACGCTGACGATGCCCCACGCTCTGTCGAGCCGGATCCGGGCCTCGGCCGATCGTCCGCGCAGGATCGCCAGATAAGCGAGTGTCGCATTGCGCAGCGGAGTCTCGCGAAGGCTCTCCACCGTCGGCACCATGGAACCGGCGGTGAGGCAGTCACCGTCGGCCAAGAGCGCGTCCACCGAGAGCGTCACTCGTTCGGCATGCCGGAGCGGCTCGTCGGTCAGCCGCCCGGCCTCACGGTAGAGCTCGGCGGCCTCCGCCCATTCGCCCGCGCCGCCCCGATCGGCCGCCAGTGCGGCGACCTCGTCCGCGAGTTCGGCGTCCGGCACCGGTGCGGCGGCGACGCGATGATGCAGTCTGCGTGCCGGATCCGCCACCAGCTCCGAGGCTCGGCGGTGCAGCAACCCGGTCCGCTTGGGCCCCAGCACTTCGAGTACCGCGGCACGGGTGACCGGAGTCGGCACGGCCAGGGCCGAGGCGGCCGGACCGACGGCGGCGGCCGGCTCCACGAGCCCGGTTCCGACCGCCTCGTCGACGGCGGACAGCACGTCGCCGACCGCCGAGAGTTCCACGGCCGTGCCGAGTGAGTTCGGATCGTTCAGAATCGCGATCGCCTCGATGAGCCGCCGCGTCTCCGGTCGACACGCCGCCAGGGCGGTCTGGACCCGTTCCACCTCACGGGCCGGTGCGGGCAGGGCTGCGTCGGCCCGCGACCACAGACGGTCGGGCAACTCGTCGAGCAGTTCGACGATCTCGCGCGGTCGGCCCATCGTGTGCCTGGTCAGTTCGTCGAGAAGAGACGGGTGCACCGACCGCCCGCGGGCCGCGGCGATCTCCGCCACGGCGCTGCGGTCCAGACCTGGAAGTCGCAAGGTGTCCGGCAGCAGGTCGGCGATGGCGGGCGTGGACCGCTCCGCGGCCAGGATCACCGTGACGTGGGCCTGCGGACGCGCGGCGGCGAGCCGCCCGAGCCGGCGCAGAGCCGCGTCGTCCGCATGATCGGCGTCGTCGATCAGCAGCGCTGCGGGGTCGTCACCGAAGAGCTCGGCCGGATCGCCGAGCTCGGGTGCGGCGGCGACCCGGACCCGGCGACCCCGCAGGATCTCCGACAGGCGCCGCAGCAACGTCGACTTCCCGGCACCGTGCGGGGCTGTGATCAGCACGAAGCCGGGACCGGCGGCGTCGGCGACGCGGCCGGTCAGCTCCGACAGTTCGTTCTCCCGGCCGACGCAGGCGGCCTCGATGATCATGGTTGTCGAGGTTATTCCTGTCAGGGCGGACGCGTGGCGTCGCTCGCGGTCGACTGCCGCGAACGACGGGCACGCATGGGGCTCACCCCTGGTCGCCGCCGGCGACCGGAAGCACCGAACCGGTGATGTACGAGGCCTCGTCGGAGGCCAGGAAGCAGATCGCCGCGGCCTGTTCGTCGAGGGTTCCGTACCTGTTCATCAGGGAGGCGTCGAGCGTCTGGTCGATGTGTGCCTGGAACCATTCGCGCTGCGTGTCGTCGGCCGGCACCGGTGTTCCCCGTGAAACACGGCGCGGCGGGGCGTCGGTTCCGCCGGGGGCAGTGGCCACCACTCGCACACCGGCCGGTGCGTACTCCATCGCCAGGGAGGCGGTGATCGCGTTGACCCCGCCCTTGGCCGCGGAGTACGGAATCCGATGGATGCCCCGGGTGGCCGCCGAGGAGACGTTGACGATGACGCCGCCGCCTCGCTCCACCATCGTGGGCAGCACCGCGCGGCAAGCGTAGAGCGTGGTCATCAACGAACGGTCCACCTCGGCGCGGATCTCCTCGTCGGTGAACTCGGTGAAGGGTTTGAAGTTGATGGCGCCGCCCACGTTGTTGACCAGCACGTCCACCCGCCCGTAGGCGGCCAGCGCGCGATCGATCACCTCCGCGGCGCCGGCATACGACTCCAGATCGGCGTTCACCGCGATCGCGCCGGGTCCGCTCGCCGACAGATCAGACGCGACCGTGCGCGCGTACTCGGACCGGTCGGCCACCACCACGCGTCCGCCCTCGGCGCTGATCCGGCGGGCCGTGGCCTCGCCGATGCCCTGCCCGGCGCCCGTCACGACGACGACCTTCCCGGCGAACCGTCCCGGAGTCACGAACCGTGGCTTGCGAGCGGCGAGTTCGTCGGCCATCGCTCGCCGCATCGTCTGCTTGGATCGTTCGCCGTGTGCGCTGATGAGGGCGCGGGCGGTGTCGCGGTCTCCGGCTTCGAACGCGGCGACGATGTCGAGATGGTCCTGGGTGCACAGGGGATGGCACCAGGTGGCGGTCCGCAGTACTTCGCTCATCCGGCCCTTGACCCCGAGCGCGGTGTACGCCTCCAGCAGGTGGGTGTTGCCGGTGACGTGGAACAGGTAGTCGTGGAAAGCGGCGTTGGTGGCCGTGTACTCGGCTGAGTCGACGAAGCGATCGCCGTCCACGTACGGGACGGTGGCCTCCGCGAGGAGGCGATACCCGGCGAGTTGCTGCGAGGTCATCCGGCCGATCATCAACTCGAGAGCACCGAGTTCCAGCGCGGCTCGGGCTTCGAAGAGCGCATCGGATTCGTGGATCTCGGGATGCTCTTCGCCGATCTCATAACCCTCGGAACCGACCGTCGGGACCTCTGCGGGTGCAATGCTCGCGGGCTCGTCCGCCGTGGTCCCGGGCTGGGTCGCCACCGATTCGGCGGCCGCGTCGACGTCCGCCACGGGGGCGGCAGCCGAGCCGGGGAACACCTCCTGCCCGGCGATCGACCTGGCCGCACCGGGTTCCAGGACTCCGGTGTCGGCGTCGAGCAGAGCAGACGGTTCGGCGGCGGTCGGCTCCGGCCAGATCCGCTGCCCGGCGATGCGGGCCCGGGACTCGTCCGCGCCCGGCGCGGACCGCGGTTCGAGACCGGGCAGGCTGATCGCCGGAAGCACCGGCTGCCCCGCGACGGCGCGGGCGTCGAGGGCGGGCGCGATCGGCACGTCGACGGGCGCCTCGGCGTTCGCCGACGCCGATGCCGCGACTGCGTCGGTCACCGGCTCGGCGGGCGACGGGCCCGCAGCGAGGGCGAACTTCTCGTAGTAGAACCCGGTCAGTTCGATCCCCGCCTCGACGAAGTGTCTGCGCACCGATTCGACCATCGGCGGCGGCCCGCACAGGTAGGTCGCGACGTCGCCGCCGTAGAGGTGACGGGGAGCGATCAGCGAGGTGACGTAGCCCTTGTTCGCGGCGCTGCTGCCGGGATCGGAGACGCAGTGGTCCCAGGTGAATCCGGCGACCTCCGACTGCATCCGGTCGAGCGTCTCGGTCTCCACGAGGTCGTCGTCGGTGGAGACGCCGTAGATGAGATGGATGCGGCGCGCGCTGCCGTCGTGGCGCAGCTTCCGCAGGATCGCGAGGATCGGCGCGAGGCCCGTGCCGCCGGCGAGCAGCAGTGCCGGCCGCATCGATTCGCGCAGGAAGAACGATCCGTGCGGCCCGCGCAGCGTCAGCAGATCGCCGGTCGACGCCCGGTCGGTGAGATAGGTCGACATCGCGCCGCCGGGAGTCAGCTTCACCAGGAAGACGAGAGTGTCCTCGTGCGGTCCGTTCGCGAAGGAATACGAGCGGCGCACCGGACTCCCGCTGCCGTCGTCCGTGCCCGGAACGTCGATGTTGACGTACTGACCGGGCAGGAACGCCAGCTCGGAGCGGTTCGGGATCTCGACGGACAGGCGCATCGTGGTGGGCGAGAGGCGCTCGAGCCCGACCACGGTGGCGCTGAACTCGGCGGCCTGGGTCTTGGCGACGTCCGACGTGGCCGCGATCTGCAGCACCAGGTCCGACCGCGGCTTCATGCAGCACGGCAGGGCGTAGCCGTCGGCCGACTCCGCGGGCGACAGGGCGTCGTCGATGTACGTGCCGCCGTCGTAGTCGCCCGATTCGCACATGGCCTTGCAGGTGCCGCAGGCGCCGTCGCGGCAGTCGAGCGGGATGTTGATCCGCTGCCGGTACGACGCGTCTGCCACCGTCTGGTCCTCGCGGCAGTCGATGAACTTGGTGACCCCGTCCTCGAAGGCGAGTGCGACGCGGTGCGTCGGCGCCTCGGCGGGTGCCGCGGTGCGTCCGGATGCGGGGCCGGAAGTGACAGTCATGGTGAGTCCCTAGAAGTGGTAGACGTCCACCACGTGGTGGATGTAGTCGTTCTTGAGGACCACGGTCTTGCGGCGGATCAGCGGTGCCTCGCCGGAGAAGTCGATCGTGTAGAACGACGTGCCGTAGTACGGGTCGACGGTGTGATAGCGGAAGTACATGGTGTGCCAGTTGAACCGGACGTCAACCATGTCGCCGCGCCGTTCGATCACCTCCACGTTGGTGATGTTGTGGCTGGTGCGCGGCTCGGGAAGCGACGTCGCCGACGACCGTTCGGTACGGATCCGGAACACCCGGTCCTCGAGCCCGCCCTTGTTGCCGTAGTAGATCAGCGAGATCTCCCGTCGGGGGTCTTCGGTGAGGCGATCGTCGTCGGCCCACGACGGCATCCAGTAGACGACGTCGTCGGCGTAGCAGTCGAGCCACTTCTCGAACTCGCGGTCGTCGAGGTACCGTGCCTCGCGGTAGAGGAACTGTTCGATGGCGTTCTGGGTGATGAGCTTGCGGCCGTCGGTGTCGGCCGGAGTGGTCTGGGCGGTAGTCATGAGTCCTGTCCGATCTCGGGTACGAAGTGGTGGTCCGATCGCGCTCAGCCGACGGCGGTCTCGACGTCCTCGGCATCGACGGCGCGGCGCATGGTCTTGAGCCAGTAGCCGTGCTGCACGGGGTAGAGACCCTCGTCCTCGTTCTTCAGGCCGGCGGAGATCACGTTCGGCATGTCGAGCGCGGTGGCGACCTCGTCCGGACCGGTGAGCCAGTGTTCGGCGCCGCGGCTCATGTCGTTCCAGGGCGCGGCGGTCGCGCGGAAGGTCAGCTGGCACGACCGGAACTCCTCGAGGTCGTCCGGCGTCGCCATTCCCGACGCGTTGAAGAAGTCCTCGTACTGGCGGATGCGGTGGGCACGGGCGGCGTCGCTCTCACCCTTCGGCGCGATGCAGTAGATCGTGACCTCGGTCTTGTCCGGTGCGATCGGGCGGAAGTGCCGGATCTGGGTGGAGAACTGGTCCATCAGGTAGACATTCGGATACAGGCACAGATTGCGTGAGCCCTTCACCATGAACTCGCCCTTGGCCTCGCCGAACTGGGCCTTGAGTTCGTCCATCCGGTCCCACAGCGGCCGGTCCTGCGGGTTGGCCGCCCAGGTCCACAGGCACAGGTGACCGTGCGGGTACGACCAGTAGCCGCCGCCGGACTTGCCCCATCCGCCGGCGTCGAGCACCTTCGCGTCGTTCTTCGACTCCCCGGTGGTGCGCCGGGAGGTGGTGGCGGCGTAGTTCCAGTGCGTCGCGGTCACGTGGTAGCCGTCGGCGCCGTTCTCCGCCTGGACCTTCCAGTTGCCGTCGTAGGTGTAGGTCGACGCGCCGCGCAGCACCTCCAGGCCGTCCGGCGACTGGTCGACGAGCATGTCGATCACCCGGCGGGTGTCGCCCAGGTGTTCCTCGAGGGGGAGGACGTCGGCGTTGAGGCTGCCGAAGAGGAACCCGCGATAGCTGTCGAACCGCGCGACCTTCGTGAGGTTGTGCGATCCCTCGCAGTCGAAGGTGGACGGGTATCCGGCGCCGTCGGGGTCCTTCACCTTGAGCAGGGTGCCGTCGTTGCGGAAGGTCCAGCCGTGGAACGGGCAGGTGAGCGTCATCCGGTTGTCGGTCTTGCGGCGGCAGATCATCGCTCCGCGGTGCGCGCAGGCGTTGATCAGGCAGTTGAGTTCGCCGTCGCGGCCGCGGGTGATGACCACCGGCTGGCGGCCGATGTAGGTGGTGAAGTAGTCGCCCGGGTTCGCGACCTGGCTCTCGTGCGCGAGGTAGATCCAGTTCCCCTCGAAGATGTGCCGCATCTCCAGTTCGAAGATGTCCTCGTCGGTGAAGATCCGGCGGTTGGCGCGGAACACCCCGGCCTCGCGGTCGTCGATGACGGCGTCCCGGAGTACTTCGCGGACGTGCTCGCGGGTGTCCGCGGTGATCGCCGTACCGGGAATCGACGCGCTGGGGCGAGAACTGGTCGCAGTCATTGAGAACCTCCTGTGTGCGTTGTCCCTCGACGGTCCCATCTCGTGATGGCACTCACACCAGTAGAAACCCCAGTGTTGACCCAGGCGTAGATTCATAAACAGGACAGATCAATAAGGCGAAAATGAGTCCTGGTGTCGTATGGATCTTGTGCTTACCGTGGTCGTACGGATGATCCGGATCACACAGAGGGGCGACTATGACGATGCGTCCCGGCCGGTGAATCGACACACCGACAGGAGCGCGACATGGAGCTACGGCATCTGCGATATTTCGCCGCCGTCGCCGACACCTGTCATTTCGGGCGGGCGGCGGACCGGTTGCACATCGCGCAGCCGGCGTTGTCGTACGCGATCCGCCAACTGGAGGCCGAGCTGGGGGTCTCGCTGTTCGCCCGCACCACCCGTCAGGTGACGCTGACCGCGGCGGGTGAGTTCCTCAAGGGCGAGGTGGACCGGATTCTGGTGGGCATCGACGCGGCCGTCGACGGCGTGCAGCGCGTCGCGGCCGGCCGCAGCGGTGTGGTCCGCCTGGGACTCACCGGCATCGCCGTGTTCTCGCATCTGCCGCGCATCGCCCGGGCCGTCCGCAGCGAACTGCCGCACGTGGAGTTGCGGATCGTCTCCGATCTGCTGACCCCCGACCAGTGCGATCGGCTCCGCGACGGCGCCATCGACCTCGGCGTACTCCGGCCGCCGGTGGTCGGAGAGGGGATCGAGGTCCGGACGATCGACGTGGAGCCACTCGTCCTGGCGGTCGCCTCCGACCACCGTCTCGCGGTGGAACCGGTGGTCTCGGTGGACGATCTGCGCAGCGAATCGTTCGTCATGTACGACAGTCGCGACTCGGCGGTCAACGAGGCCGCCGTCCGCACCTGCCGCACAGCGGGCTTCGTCCCGCACCGCGCCCACGACGCCTCCGGCACCCCGGTGCTCCTGGCGCTGGTCGCCGCCGGACTCGGCGTGGCCCTGCTGCCCGCCTCCGTCCGCGCACTGCCGCTGGAGAACGTCGTGGTGCGCGACCTGCCCGACACCGGAACCATGCCGGTGGCTCTCGCCCGGCGCGCGGGCGACGACAACCCGGTGGTCGACGCCGTGGCCGCCGTCGCCGCCGCTGCATTCGCGTCCGCGTCCGCGCGGGCCCTGGACTCCTCGATGGGAGAGACACGTTGAAGATCACCCGGGTGGAATCGATTCCCTTCTCGATTCCCTACCTCAAACCCCTTCACTTCGCCTCGGGCGAGGTGCACGCGGCCGAGCACGTCCTGGTCCGCGTGCACACCGACGACGGGGTGATCGGCGTCGCCGAGGCGCCGCCGCGGCCCTACACTTACGGCGAGACCCAGCGCGGCATCGTCGCCGTCATCGAGGACGTCTTCGCCGAACAACTGCACGGCCTCACCCTGCTCGAACGCGAACAGGTGGGGGCGAGGCTGGCACGGACCGTCGGCAATCCCACCGCCAAGTCGGCGATCGACATGGCCCTGTGGGACGCCTTGGGCAAGACCCTCGGGCAGCCGGTCTCCGAACTCCTCGGCGGATACACCGACCGCATGCGGGTGAGCCACATGCTCGGCTTCGACGATCCGGCGAAGATGGTCGCCGAAGCTCAGAAGGTGCGCGAGCGGCACGGTATCTCGACGTTCAAGGTGAAGGTCGGGCGGCGCCCGGCCGAGCTCGACATCGCCGTCGTACGGGCGCTGCGCGAACACTTCGGCGACAGCGTCGAGCTGTACATCGACGGCAATCGCGGCTGGACCGCCGCCGAATCGGCCCGCGCCATGAAGGAGATGGCCGACCTCGACCTGCTGTTCGCCGAGGAACTCTGCCCCGCCGACGACGTCCTCGGGCGTCGCTGGCTGGTCGGCAAGCTCGACATCCCGTTCATCGCGGACGAATCGGTTCCCACGCCGGCCGACGTGACTCGCGAGATCCTCGCGGGATCGGCCACGGCGATCAACATCAAGACCGCCCGCACCGGATTCACGCAGTCGCGGCGTGTGCATCACCTGGCGGAGGGCCTCGGCCTGGAGATGGTGATGGGCAATCAGATCGACGGCCAGATAGGCACGGCCTGCGCGCTGGCCTTCGGTGCGGCGTTCGAAGCGACCTCGCACTATGCGGGCGAACTGTCGAACTTCCTCGACATGAGCGACGACCTGCTCGCCGAACCGCTCCAGATCCGTGACGGCTGCCTGCAGACCTCATCCGGCGCCGGACTCGGAATCGACATTGACCCCGACAAACTCGACCGCTACCGCACCGACAAGTGAACGACTCCTCGCACAGCCCATGGGCGAGACGACGAACTGAAGATCAAAGGAGACAGTCATGACCACCACCGAGCACAGCCCGTCCGCCGCGGCGTCAGGCGCATCCGCCACCGAGCGCTTCCAGCAGGACAAGTCGCCGTACGACGCCGTCAAGAACGTCAGCCCCGAGCGCGTCGACAAGCTCGCCCGCCAGGTGCTGGCCGGGGTCCACCAGACGATCCGCGACAACCAGGTCACCTACGACGAGTACAACGCCCTCAAGGCGTGGATGATCCAGGTGGGCCTCGACGGCGAGTGGCCGCTGTTCCTGGACGTGTGGGTGGAGCACGTCGTCGAGGACGTCAACACCGCGCACCGCCACGGCAACAAGGGCTCGATCGAAGGGCCGTACTACGTCCCGGATGCGCCCGAGCAGGGCGCCGAGGGCACCATCCCGATGCGCGACGGCGAGGCGGGCGATCCGCTGGTCTGGGAGGCGCAGATCACCTCCACCGACGGCACCCCGCTGCAGGGCAAGGTGGAGCTGTGGCACGCCGACGCCGACGGCTACTACTCGCAGTTCGCCCCGGGCATCCCGGAGTGGAATCTGCGCGGCACCTTCTCGACCGGCCCCGACGGCAAGTTCAAGATCACCACGATCCGTCCCGCCCCCTACCAGATCCCGACGGACGGCTCGTGCGGCAAGCTGATCGCCGCGGCCGGCTGGCACGCGTGGCGCCCGGCTCACCTGCACGTCAAGGTCTCGGCTCCGGGGCACGAATTGCTGACCGCCCAGCTGTACTTCCCGGGCGATCCGCACAACGGCGACGACATCGCCGACGCCGTGAAGCCGGAACTGATTCTCGACCCGAAGCCGGACGGTCACGGCGGCTACACGATCGATTACGGCTTCGTGCTCGATCCGGTGGAGGGCTGAGCCGATGCTGTTCCACGTCCGGATGGATGTGCGGATTCCGCACGACATGGACCTGACGGTCCGTGAGGAGACCGTCGCGCGGGAGAAGGCGTACTCGCAGGAGCTTCAGCGGTCGGGCAAGTGGCCGCAGATCTGGCGCATCGTCGGCGAGTACTCCAATTACTCGATCTTCGACGTCGAGTCGAACGACGAGTTGCACGAGATCCTGTCGGGGCTGCCGCTGTTCCCGTACATGGACATCACGGTGACTCCGCTGGCGACGCATCCGTCCGACGTCAAGGCCTGACCGATCCGGCCGCGACCGCCCGGATTCCCGATCGGGGATCCGGGCCGTCGGCGTGCCCGGGCCGTCGCCTCTGGCACCATCGAAGGGAGGACGTCGTCGGGAGGAGCCGCCGTGGACCGGTCATCGCAGCCGGCGCCGGGATACCGGCCGCCGCTGGCTCCCGGGCAGTCGTACCCACCGCTCGGCTACAGCGAGCACGGCGCTCCGTTGTTCACCTACGACGACCGGGAACGCGCTCTCGCCGGGCCGCCGCCCGCGGCCGCGCCGCCCGATCCCACCCCACCCGCGCCCGCGCCGCAGCCACCTCCGGATCGACGTCGCGGTCTCGCCGTCGGCGTCGCCGTCGTCGCCGTCGGGGTGCTGTGCCTTGCGCTCGCCTTCCGGATGTTTCCGACCGGCGACGACGACCCGGTGCGGCGAGCCGATCCGCCCGACGCGCAGTCGACCGACGATCCCTATCTGCGGGGCCTGCCCGACCAACCCGAACAGTCGGTGCCGCGCGATCCCGACAGCGCACAGCCGCCGGTCCACTCCGGCGCCGCGACGGTGGAGTACCAGGTCGACTCCGGGCGCGCGACCATCCTGTACGTCGACGACACGTCGGTGAAGATCGAACGCAACGCCGGCGGCACGTGGCGGCACACCGTGCGCGGCAGCCAGAACGCGCTGCTGCGGGTCAGCGTGATCCTCTCGGACACCGATCCGGCGTCATGCAGCATCACGGTCGACGGCAAGGTGGTCGACCGTCAGACGACGCAGGACGCGCAGTCTTCGGGCATGCTCACCTGTCGATACGAGGGATGACGCTACCGTTAGAGAATGACTTCCTTCGACGCGTCGTCCGCCGATGCCGGCGTGAAAGCGATGCTGACCTGGCGTAGCGCCGACGGCGATCGGTTCGAGCAAGTGCGGCTGAATCTGAGCGGTGCCCGGGTCCGCGCGTACGGCCGCATCGTGGCCGCCGCCACCGACACCACCGAGGCCTACTCCGCATCGTACGAACTCGTCACCAACGACAGCGGGGTGACGCGGCGGCTGTCGGTGCGCCTGCTGCGCGCCGGCGGCGAGAGCTCGCTCGACATCAGCCGTGACATGGACGGTCGTTGGATGGTCCAGTCGCCGACCAGCACCGTGCGCAGTGACTTCGACGGGGCCGAGATGATCGACTTGGAGCTCTCGCCCTTCTTCAAGGGACTGCCGATCCGGCGCTTCGGGATCGCCGACGGCGTCTGCCGCGACGACGTCCCGGTCGTCAGGCTCCGGCTGCCCGACTGTGAGATCGACTCGGTGCAGAAGAGCTACGTCGGCGGCCCGGAAGGCCGCGTCACGGTGATCGGTCCCAAGGGACGTCGCGATCTGACGGTCGACGACGCAGGCATCGTGCGCGACTACGCGGGTATCGCGACGCTGATCTGATCCGGGCCGCTCAGCCCATCCACACCCGGGCCAGGTGGGCCTGCCTGCGCAATTCCTCCTGCCACCGGGCATCGCCGATCCGGACGCCGGTGATCGGCTCCGGCGGCGATCCGGCGATCCGCTCGTACTTGCGCCGCGCGCGGTGGCCGTCGTCGACGATCACCGCGACGTCGCCGTGCTCGCGCAGTGCGTCGCGCGCGGTGATCAACCGGTCGATCGTCTCGCTCAGCGTGTTGAGCAGGGCCACCGAGTTGGCTTCGAGCATCGCCCGCTGCAGGTCGGGGGCGGTACCCGCCACCCGAGTGCCGTCCCGGAAGCTGCCTGCGGCCAGCCGGAGCGCGAGGTCGCTCTCACCCGCGCCGACCGTGGCGGTCACCGCGGCGGTCAGATGCGGGTTGTGGGAGATCGCCGCCGCCGCGCGGTCGTGCGCGTCGTCCGCGGCGGGTACCACGTACGAGCCTGCGGCCAGGGCGATCCCCGCGACGTCGAGCCAGTCGTCGGCGACGGTGTCGTCGTGCGTCGCGACCATCCACATCGCGCCCTCGAAGAGCGCCGGGTCGGTGGCCGGCCAACCCGACTCGGTGGTGCCGGTCATCGGATGCCCGCCGACGTACCGGGCCCGCGGATGGAGCCGTCGGACGAGGTCGGAGACCTGCTCCTTCACGCTCACCACATCGGTGAGAAGACAGTCCGGCGCCAGCTCCCGGACCGCGGTGATCATCGGTTCGAGTGCGGTGAAGGGAGTCGCCAGAACGACGATCGCGTCGTCGTTCCGGGCGCGCTCGAGGACCGCGGACAGGTCCGTGGAGGCGTCGTAGCCGTCGGCCGCCGCGGCCTCGACGGTGCCCGCCGAGCGGTTGTAGCCGAACGCGGGACCGCCCGTGTCGGAGAGGCGGCGGAGCAGGGACCCGCCGATGAGGCCGAGACCGAGGATGCAGACGGGGCGAGACGGTGCAGCAGACACGGTTCCAGCGTGGCACATCGGGGTCGGTTCGACTTGGGAGAGTCCCGAAAACCGACTACGGTGGCGGTCATGGCGAAGCCCGGTGCGCAGAGCGAATACGACGAGGTCGAAGGATTCGCTGTCGCGGTCGTCCGCGAGGAGTCGGGGTGGAAGCTCACGACGCTGAAGCCGTCCGCTCTCGACAGTCTCGACGACGCCGAACTGCAGCTGCGGGAACTGCGGGCCACCGGAGCCGTGTTCGGCCTCCTGGACGTGGACGACGAGTTCTTCCTCATCGTCCGGCCGGCTCCCGCCGGAGCCCACGTGCTCCTCTCGGACGCCACCGCCGCGGTGGAGTACGACATCGCCGCCGACGCCCTCGACGCGCTGCACGTCGACATCCCCGACATCGATCCCGACGAGCTCGACGACGTGGATCCGTGGGAGGAGGGCGACCTCTCGATCCTGGCCGACCTCGGTCTGCCGGACGCCGTGCTCAGCATCATCGTCGGTGACACCGATCTGTACGCCGACGAGCAGATCGGCATGATCGCCGCGCGCCTCGGCTTCGCCGACGAGCTTGCCGCGGAACTCGACAAGCTCGGTCGCTGACCGGGTCCATGCCGGTGGACCCCAGCCCGCGACCGGATCGGGGAGCGGTGGACCGGGACGCGGCGGCCCTGATGTCCGTCGCACTCGAAGCGGCACGGGATGCGGACTCCCGCGATGTCCCGATCGGGGCAGTCGTCTTCGGGCCGGACGGGAGCGAGCTGGCCCGTGCCGCCAACCGCCGCGAAGCCGATGGCGATCCGACCGCTCATGCCGAGATCCTGGCGCTGCGGGCGGCCACCGCCCGCCACGGCGACGGATGGCGGCTGTCGGGCTGCACCCTGGTCGTCACCGTGGAGCCGTGCACGATGTGCGCCGGCGCGATCGGACTGTCGCGCGTCTCGCGGCTGATCTTCGGTGCCTGGGAGCCGAAGACCGGCGCCGTCGGGTCACTCTGGGACGTGCTGCGCGATGAGCGGCAGCTGCACCGCCCGGAGGTGCTCGGCGGGGTCCGCGAGGACGAGTGCGCCGCCCTGGTCCGCGACTTCTTCGCCGGCCGTCGGGGTCAGCCCTGAACTATCCCTGAATTCGCTTCCGGGCTCTCGCCGCGCGCGTGCGCCTGTGGCAGATTGAGGAGGTGGGCGCAGCCCGCGCAGACATCGCGAGAAGGGGAATGAGATGTCCGATCCCATCGACAAGATCACCGAGGTCGTCGACACGGTGGTGCGCAAGGTCGACGAATTCGCCAACAGCGAGCAGGTCACCGGCGTGGAAAACGCGAAGTCCGCGTTGACCGAGTTCGCCGCCAACGAGCACGTCGCCGGCGCCGTGGAGACGGCCAAGGACAAGCTGTCCGAGATCGCGAGCAACGAGCACGTCGTGAGCGCGGTGGAGACGGCGAAGGGAAAGCTGGCCGAGATCGCGAACAGCGAGCAGGTCACCGGCGCGGTCGAGACGGCCAAGGAGAAGTTCGACGATCTCGTCAACAAGCGCTCCGGACACTGAATCGTCGAGAAACTGGGTCTGACCTGCCGATTTCGTGCTGGTGACGGGCTGCGGTACAGTTCTTCGCGGTGGCGTGTCCGAGCGGCCGAAGGTGCGACACTCGAAATGTCGTGTGCGGTAACCCCGCACCGGGGGTTCAAATCCCTCCGCCACCGCCGAGGGCCCCTGATCTGCAGAGCAGGTCAGGGGCCTTTTCCAATGTCCGGCCCGGAGAATGTCCGTACGGTGTGAGTCACGTGACGAGACTTCTCTTCTGGGAGGACACGCCTTGAACACACATGCGCTGAACATCAGACTCTCGGCAGCCGCGGTACTGGCCGCGGGCGCAGGTCTGCTCGCCGGGTGCGGAACCGACGACGCGACGCCGGAGACGAAGACCGAGACGATCACCCAGACCGCCGGGTCACAGTCGTCGGCGGCGTCGGCCGCGCCGTCGCGAAGCGGTGTCGATCTCGCCGCGACTGCGCCCGCCGTCTCCTGGCGCGACGCACTGCGGACCGCCGGCGCGCAGTTCACCGGGTCGCCCACCGCGGTCAAGCTCGAGACCGAGCACGGCCGGACCGCGTACGAGATCGAGCTGGCCTCCGGCACACAGGAATCCGACATCACGATCGACGCCGCGAACGGCGGCGTGGTCGCGAAGACGACCGACGATCTCCACGGCGACGACGCAGCCCACGCCGGCGCGGAGCGGTTCGAGGCGGGTGAAGTCACCGTCGAACCCGATCGCGCCATGAGGGCCGCGCAGGCGCGAGTCGCCGGACCGGTGTCCGAGTGGAAGCTCCATCGCGAGAACGGCCGCCTGGTGTACGAGATCAACGTCGGCACAGCCGGCGACGACACCGAAGTGGTCGTCGACGCCGCCACCGGTGAGGTGATCGGCACCGACCGATGACGCTCAGTGCTCGGTGGAGAACGAGCTCCGTCGGCGATGCACTTCGAGCGCCAGCGTCACAAGGCGGTCGATCAGGTCGGGATAGGTGATCCCGGTGGCCTCCCACATCTTGGGGTACATCGATGCGGGGGTGAAACCGGGAATCGTGTTGACCTCGTTGAGGAGCCAGCCGCGACCGTCCTCCTCGTAGAAGAAGTCGACGCGCGCCAGACCCGCGCAGCGCAACGCCACGAAGGCGTCGGCGGCCAGCTCGCGCACCTGCGCGATCGCCTCGTCCGACAGCGGTGCGGGAATCATCAGCTCGGCGGCGCCGGTGACGTACTTGTCCTCGTAGTCGTAGAAGTCACTGCCGGGCTTGATCTCTCCGGGGAGGGACGCGTCGGGGGCAGCGTTGCCGAGGACGGCCACCTCGACCTCGCGGCCGGTCACCGTCTCCTCGATGACGACCACGTCGTCGTAACGGAGGGCGTGGTTGATCGCCGCGTCGAGTTCCTCGATCGAGTCGGCGCGGCTGACGCCGACGGACGAGCCCATGTTCGCCGGCTTCACGAACACCGGCAGACCGAGTTGCTCGGTCGCGTCGGCCAGCACCTGGCGGGCGTCGTCCACACCGTCGCGGAAGGTGATCCACTTGCACTGCGGGATGCCCGCGCGAGCGGCGATCTCCTTCGCCATCGCCTTGTCCATGCAGACCGCCGATGCCAGCACTCCGCAGCCGATGTACGGCAGCTTGAACAGCTCGAGCATGCCCTGCACGGTGCCGTCCTCGCCGTGCGGCCCGTGCAGCAGCGGGAACACCACGGTGAGGTCTTCGGGACGGCCGGCCAGCACCTGAAGCGGATTCACCTCGGGGCCTTCGACGTCGAGACTGTTCGGCAGTTCCGCGCCGGCGGCTAGGGCTTCGGCCGCGGCGTCGTTGCGGTGCCATCCGCCGCGCTTGTCGATGCCGACCGGGATCAGGCGGTACTTGGAGCGGTCCGCGGCGGCCAGTACATGGGCGGCGCTCACACGGGAGACGTCGTGTTCGGCGGACACTCCGCCGTAGAGGACGACCAGGCGGATGAGGGGGGTGCTCATGGATGCAACCATACGTGCTTGCTTGTACCGTGGTCTGTCGTGCATCTCCTCGCCAGTCAGATCGCCGCCGCGACCGGCGGCACCCTTCACGGACCGGATGTGACGGTCGATTCCGCGAGCATCGACTCGCGGTCCGCGCGGCCCGGTCAGCTGTTCGTGCCGATCGTCGCCGCGCGTGACGGCCACGACTACATCCCGGCGGCGGTGCAGGCCGGCGCTCCCGTGTACCTGACCGATCGGACGCCGGATCCGGCCCTCGCCGCGACGGCCGTCCAGGTCGCGGACACCGCCGAGGCGCTCGCCGATCTCGGTCGCTTCGTCCGCGCCGGACTCACCGGCAGCGTCGTCGGCGTCACCGGCTCGGTCGGCAAGACGTCGACCAAGGACCTGCTCGCCGGCGTGCTGTCGACCACCTTCCGCACCGCCGCGAGCGAGAAGTCGTTCAACAACGAACTCGGGCTGCCGCTGACCCTGCTCGGCGCACCCGACGACACCGAGGCCGTCGTCCTGGAGATGGGCGCGCGCGGTGTCGGTCACATCGCACAGCTGTGCTCCATCGCCTCCCCGACGGTCGGAGTGCTCACCCGCGTCGAGGCGGTGCATCTGGAGATGTTCGGCAGCATCGAGGATGTGGCACGGGCGAAGGGTGAACTCGTCGAGGCTCTGCCTGCCGACGGGCTCGCCGTTCTCAATGCCGACCACCCGGTGGTCGCGGCGATGGCGTCGCGGACCAGCGCGCGGGTCGTGACCTACGGTGTCGATCCCGCCGCGGACGTGCGCGCCACCGACATCGTGCTCGACGACCAGTTGCGTGCGGCCTTCACTCTGCACAGCCCGTGGGGCAGCGTGCCGGTGCGGCTCGGGGCACGCGGCGAGCACCAGGTCGGCAACGCCCTGGCCGCGGCCGCTGCCGGCGGCGGCGTGGGGGTGTCGGTCGAGCGGATCGCCGACGGTCTGCTGCGCGCGGGTCTGTCCGGACTGCGGATGGAGATGAGCACCACGGCCGCGGGAGTCGTCGTCATCAACGACGCCTACAACGCCAACCCGACGTCGATGGCGGCGGGCCTGTCGGCACTGGCGCGCGTCGAGGCCGGACGCCGGTTCGCGGTGCTCGGCACGATGGCCGAACTCGGAGACGACAGCGACGCCGCCCACCGCGCCGTCGCCGAGCGGGCCCGTGAACTGGGCGTGACGGTGATCGCGGTGGACGAGCCCGCCTACGGCGACGGCGTGGCGCACGTCTCGGGCATCGAGGGCGCCGTCGACGCCCTGAGCGGACTCCGCAGCGGCGACGCCGTGCTGGTCAAGGGCAGCCGGGTCGCCGCCCTCGAACGAGTGGTGCAGGCGCTCGGCTGAGCGTCGCACCGCGTCACCACACACAAACGCGACATTCGGCGACAGAACCCCCGTCCCGGACGGGGGTTCTGTCGCCGAATGTCGCGTTTACTGAGCGGTCTACTGCGCGCTCGACTGCGCGTGTTGGCCTGCGAGCCTCAGTTGGGCATCAGCGCGAAGGCCTGGCCGCCCTTGGTGCAGCGGGCGAGTTCGCCGACGGTCGTCGACGGTCCGCAGTCCCAGCCCGACACGGTCTGCGGTGCGCCGGTCGCGATCAGGGGTCCGTACTGCTTCGCGATGTCCTTGGCGGACGAGCACGACAGGTCGCCCGCGACGATGTGGATCTGGAGGGCGCCGTCGGGCCCCTTGGTGGGGCCGCAGGTCTTGTCCCCGGACGACGACGTCGCCTCGCCGGTGCTCTCGTCCGTGGCGGCGGTGCTCTGGGGCTTCGGTCCGCCGACCACCGGGACGCTGGTGTCGCTGGAACCGGTGACCGCGGAGGCCCCGGACTTGTCGGCGCCGGACGACGCCTCGTTCTCCGAACCGCAGGCGGTGGCGGCCAGGGCGATCGAACAGACGAGGAGTGCGGTCGCGGCCAGTTTCATCGTGCGAGTCATGGGCACAACGCTAACGAATTTGAGCGGCCGAGCGCACGGCTGGGATGATGGCCTGCGTGACCACCAGCCACTTCGCTCCGCGAACCCGCCTCGAAGGCACCACCGGGCGCACCGGGACCATCACCACACCGCACGGCGAGATCCAGACCCCTGCGTTCATCCCGGTGGGAACCAAGGCCACCGTCAAGACGGTCCTGCCGGAGTCGGTCGCCGCGCTCGGCGCGCAGGCCGTGCTCGCCAACGCCTATCACCTCTATCTGCAGCCGGGGCCGGAGATCGTCGATCAGGCCGGCGGTCTCGGCCGGTTCATGAACTGGCCCGGACCCACGTACACCGACAGCGGCGGCTTCCAGGTGATGTCGCTGGGCGCGGGCTTCAAGAAGGTCATCGCGATGGACCTGGTCGGCGAGCAGGACGACCACAAGATCGCCGACGGCAAGGAGCGGCTGGCCAACGTCGACGACGACGGAGTCACCTTCAAATCGCACCTCGACGGGTCGATGCACCGGTTCACCCCCGAGGTGTCGATGCAGATCCAGCACCGGCTCGGCGCCGACATCATCTTCGCCTTCGACGAGCTCACCACGCTGATGAATACGCGCGGGTACCAGGAGCGGTCACTCGAACGCACTCGGCAGTGGGCCATTCGGTGCCTCGCCGAACACAACCGGCTCTCCGTCGAGCGCTCGCATCGTCCGCAGCAGGCGCTGTGGGGTGTGGTGCAGGGGGCGCAGTACGAGGACCTGCGGCGGAAGGCGACTCGCGACCTCGTCGAGCTGAGCCGCATCGATCGTGAGAACGGCGGCAAGGGTTTCGGCGGTTACGGCATCGGCGGCGCGCTGGAGAAGGCCAATCTCGGCACCATCGTCGGATGGGTCACCGACGAGCTCCCGGACGACGCCCCGCGGCATCTGCTCGGGATCAGCGAGCCGGACGACATCTTCACCGCCATCGAGAACGGCGCCGACACCTTCGACTGCGTCTCGCCGACCCGGGTGGCGCGCAACGGTGCGATCTACTCGTTCGACGGCCGGTACAACATCACGAATGCCAAGTACCGCAACGACTTCCGGTCCCTCGATGAAGAGCTGGACAACTACTCGACGCAGTACACCCGTGCCTACCTGCACCATCTGTTCAAGGCGAAGGAAGGTCTGGCGTCCACGCTCGCGACCCTGCACAACCTCTCGTTCACGATCACCCTGGTCGATCGCGCCCGGCGCGCGATCGACGAAGGCGACTACGTCGAGTACCGCGATGAGTTCCTGCGCCGCTACTACGCCGGAACCCGGCAGGCCGAAGCCCGATAGGTCCGGATCGCGCGGCGAATCGTCGGGCGAGGCGGTGATTCCGGGTGGTCCCTGATGCGCGGGCGGCGCAATTCTGACACCTTTGTCTGCATGACAGAAACAGCACCGGCAGGCAAGCATGCAATGATCGCGGCGCGTGCGGACGACGTGGTGAAGACGTACGGCAGCGGCGACACCGCCGTGCACGCGCTTCGGGGCGTGTCGATCGGATTCCGTGCGGGAGAGTTCACCGCGATCATGGGGCCGTCGGGCTCCGGCAAGTCGACCCTGATGCACTGCCTGGCCGGACTCGACACGGTCACCGAGGGCGAGGTGCACATCGGTGACGTCGGTCTGGCCGGTCTGTCCGACAAGGAGATGACCAAGTTGCGGCGCGACCGCATCGGATTCGTCTTCCAGGCGTTCAACCTGGTGCCGACGCTGACGGCCGAGGAGAACATCACCCTGCCACAGGGGATCGCCGGCCGCGAGGTCGACCGCCCGTGGTTCGACACGGTGATCGACCGCCTCGGCATCCGGCCGCGACTGAACCACCGTCCCAGTGAACTCTCCGGCGGCCAGCAGCAGCGCGTGGCCTGCGCCCGCGCACTCGTCGGACGTCCGGACATCATCTTCGGCGACGAACCCACCGGCAACCTCGACTCCCGCTCGTCCGGTGAAGTGCTCGCCATCCTGCGCGCCGCGACCGACGAGTTCAACCAGACCGTGGTGATCGTGACCCACGATCCGCGCGCGGCGTCGTACGCCGACCGCGTCGTCTTCCTGGCCGACGGCCAGATCGTCCGGGAACTGCAGCGCCCGTCCGCCGACGACGTCTTCGAGGTGATGCGCAATCTCGACGACTCGGCACCGGGACAGGACGACCACGGGCAGTCGACGCGTCCCGCCGGATCCGGCGAGGTGAACTGAACCGATGGCTGCCAACGTCATGCGCAAGGTTTCTCTGAGAAGCCTTGCGTCTCACAAGATCAGGTTGATCCTGACGGTGTTCTCGGTGGTGCTGGGCACCAGCTTCGTCGCGGGCGCGGTCATCTTCACCTCGACCGTGGCCACCGCTTTCAACTCGATCTTCGACAACGTCGCGCAGGGAGTCGCGGTCGAGATCACCGCGGCGGGCAACGAAGCACCCGGCGTGCCCGTGACGATCGTCGACGATCTGAAGAAGAACGAGCAGAAGCTCGGAATCGAACGGGTGGCCGCCTCGAACTCCGGGCCGGTGACGCTCGCCGATTCGTCCGGCCGGGCCGTCCAGACCGGCGGAGCGCCGAGCGTCGGCATGAGCTACCTCCCGCCCGACGAGGCGGTCGGCGAGGACATGAAGTTCAGCGAGGGCCGCGCACCGGAGAAGTCCGATGAGATCGCGGTCAACTCCCAGGCCGCCGACAAGGGCGGGCTCAAGGTCGGGAGCCGGACGAAGGTGGTCGTCGGAGCCGGGCTGGCCCCGCCGATGGACGTCACCGTGGTCGGTCTCACCGACATGCCGTCGTCCACCGGCGGTTATGTCGGGGTGCTCTTCGACCAGGCGACCGCCGCCAAGCTGTTCTCGGATGGCAAGTACGTCTCGACCGTCGACCTCGCGGCCCGTCCCGGGGTGTCCGACGACCAACTGCGCGACGCCGTCCACGCCCATCTGGCCGACGTGGTCGCCCGATCGGGGAAGACCGACTTCGATCAGCTGTACAAGGTCCGCACCGGCGAACAGGTGCGCGAGGACCAGAAGGAGAGCATCCAGCAGTTCCTGACGATCTTCCGGGCCATTCTGCTGGCTTTCGCCGCGATCGGCCTGCTGGTCGGCACCTTCATCATCTACAACACCTTCTCGATGATCGTCGCCCAGCGGAACCGTGAGCTCGCGCTGCTGCGCGCGATCGGCGCGAGCCGGGAGAACGTCTCCCGGTCGGTGCTGCTCGAAGCGCTGATCGTCGGCGTCATCGGCGGGCTGATCGGTCTGGCGCTGGGTGTCGCGATCGCCGCAGGCCTGCTCGCGTACACCCAATCGCAGGGCCTGCCGTCCAACGGCATCCAGGTCGGCGCGGCCGCGATCATCTCCGCGGTGTTCGTCGGAGTCGTCGTCACCCTGCTCAGCGCATGGATCCCGGCACGCCGGGCCTCGCGCATCCCGCCGGTGGAGGCCATGCGCGAGAGCACCGTGGAACCCGGCGCCGGCTCGCTCCGCGTCCGGACCCTGCTGGCGGCCGTCTTCGGTGTCCTCGGCGTCATCGCGCTGGTGATCGGCGGACTCGGGGAGGGGGCCGGCTCGGCCACCATCGTCGGAATCGGGGCGCTCCTTGCGGTGATCGCCGTGGTGCTGGGGGCACCCGCCATCTCCCAGCCCGTCGTGGGCGCGTTCGGCGCCGTCTTCCAGAAGCCCTTCGGCACCGTCGGCAAACTGGCCAGGACCAACGCGGTCCGCAACCCGCGGCGTACCGCGGCCACCGCGTTCGCACTCACCCTCGGCCTGATGCTCGTGGTGGTGATCGGCACTCTCGGATGGTCGTTCAAGGGCACCGTCGACTCGTCGGTCGACAAGGGCATCCGCGCCGACTTCATCGTCACCGGCACCAACAACATGCCGCTGCCGCTCTCGGTGGTGGACGCGGTCAAGGAGGCTCCGGGAGCGGACAAGGTGGTCGCGCAGGCATACGGCGAGGCCCGCTACGACGGGAAGGACACCTACGTGACCTCCCCGTACGGTGGTTCGATCGGTGACGTCGCGTCCATCAACGTGCTCGAGGGCAGCCTGGATCTGCCGGACGACGGGCTCCTCATCAGTTCCTCGCAAGCGCGCGACAACGGTTGGAAACTGGGGCAGACGGTCACCTTCACCAGCGGTACCGGCGACGAGGTCGCCACCGAGGTGACGGGGATCTTCGAGGACAACCAGGCGATCGCGTCGTCGATGGTGGGCTGGCCGACGTACGAGCAGCTCATGCCGGTCGCGATGAAGCGGATCGCGGGCCCGGTGCTGGTGACCGCGAAGCCCGGGGTGAGGGCGGCCGACCTGCGTAAGCAACTCGAGGACGCCACAGCTGAGTACCTCACCGCCCAGGTGCAGGATCGCGATCAGTTCAAGAACTCGATCTCCTCGCAGATCGACCAGATGATGGCGACGCTGTACGCGCTGCTGGCCCTGTCACTGGTGATCGCGGTGCTCGGCATCGTGAACACGCTCGCGCTGTCGGTGGTGGAGCGCAGGCAGGAGATCGGAATGCTCCGCGCCGTGGGCATGAGCCGGGCGCAGGTGCGCCGCACGATCTACCTCGAGTCGACGTACATCGCGGTGTTCGGGGCACTGCTGGGCACCGTGCTGGGTCTCGCGATCGGCATCCCGCTGGTGCGGACGCTGGCGTACTGGGGTCTGGAAGGCGTGGTGATCCCGTGGGCGCTGATCGGCGGGACGCTGGTCGGAGCCGCGGTGGTCGGGGTGATCGCAGCGCTGTGGCCTGCGGTGACCGCCGCTCGCACCCGCCCGCTCGAGGCCATCACCGCAGAATGAGGGGCTTCTCGCACCGGGTATACGGTGGTCGGCATGACTAGCCCCTCGCCCTCGGGCCGCGGCCGCACGGTGGTCCTGTCGTTGATCGTCGTCCTCGCGGTGATCATCCTGGCGGCCGTCGGTTTCCTCGTGTTCCGGTCGGGTTCGCCGAACTCGGGAACCGACCGGCCCTCGGCGACGCCGACCACCGTCACGACCACCAGCGAGGAGAGTGAGACGATCTCGTCGCCGAAGCCGACGCCGACCCGGACCACCCCGCGGGTGGAGCCCGGCTCGGTCACCTATCAGCTCACCGGAGACGGCGACGTGGTGGCTCTGGCCTATCGCGATTCCGGCGGTCGGGTGGTGGTCGCCGCGACGGGGACTCCGTGGTCGGCCAAGACGGTCGTGCCCGACCGCGAGGTCGAGATGACAGCGATCGTGGTGCGCGGTCCGGTCACGTGCACGATTCTGCAGGGCGACGACATGATCTCGTCGAGCACCAGCCGCGGCGGTCCGCTCCGCTGCGCGGGACGGTTGCCGCGCTAGACCGGTCCGTCTGCCTGCGAGGCACGCCGCGTTACGCGGCGTGCCTCGTTTCGTATTGTGCTCAAACACCTGTTCGGGATATGTTATCCACAGTTATCCACAACCTTCATCCACAATGTGCATGAATTACACACATGTAATTTCCACATTGTGGATGGATTCAGGTGTGGGAAGCGTGTCCCGAAACCGCCCCTGACCTCAGTTTTTCCGGAGCACGAGGACCAGGTTGGTCGCTGCCGCCTCGCGGACCACGGGGATGTGCACAACTGGCCATGCGAACCTGGGGAGATAGCGCGGAATGGCGGCCAGCAGTTCGGCGTCGGCTGTGGATCGTGCCCAGCGCAGTCCCGCGGCAGCGGTGATCGGAAACAGCGACACTCCGTAGAGGTTCTTCGGCAGGTGACCGGTGCGCCGCGTGTACCAGCGCGCGGCGCGGTGGCCGCCGAGGTAGTGAGTCAGTCCCATCTCGTGGCCGCCGAACGGACCCCACCAGAGGGTGTAGCTGAGGACGATCGTTCCGCCCGGCCGGGTGACCCGGACCATCTCGTCGGCCATCGCCCACGGGGTCCGAGTGTGCTCGGCGACGTTCGACGAGTAGCAGACATCGACGCTTCCGGTCCGGAACGGGAGATGCTCGCCCTGCGCGCGGACCGCCGACCGTTGGTCGATCCCGGCGGCCGCCATCTCTCCCGCGTCCGGTTCCACCGACAGATAGGCGGCACCGCGATCGCGGAAGGCGTCGGCGAAGAACCCGGGCCCGCCCCCGACGTCGAGCACGGTGGCGCCCCGCAGCGGGCCGGGGTGGAGAGAGTCGATCATCACGGCGGTGTCGTGTGCGAGCGCCGAATAGAACCGGGCCGGGTCGGACTGCTCGTACCGGAAGGCGTCGAGGAGCCGCACCGAACGACGGATCGTGGCGTGCCGACCGAAGGCGGCGGCGGGAGCGGGGAACCGGGAACGCGGCATGCAGCCAGGTTCGCATACGCTGGAACGAATGAGCGTCCCGACCGATGTCCTGCTGCTGTGCTGGCGTGACACCGGCCATCCCCAGGGCGGGGGCAGCGAACGCTACCTCGAACGCGTGGGCGCCGAGTTCGCCGCCCGGGGTTCGCGCGTCACCCTGCTCACCGCCCACTATCCCGGTGCTGCGAGGAAGCAGACGGTCGACGGGGTGCGCATCGTCCGCGCGGGCGGTCGGCTCACCGTGTACCCGCGGGCTCTGGCCACCGTCGCCGCGGCCCGCTGGGGACGGGGACGGCTGGCCGGGTATCGGCCCGACGTCGTCGTCGACACCCAGAACGGCGTTCCCTTCTTCGCGCGCCTCGTCGCTCCCGCGCCGACCGTGGTCCTGGTCCACCACTGTCATCGGGAGCAGTGGCCGGTGGCGGGGCCGGTCCTGGCCCGGGTGGGTTGGTGGATCGAGTCGAGGATCGCGCCGCGGATCCACCGCCGGAACCGCTACATCACGGTCTCCGAACCATCCGCGGCCGAACTCACCGGTCTCGGTGTGGACCGGCACCGCATCACCGTCGTGCGCGGCGGAGTCGACCCGGTGCCGAACGGTATCGATGTGACCGGGCGGTCGGGCGGTCTCCGCCTGATCGCCGTCTCGAGGCTGGTGCCGCACAAGCAGATCGAGGACGCGCTCGAGGTGGTGGCCACGCTGTCCGCCGCGGGCGCGGACGTGCACCTGGACGTCGTCGGGGACGGATGGTGGGCGGGCCGGCTGCGCGCGCAGGCGCAGTCTCTGGGAGTCGTCGACCAGGTCAGCTTTCACGGGCACGTGAGCGATCGGCGCAAGCACGAGTTGCTCGCCGCCGCCGACGTCCATCTGATGCCGTCGCGGAAGGAGGGATGGGGGCTGGCGGTGATCGAAGCCGCACAGCACGCGGTTCCGACGATCGGCTATCGCAGTTCGGCGGGGCTGGCCGACTCCATCGTCGACGGGGTCACCGGCGTGTTGGTGGACGACGCCGTCCAACTCGCCCGGGCCGCCGCGGCCCTCGCGGCCGACCCGGATCGGCGGCGCGCGTTGGGGGAGGCCGCACGGGACCGTGCAGAGCAGTTCTCCTGGGCGGGAACCGCGGACGGGTTCGCGGCGGTCTTCGACGAGGTGTGCGGCTGACTCAGGCGCCGGGTTCGGTCGGCGGAGTCCAGCGTGCCCCGAGCAGATCGGAGCGCGCGGCGATGCGTTCGTCGGGCATCAGCGCCGTCACCAGGTAGTCGGCGAGCCGGTCGATGCGTGCGGGCAGATCGTCGTGGCCCGACACAGCGTAGGAGAGGACGTGGGCGCCGACGAACGACTCGGTGACGAATACGGCGGCCTCCTCGGCGTCGGTGTCCGGCGGCACGTCGCCGTCTTCGACGGCCTTCGTGACGAAGTACTTGATCGCTTCGATCCACGCGAGGTACACGGGGATCGGGGCCTCGCCGGAATGCAGTTCGATGATGAGGCGGATGCCCGCGCGGACCACCGGGTCGTCCACCAGCAGGCGGCCCATCTCCCGGCACAGCATCACGAGCTGTCGCATGCCGTAGGTGTCGGTCTGCGCGATGGTTCCGACCGCCCTCATCGAGGTGGCCTGGAATTCGTCGACGACGATCGCCGCGAGGTCGTCCTTCGACTGGAAGTGGAAGTAGATCGCGCCGCGGGTGAGGCCGGATTCGCCGACGATGTCGTTCAGTCGCGCCCGTTCGTAGCCGACGCGACTGAAGAGATTCGCGGCGGCGACCACGATCTGACGACGTGTCTCCACAGCCCTGGCCTGCTGGGCCATCGCCGCCCCCTCGGTGTATGAGAAATGCGCTCTGATGTGGTCGTATTCGGCACATATGGTAACCGAGCGCGCTTGCGCGATATTACTTCAGAGTATACGGTTACATACCGGTGGACCGGTTTAGCCGGACACGACAACTGGAGCTGCGACATCGGCTGGGACACGGAGGATTTCCGCCGACTGACCGAGGGGTGCTTCAGCGACGTGCCGGACCGGGTGCACCGACGCCAGTGCGCGACCCCCGCGCTCGATCCGAACGCGAGGGTGGCGCACTGGCGTGCTTCTGCGGCGTGCTCGCCGCATCACTTCCGTTGAGCCGCTTCGTCTTCCTCGGTCTCCGGGGCCCTTCGACGGACGACGGCCGCGGCGAGACCGGCGGCCACCGAACAGATCCAGAGGACCAGGGCCGCGAATGCCGCCGCCCGCGCGGCGGTCGCCGGAACGGGCGCGGCCACGGCGCCGGGAATCCGGTACACGGTCAGATGCTCGCCCGAGTAGGCCGGAGCGGTTGCGGCCAGCCGGGCGGGCGGGTCCGACTCCTCGGCCACCACCCAGCCGACGCCGAGCCGTGCCAACCGCTGCGGGTCGCCTCCGTCTCGGAGAACGTCGAGGACCTGCGCCGTCCGGCCGGTGGGGGAGTCCACCGTCGTCCCGTCCACGGTTAATGCGCCCGAACCGATCACCGGTGCGTCCAGCATGCGCGGGAGCGGAGACAGCGACGGCCCCCGGGCCCACGACAGCCGTCGCACGGCGTCGCCGGGCCACAGGGCCACTGAGCCGCGGGCGCCGTCCGTGTCGTGGCCGACGAGCGCCGTCACCCGGGCGTAGTCGTCGGGGTAGATCACCGGCCGGATCTTGCCGCCCACACCCCAGGCGAGGTCGGGGAGCGGTGCCACGATCAGTGCGATCACCGCCGCTGCGGCGAAGCCGGCCGGTACGAGTGCGCGCAGTGCGGTCACGGCGGCCGCCGCCGCGACCGCGACGAACGGGACGGCGAGCGCGAGGTATTTCTGCGTGTCGCGCAGCAGCCCGGCACCGGGCACATGCGCCAACACGACGTCCATCACCGCCAGTCCGGGCGGTGTCGCAGCGACCACCACCGCCGCGATCGCGACCGCCGCCAGGAGTGCCTGCCCGGCGACCGCGGGGCTCAGTTCCCGGCGCATCCGGACCAGGGCGCCGGTGCCGACCGCCACCACCGTCAGCAGCATCAGTGTCGCGACCAGGGCCCAGGGGGTGGTGCGGCTGGCGGGGACGGCGTCGGCGTTCCAGATGCCGCCGAGCCCGAGGGCGGTGCCGAGCAGCCCGAGCCCCGGCTCGGCACGCAGCGCGAACACCGCGGCGCCGCCGGAGGACCCGACGTCCGACGCGACCGCGGAGGCCACCAGCCAGGGAGAGGCGGTGATGAGCCAGCATCCCGCGGCGAGTCCCGCCGTCCGGATCGGCAGCCGCACCGCCGCCGCGGTGGCCACCGCCACGATCCCGGCCAGAAGCGAACCGGTGGGCGTCAGGCCGGCTGCCGCGAATATCCCGGCGAGACCGGCCCATTGGCGCCACGACCGCCGGCCGTCGGCCAGGTCGAGCACCGCGCACACCGTCCACCCGAGGGCGGCGTAGCCGGCCAGCAGACTCCAATGCCCTTGCAGCAGGCGCTCTGCCACGTAGGGATTCCAGATCCCGACGACGGCGGCGGCCACCGCACCGGCGGTGGCGGCGCGCGGGACGAGCCTGCGGGCCAGCCGCCCGTAGCCCACTCCGGCCGCGAAGACGGCCAGGATCGTCAGGCCGGCCACCAGGAGGCCGCCGTCCACGAGATGCGAGCCGAGGGCGAGCAGCGCGTCCTGCGGGACCGCTCGCGGCGCCGTGCCGTCGATGCCGAGCGCGGCAGCCGTCAGCGGCGACTGCGGAGTCGCGACCGCGTCCCGGTAGAGCAGGTGGTTCCCGACCAGGGGCGCGCAGATCAGGGCGGTGAGCAGAGCGCTGACCGCGTAGACCGCCGCCCCGGTCTGCGCGGGCGTGCGCGTGGAGGTGGCGGTCACCGCACTGCCGTCGGATCAGAAGTGGTACGTGTCGGTCGGTGCGGGCATGTGGTCGTTGATCCCGTAGTCGCTCGGGACGATCTCGTATGCGCGGGCCAGTTCCAGAATCTTGGTGGCACGGGCGATCCGAGGCAGGTCGGAGCCGTTGCGGATCTCGCCGCCGTCCGCCTCGAACTCGGTGAAGAACTCACGCGCCCACTTGATCTCGTCGTGCGACGGCGACAGCCCCTCGTTGACCGACGCGCACTGGTCGGGGGTGAGGCAGATCTTGCCCGTCATCCCGAACTCCGCGCTGACGGCCGTCGCCTCCGACAGCTTCAGGGCGCTGGAACCGACGGTCGGGCCGTCGATGGCCGACGGCAGGTTGGCGGCCTTGGCCGCGATGGTGAACCGTGACCGCGCATAGGCCAGCGTGGTCGGCTGCTCACCGAAACCGGTGTCGCGGCGGAAGTCGCCGATGCCGAACGCCAGGCGGAAGGTGCCCTTGGCCGAGGCGATCTCGTTGATCCGTTCCAGGCCCCGGGCGGTCTCGACCAGCGCGACGATCGGCACGCCCGGGACACGCTGGGCCGTCTCGGTCACGTGATCGACCGATTCCACCATCGCCAGCATGATCCCGCCGATGGACGTCCCGGCCAGCGCGGCGAGATCCGCCGCCCACCACGGGGTTCCGAAGCCGTTGATGCGAACCCAGTCGGAGTGACCGTCGGCGAGCCAGCGGACCACGTTGTCGCGGGCGGAGTCCTTGTCCTTCGGTGCGACGGCGTCCTCGATGTCGAGGATGACGATGTCGGCGCGGGAGCGCGACGCGGCCTCGAACCGGTCGTACTGCGCCCCGTTCACCAGGAGCCAACTGCGGGCCAGTACCGGGTCGATGCGGGACCCGACATCGGAGGGGTCGGGCTCGTTGAATGGTTCGGTGTCGTACATCGACTCTTAGCGCTCGTCTCGATCAGCTACGGATACTGCCGATGCAGTCTATCGCGCAGCGGCCGGGCACACTGGTCAGCATGGTCGACGCCGCCACGCCCCGCCGCGGGTCCACCGTGCGGTCGGTCGGCTGGGTCACCGCGGGTTCTCTCCTGGCCAATCTGCTGGCGTACGTGGTGCAGGTTCCGGCGAGCCGGGTGCTGGGGCCGGACGCCTTCGGCGAGTTCTCGGTTCTCAACGCGGCCATGCTCATCGCCTCGGTGCCGGCGCTGGCTCTGCAGGCGGTGGTGGCGCGCGAGGTGGTGCGGGGAACGCCGTCGCGTCGGCTGTGGAGGCTGATCGGCGTGGTCTTCGGCGTCGTCGCCCTGGTGTCGGTGCTCGCGGTGGCCGCGATGATGAGGATCGCGCACACCGATCTCGGACCCACCGCGGCAGCGCTCGCCGGTGCCGCACCGCTCGCGGTGGTCTCGGGCGGCCAGGGGCTGCTTCAGGGGGCGGGGCGGTTCCGGTTGCTCGGGGCGGTGCTCGCCGGCGTCGGGCTCCTGCGGTCGGTGCCCGTGGTGGGCGCGGTGTACGCGGGGGCGGACGCGGCCGGCGCGCTCGCGGCGGGGACGCTGGGAACGGCCGTCGCGGCGGCGCTGGTGGCCGCGGTCGCCGCAGCCGCGATCGGTCCGGCCGGACGCTCCCGAGGCGCGGCAGTTCCCGGGTCGAGGCTCACGCTGTCGGCGGTGGTCGCCGCGTCGGGCGTGCAGTTCGTGATGATCGTCGCGGTGTCGGTGGATCTGCTGCTGTCCCGATCGGTGCTGACCGCCGGGGACGCGGGCGTCTACGCGCTCGGCGCCGTCGCCACCAAGGCGGCGTTCTGGCTGCCGCAGGCCATCGGCGTGGTGGTGTACCCGAGGCTGGCCGACCCGGTGCGTTCGGCCGCCGCTCTCCGCGGTGCGGTCGGCGTCCTCGCGCTGACGGGTCTGGTCACCACCCTGATCGCCGCCGTCGGCGGCGGATTGGTGCCCGTGGTGATCTCCGACGACTACCGGCCGGTGGCGGGGTTGATGTGGTTGTTCGCGCTCACCGGAGCCCTGCTCGCGGTGCTGCAGCTGATGCTGTTGACCGCGATCGCTCGCGACCGCGCGCGGGGTGCGATCCCGGCGCTCGTAGTCCTCGTGGTGGAGGTGTCGGTGATCCTGACCGCGGTCGATTCGGTGGCCGGACTCGCCGCCGTCGCCGCCGGGGCGGCGGCCTGCGCGGTGGCCGCGACCGGCGCCTGGCTCACCGCTTCCTGACGCCGTCGTCTTCTCGCCCGTTCCGCACGCCGGTGCGGTAGACGTACACCGCTCCGCCGATCAGCGCCAGCACGCCCACGGCGCCGAGTGCGACGGGCAGGGTCCGCGTCACCAGAGTCACTGGGCGGGCGCGGTGCCGGGCGGCGTCGGCCCCGTCGATCCGGCTCTGCCGATCACCGGTGAGGACGGTGCTCAGATTGGGCAGGCGAAATCCCGTCAGCGCCGGATTCGACCCGGCTTCGCCCGGCGCGAACCGGTACTCCTCCTCGATCTCGATCCGCTCGTCCACCACCACGCCGGTCGCCGTGTCGACGAACAGGTCCCGAGTGGCGCGGTGATGGAGGCTGGCGGTCAGTCGTCGGCTCGGCGCCACTCCGGGGAAGGTGCCGAACCACGAGGCCGGGCGGGTGATCACTCCGCGCGGATCGGTTCCCAGCGCGCCCAGGTCGGTGTCGGGGATCACCGCGCGCAGCCGGGCCACCCTGCGGCCGTCGATCTCGGTCTCACCAGCGGCCTGCAGAGGAACCGTCTGCCTGGTGGTGACGTCGAAGTAGTCGCCGGGATCGCCGAAGCCGTACGGCAGTGCGTAAGTGCGACCCCGGCGGTCGGGGACGGCGACGGCGGCGTGCTTGTCGTCGTACTGGATCTCCGACCGCCCGGTCGGCGACGCCGTCACCCGGTTCACCGTCACCCGGTCGATGGTCGCGGCCAACGTGGGCTCTGCGCAGACTCGCTCGGCGTCCTGGGCACTGCCGTCGACGAGGTACGAGTCCACGCCCAGCGCCGTGGCCGCCTGCAGTGTGACCACGTCGGAGTCCGACGGCCTCACCGCGACCGTCCGGCGGCGCTGCTGCAGATGCGCCTCGAGCACTCTCGCCGCGGGCGAGTCGATGGAGCAGCGGTCGAGGACCGTCGTGTCGTCGGAGGAGTCGGCGATCCATGTCTGGTCGACGCTCAGCGGCAGTTTCCTCAGGCCGGGACCGATGATCGGGCCCATCGCGACCGCCGCCGCCAGCAACAGTGCGCCGAGGAAGAACGCGGTCGGGGCGATGAGGTCCCGGGTCGACCAGCGCGGACCGGTCCGGGGGCTGTCGGGAGCGGCGTCGGACATAGCGTCGACTGTATGTGAGGGGGCCGGCCGCTCGTCCGGGCTCCCGCCGCCGCGCTCGCGCGGCTTACCCTGGGCAGGACATGTCTGACTCGCAGCCGGCACCGGCCCGGCGTTTCTACCCCCAACTGGAGGGCCTGCGCGCCGTGGCCTCGCTCGGCGTGCTGACGACGCACGTCGCCTTCCAGACTCGGGTGACGCAGTGGCCGGTGCTCGGAGAGATCCTCGGCCGCCTCGACCTCGCCGTCGCATTGTTCTTCGCGCTCAGCGGATTCCTGCTGTGGCGCCCGTATGCCGCGGCGGCCCGCGACGAAGAGGCTCCTCGGCCCGCCGTGCGCCGCTATCTCCGACATCGCTTCGTCCGCATCTGGCCGGCGTACGCGCTGGTGGTGGTCGCGGTGCTGGCTCTGCTGCCGCAGGCGCGCGGCGCCTCGGCGACGGTCTGGCTGGCCAATCTCACCCTCACCCAGGTGTTCGTCCCCCTCACTCTCGCGCCCGGCCTCACCCAGATGTGGAGTCTGTCGGTGGAGGTCGCGTTCTACCTGCTTCTGCCGGTGATCGGCTTCGCCCTGTACCGGGTACGGGGTGCCGCCGCCCGCCGCCGCATCCCGATCGTCGTCGGGGTCGCGATCGTCAGCCTCGGGTGGACCTGGGTGACGCGACTGTTCGCGCTTCCCGCCGGTGTCGAGGCGCGCAACTGGGTGCTCGGGTACCTGCCGTGGTTCGCCGTGGGTCTGGTGCTGTCGGAGATCGCGGCCGCCCTCGCCATCGGCCGGCTCGACCGCCGATCGCGCGCAGTGCGGCTCGGCGCCGACCGCCGGGTGATGCTCGTGGTGTTCGTCGTCGCGTACGGACTCGCGTGCACGCCGATCGCCGGACCGGTCGGGCTCGGCGACATGACTCACCTGGCCTACGTGGCCAAGATGGTGCTCGGCGCCGTCGCCGCATTCGCGGTGCTGGCGCCGCTGGTGCTGTCCGACGGCCCGTTCGTCTTCCTCGACTCTCGGGTGATGAACGCGCTCGGCCGATGGTCGTACGGCATCTTCATCTGGCATCTCGCGGTGCTGAGCGTGGTCTTCGGGCTGTTCGGCATTCCGATGTTCGACGGTCACTTCGTATCTGTGTGGCTGCTGACGGTGATCATCACCGTCGCGCTCTCGGCCGCCAGCTACGCGTTCGTCGAGGAACCGCTCCGGGCGCGGTTGTCGGCGCGGGAGAAGCGACGGACCGCGGAGGTGCCCGCCGACGAACCGACGCCGGAACGCGCCGGCGTCACCGCGGCCGGCCGAACAGCGCCGCCGCCACCGCCGCGCTGACGGCGATCAGCGCGAACGCCTGGGCCCAGCCGCTGTAGCCGGTGTAGGCGGTGTCCGAATGCCAGGGTCCCGCGGCCAGCACCACCGTCGCCGCGAGCATCGCCGTGAACGTCAGCGCCGGTCGTAGGCGGGCGGAGAGCCGCCAGGTGACGGCCCCGGTCGCCGCCGCGATCAGCGCCCCCGGCCAGCCGGTCAGCAGGAACGCCGCCGCGAGGGCCGCGGCGACCGCGCCTCGTCCGGCGCGCACGCCGTCGTCCGGCCGCACGGCCGGCTCGCAGCGGCGCCGTCCGAACCTCGGACCGAAGGCGACGGCGAACAGAACCACCACCAGCGCCAGACCGGCGCCCAGCGCCCACCGGTACGGCGAGTCGAGGTCGACGGTGAGCGCGACGGTGCCGCCCGTTCCCGCCGGCACGATCCAGCCCTGCTGCCAGCCGTTCACCACGACCGGCTTCAGTTCTCGGCCGTCGGCGCGTGCATGCCAGGCGGGATTCGTGCTCTCCGGAACGAACAGGATGCGGTCGGTGTCGGCGGCGTCCACCGTCAGCCTCCGGTCCGTGGGCGCCCATTCGGTCACCTGCGGGTGTGTCACCGCAGGCGAGGAGGCCTCCGCGCCGGGACGCCGGAGGGTCACCGCGTCGACGGTGAAGGCGCGTCCCGGATTCACCGCGACCTCCTGCTCACCCGCCGGCAGTCGCAGCGACGGGCCGGGGCACGCGGTCGCCGATACGCTCTCGCCGAGGCGCAGCGCGCCCACCGTGGTGCGGACATGCAGTCGGAGCATCTGGCCGGCTGCCGTGACACCCATGCCGTACGGGCCGGACGGGTCTGTGGCGCAGCCGATCTCGATGATGCGATGGTCGTCGTCGGGTACGTTCGGGCCGCCCGGCAGCACTTGGGCCTCGCTGATGCCGACCGGTGCGTCCTTCGCGAAACCGAGATCGTTGACGTCGATCAGATCGCTCTGCTCCTCGATCGTCAGCACCACGGTGTCGGCCCGGGCGGCGGGAACCGACAGCACCCCGTCCGTGCCGACCCGCGCTGTCGTCCGCACCACCGTCCGATCACCGTCCCGCAACTCCACGGACACGCGGGTCGGGTGCGCCGGATAGTCCGCGGGCGTCTGGAGACGGATCCCGGACACTTCGCGAGGGGCGGGCAGATGAAGGGTCAGAACGGGTTTCCTTCCCTTCGGGAACGTGTCCGGATCCGGTGCGGTCCACGTGGTGTTCGGATCACCGTCGACGGCGGCCGATGCGTTGCCGCGCGGATCGGCCACCGACGACTGCGCCTCCGCGCGGATCGCGCCGGTGCGGGCCAGCAGATCCGAGAGTTCACCGCCGGCCTTCGGTCGCAGCGTGACATGCACGTCGGCGTCGGTCTGCGACGGCACCGACAGGGTCCGGGAGAACACGCCCGGCGTCTCCGGACTCAACCCCACCGCCGGGGAGCAGCGCACCCGGCCGTCCGCCGCGGTGACGCAATCCGGGATCGGACCGAGTTCGGGGGAGAGCACCCAGCCGGACACGTCGTCGGCGGCGTCGAGTGTCGGCAGCACCGTGCGCTGCCGGATCGACAGCGGGACACCGGTGTTCGCGTCGGCGACCGACAGTTCGGCGATCGCGAACTGATTACCGGCCGAGCCGTCGGCGGTGTCGATGGCGCGGACCTGGACGCTCGACGTGGGCCCCGACGGCACCAGGATCCGGGTCGGCACTCCGGGTTTCACTCCCTGAGCCACGGTGCTGCCGGAATCGGACGAGACCAGCAGCGTCGAGACGTCCGGCCCGAGCGCCTTGGCCGTCGTGACGGTCACCGCGAGGTCGTCCTGCGGATGGGTGAAGTCGATCGAGAGCCACCTGCCGACCGCCGACTCCAGACCGCGACTGACCCAGGCGGTGTCCGGATCGCCGTCGAAGGCGGCGGCGGTGGAATTGGCAGGCGACGTCCGGCCGGGCTGCGTCGCGTCGGCGGCCGAGCCCGAACTGGTCACGCGCACCATGCCCGGCTGGTTGTCGAGCAGCCATTGCGCGCGGACCAGCGGCTGGCCCGGCACCGGGTAGTCCGGCGCCGCGTTCTTGGTCAGCCGGGGATCGTCGGGGCCGCGAATAGCCGAGGAATGGTCGTCGACCCGCCCGAAGTCGGTCTCCCGGTCGACAGGGGAGTCGGTCACCACCGCCGGAGCGTCGGGCAGGCCCGCGCGCCTCGCGTCCGCGGTCAGCAGCGCCGGACCCAGCGGTTCCTCTCCGGCTCGGCTGCGGGCGTCCTCCACCGCGGCGAGGGCCTCCGGTCCGCCGGTCACCCGCGTCATCGCGCCGACGTCCACCAGTCCGGGCGCGCCGGCGGTCGTGGCACCGGTGCCGTCGGGAGGTCCGACCCGGTAGACCGTCACCGCCGGCATCGGCGGACGCAGTCCGTCGTCCACGACCACGCCGTCGAGCGTCGGCGGTGAGACGTCGGGACCGAACCGGGCCGCCTCCGACAGTCCGGGTGAGTTGCGGATCGCCTGCGCCACCAGCAGCGGTCGTGCCGACCGTGACGTCACCGCGTCCAGATCGGCCCGCAGCACCAGGTATCCGACACCCTGTTCGGCGAGTGTCGCGGCCAGTCCGGGTGATCCGCGGCCCGAGCTCAGCGCCCGTTGCACCGAGTCCATCGCTCGGATGGCGCCCGGCGGCGTCAGGGGAATCGCGTCGCGGACGGCCCACGGCGAGTGCGCCAGCGCCTGCAGCGGTTCGTCGCGCGTGAGACCCCAGATCTGGTCGGCGAAGGGCGCTCCCGGGACCACCAGGGCGCGCGACGGAGTCGGGGAGCCGGCCTGCGCGGCGTCGAGCCAGTCGGCCGTCTGCTGCCAGTAGTCGGGGACCGCGCGGTAGCTCTTGGCCGGTGCCAGCCCGCCGGTCCACAGCAACGACCCGGAGCCGAACGCGGCGATCACCACCACCAGTGCGGCGGCCACACCTCGTTCGGCACCGCGGCTGCGGATCGGGACACGGACACGCGCGAGCAGATGCGCGATTCCCATCGCGAGGGGGAGCCGGACCAGCGGATCGAACTTGTGGATGTTGCGCAGCGCGGCGCCCGGACCGTCGAGGAAAGCGATGACCGTCTCACGCACGGGCGAGCCGAGTGCTCCCGGATATCCGAGACACAGGGCGAGAAGGCCGATCACCAGGATGGTCAGGAAGCGGCGGCGGTGCGGCATCGCCCGCATCGTGAGACCGGCCAACCCGGCGGCGGCGAGGATGCCGGTCGCGACCACCGCGGCCGGCTCGGAGACCAGAACGGCGCCCACAGCGCGTTCCGGGGAGACGAACGGCGTCCACGAGTCGGTGCCGCGCAGCACTTCGGTGAGGGAGGTCCATTCGGTGGTGACGCTCGCCGACTCGATGAAGTCGAGGAAGGGCGGGGAGACCCGCGAGAGGATCAGCAGCGGCACCACCCACCACAGGCACGCCATCGCCAGACCCGCCGCCCACCATGCGCCGAAGACCAGTCCGCGACGGCGGCGTCCCCGGTCGCGCCGCGCAGTCGCCAGCAGCCACCAGATCGCCGACACCGCCACGGCCGCAGCCGTGGCGACGGCGTTCACCGCACCCATCAGCGCCACCGCGCATGCGGACCGGGCCGCGTTGCGCCACAGCGGACGGGGGTCGGACGCGTCGAGAGCCCGGACCACCGGGAGCAGCACCCAGGGCGCCAGCATCATCGGCAGCGTCTCCGAGGAGATGGTGCCCAGCGTGGTCATCACGCGGGGGGCCAGTACGAAGACCCAACCGGCGATCAGCCGCGATGTGAACGACCCGACGCGCAGCGCCTCGGCGAGACGGACCACGCCCAGGAAGCCGACGGTCAGCAGAATCGCCCACCAGAATCGCTGAGTGATCCACGGCGGCACGTGCAGGATCTCGCCGACGGCGAAGAACAGGCCGTGCGGGAAGAAGTATCCGTAGGCCTGGTTCTGGATCTGGCCCATCGGGGCATCCGGCGACCACAGGTGCGCGGCGCGAGTGAGGAACCCGATCGGATCGGCGGTCAGGTCCAGCTTGGTGTCGGGCGAGATGCGGCCGGGGCGCTGGAGTAGACAGACCACCAGCGCCACGACAGCGACGATGAGTGCCTGCGCCCGCGTCAGAATCCGGCCCGGGCCGCCCGGCTCAGTTGCTGCGGGACTCGACCGAGCGGACCGGCGGAGGAGTGCGCGAGTCAGTTGTTGGCGTCTCCGCCGCCGCGGGATCCGTAGTCCACCGATCCCTGAACGAAACCGTTGTCGGCGTTGAAGCTGTTCACGTCGGTCGACGGCTTGGTTTCGGAGGCGAGCTGCCCGCCGAGGAAGACGGCGCCGATGCCGACGAGCACGCCGGCCACTCCGGCGACGGCACCATAGATCAGGCGTTCACGCAGCATGGATTCCAAGGTACCAGTTCAGTCGGCGCCGCCCGGGCTTCGTCCGCCGCGCCGATCCGGCCGTCGCGAGCGAGCATGAAACACTGGGTGAATGAGCCCGCTCACGCATCTACGTCCCAGCCGTGCTCTCGTCGCCCTCGTCGCAACGGCAGGCCTCTTCGCCTCCGCGGCGTGCTCGGACTCGACCGGCGATCAGGCCGCACCGTCGTCGCACACGACGACTAGTTCGCGGACCGTTTCCGCCTCGAGCAGTGCTCCGACGGTTCCCGCCGCGTGCGGCTCCGAGGAACTGGCCGGGATGAAGCTGCGCGACAAGCTCGCTCAGCTGCTGGTGGTCGGGGTGCAGAACGGGGCCGACGCGCGGCGGGTGGTCGCGAAGGAGCACATCGGCGGAGTGTTCGTCGGCAGTTGGACCGACCTGTCGATGCTGAGCGACGGCACCGTCGCCACGCTCTCGAAGAGCCAGAAGGTCCCGCTGATGGTGACCGTGGATCAGGAGGGTGGCCGAGTGAGCCGGCTCAAGTCGCTGGGGATCGACATGCCGTCGGCGCGTGTGCTGGCGCGCACCAAGACGCCCGAGCAGGTCCGGCAGCTCGCCAAGGCGGCCGGCGAGAAGATGGCGAAGCTCGGTGTCACCGTCGACTTCGCTCCGTCGGCGGACGTCAGCGCCGAGCCCGACGACGAGGTGATCGGCGACCGGTCGTTCTCGAACGATCCCGAGGTGGTCACCGAGTACGCCGGTGCCTATGCGCGCGGGCTCCAGGACGCGGGCATCATGCCCGTGTACAAGCACTTCCCCGGCCACGGGCACGCATCGGGGGATTCGCACACCGGCGCCGTCACCACGCCTCCGCTGGCGGACATGCAGAACACCGATCTCGTTCCGTACCGGACTCTGCTGCGCAGTCCCGGGACCGCGGGCGTGATGGTCGGGCACCTGATCGTGCCGGGTCTGACCGGGCCGGAGACGCCCGCGAGCATCAGTCCGGCGGCGATCGGCATGTTGCGCACCGGCAAGAAGTACAACGGACCGGCGTTCGACGGCGTCGTCTTCTCCGACGATCTGTCCGGCATGAAGGCGATCACCGACAAGTACACGATCGAACAGGCGGTGCTGAAGGCGATCACCGCAGGCTCGGACGTCGGCCTGTGGCTTTCCACCGATCACGTGACCTCGGTGCTGGACACTTTGGAGAAGGCGGTCGCGGACGGGAAGCTGTCGCAGCGCCGGATCGACCGCTCGGTGCTCCGGATCCTGAAGGCCAAGCACGTGGTGAACTGCTCCTGACGCGTTCTTACTCGATGGTAAGTTTGTAGTCATGGCTAGCGGAACCAAGCGGCTGCCGCGGGCAGTTCGAGAGCAGCAGATGCTCGATGCTGCGATTTCAGCGTTCGCCGCGAATGGCTTCGCGGATACCTCGATGGACGCCATCGCCGCCGAGGCCAAGATATCCAAGCCGATGCTCTACCTCTACTACGGCTCCAAGGACGAACTGTTCAGCGCCTGTATCGCGCGCGAGTCCGGCCGGTTCATGGAAGCCATGTCGGCGGGTTTTGATCCCACGATGAGGCAGAAGGACCAGGCGCGCACGCTGGTGCGTGAGTTCCTCCGGTTCGTCTATCAGAACTCCGATTCGTGGCGAGTGCTCTACCGGGTCGCGGTCGGGACCGCGACGTTCGCACACATCGTCACCGAGAGCCGCGAGGGAATCACCTCGATGATCACTGATCTCATCCGCCGCGGCACCACCACCGAGGGTGCGAGCGACGTCGATTTCGAATTGACGGCGGTGGCCCTCGTCGGCGCCGGCGAGGCCGTCGCCGACCGGATCGCCGAAGGCGACATCGACCTCGAAACGGCCACCGACCTGCTGCTCGGCATCACCTGGCGCGGTCTGCGCGGTGTCGGAGTGTCGGAGGACGCCGTCGGCGACGAGACATAGTCGGATCCCTCACGCCGGCCGGGCCCGGTTTGAGTGAGCCTTCCAGGCCAGTTGAGCGAACTCTTCCCAAGCTTGTTGAGCGAGTTCTTCCTGAGGCCTGTTGCGTGGGTTCTTCCTTAGGCCAGTTGAGCGGGTTCTTCCTTAGGCCAGTTGAGTGGGTTCTTCATTAGGCCAGTTGAGCGAGCGGAGCGAGTCGAAACAGACGCGCACATGTTTCGACTCGCTGCGCTCGCTCAACAAGCCTGGGAGAGGACTCGGTGAGTTGCCCTTGCGGCGTGTCGTGCGGGTTCTACCTTCGGCCAGTTGCGTGGGTTCTTCCTTAGGCCAGTTGAGCGAGCGGAGCGAGTCGAAACAGACATGCACATGTTTCGACTCGCTGCGCTCGCTCAACAAGCCTGAGAGAGGACTCAGCGAGCCTGGGGGAGGACTCGGCGAGTTGCCTTTGCGGCGTGTCGTGCGGGTTCTTCCTTCGGCCAGTTGCGTGGGTTCTTCCTTAGGCCTGTTGAGCGAGCGGAGCGAGTCGAAACAGACATGCACACGTTTCGACTCGCTGCGCTCGCTCAACAAGCCTGGAGGAGGACTCAACGAGCCTGAGGGAGACTCACCGAGTCCGGGCAAGCGGTCAGACGCGCGGGCGCGTCGTGGCGGTCAGATGCGGATAGCCCTTGCGGCGGTTCAGGATCGACAGGTCGTATCCGTCGGCCACCCGGTCGGTGTACATGTTCACCTTCGCGGGCAACAGGATCGGCTTCCCGAAGCGGACCGAGTACACGACCGATTCGGGGAGCTGAGCCTCGACGTTCGCGAGCACGGCGGCCGCACTCCACATGCCGTGGGCGATGGCGCGGCTGAAGCCGAAGGCCTTCGCCGTCAGGTCGGCCATGTGGATCGGATTCCGGTCGCCCGAGGCGTTCGCGTACTGGCGGATCAGACCGAGGTCGACGCTGACCACGCGATCGGGCGGCGGCGGTGCGACGTCCTTGGGCGCCGGGCCTCGTTCGGCGTCCGACAGGCTCGTGCGCTGCTGCTTGAGGAACGTGCCGGTCTGGACGGCGACCAGTTCGCGGCCGACGCGGAACTCCGATACCACGTCCACCAGCATGCCCTTGCGGTGCTCCCGGAGGTTCTCGGCGTGAGTCGAGACGGTCAGCGGCTCGTCGACGCCGATGGCCCGGATCCGCTCGATCCGGTTCTCCAGATGCACCGCGCCGACCGCGCCGAACGGGAAGTCCGGCGAGACCATCACGGTCATCGCGAGCGGGAACTGCAGAACGAACAGGTATGTCAACGGCACCTGCGCACCGAACTGCAGACCCGTGGTGCGGCAGTACTCCTTGAGCTGCGCCTCGTCGACGCGCAGGTTCTCGATCCGGTAGACGGTGTCGGGCAGTGACGCGTCCGCGCTGACGCGGGCCGGCTTGCCGATCACCGGGAGCATCGCGCTCACGGCTTTCGGGTAGATCTGGCCCGCGCCCGGCAGGGACGTCAGAGTGACGGTCTTGGTCATGGCAGGGTCCCGTCAGGCGCCGAGGAGGCTCTGACCGCACACGCGGACGATATTGCCGGTGACCGCGTTGGACGCCGGGTTGGCGAAGTACGCCACGGTCTCGGCGACGTCGACGGTCTGTCCGCCCTGCTGCAGCGAATTCATGCGACGGCCCACCTCGCGCGTGGCGAGCGGGATGGCGGCGGTCATCGCGGTCTCGATGAAGCCCGGGGCGACGGCGTTGATGGTGATGCCCTTCTCAGCCAGGATCGGGGCGTAGGTGTCGACGAGGCCGATCACGCCGGCCTTCGACGCGCCGTAGTTGGTCTGGCCGCGGTTGCCCGCGATGCCCGCGATGGAGGAGACGTCGACCACGGCGCCGCCCGACCGGAGGGCCTTGCGCTCGACCAGCTCGTTCACCAGCGTCTGCGGTGCGATCAGGTTCACGCTGATGACCGAGTTCCAGCGGCCGGCGTCCATGTTCGCGAGCAGCTTGTCGCGCGTGATGCCCGCATTGTTGACGATGATGTCCAGGCCGCCGTGACGCTCGAGAACGTGCTCGGCGACCTTGGCTCCCGCGTCCTCGGCGGTCACGTCGAGCGGCAGCGCGGTGCCGCCCACCTTGTTCGCCGTCTCGCTGAGAGCCTCGCCCGCGGCCGGGACGTCGGCGGCGATGACATGGGCGCCGTCGCGCGCCAGCACCTCGGCGATCGTGGCGCCGATGCCGCGTGCGGCACCGGTGACCAGGGCCACCTTGCCGGCGAGGGGCTTGTCCCAGCTCTCCACCGAAGCGGCGTCGGCGGCGCCGACCCGGATCACCTGGGCGTCGACGTAGGTCGACTTGGCCGACAGCAGGAAGCGGAGGGTCGACTCGAGACCGGACAGGCCGGTCTTGGCCTCGGGCGAGACGTAGACCAGCTGGGCGGTGGCGCCGTTGCGGAGCTCCTTGCCGAGCGAGCGGGTGAAGCCCTCGAGCGCGCGCTGCGCGACGTGCTCGTCGGGCTCAGCGGTCAGCTCGGGTGTGGTGCCCAGCACCACGAAGCGCGCCGAGTTGCCCACCGAACGCATGATCGGCGTGAAGAACTCGAAGAGCTGCTCGAGATCGGCGGGCTTGGAGATGCCGGTGGCGTCGAAGACCGCGGCGCCGAGCTTGTCGGCGCTGCGTCCGCCGGCGTTGTTCTCGACCAGCGTGTAGTCGTCGCCCGCGCTGAGGATCTCCCGCACCGGCTCCACCAGACGTCCGGCGCCGCCGAGCAGGACCGGACCGGCGAGAGCGGGCTGAGACGGCGAGTACCGACGCAGTGCCGGCGGCTGCGGAAGACCGACGCGCGAAGCGATGAAAGCGCCCGGGCCGCTGTTGACGATGGACGAATACAGGTCGGTGTTGCCTGCCACGACTATCTCCTTCGATGTCTGTGAAACGAATCCGTGTCCCGTGTCGGGTACCGGTCCTGCCGGAGACCCTAAGCGGATGCCGCAGACGAGCAGTAGCCCGCTCGTCTGTGACATGTACCGCAGGTTCAGGAGTCGACAATTAACTTACTCGGGAGTAAGAATACTCTCAAGGTCGATCTGTCGACATCCGAGACTCTCCAGGAGAAGTTGTGGCCTCGTACACGCCCCGCCAGCCGGAAACCCGTCAGCAGCGCCCGGTCGCCATCCTCGGCGGCAATCGCATTCCCTTCGCGCGTCAAGACCGCGCGTACGCGACCGCGAGCAATCAGGACATGTTCACCGCCGCCCTCCAGGGGCTGGTCAGCCGTTTCAGCCTGCAGGGCGAGCAACTCGGCATGGTCGCCGGCGGCGCGGTGCTCAAGCATTCGCGTGACTTCAACCTCATCCGCGAGTCGGTGCTCGGTTCGTCGTTGTCGCCCTACACCCCGGCGGTGGACGTCCAGCAGGCGTGCGGCACCGGTCTCCAGGCCATTCAGATCGTGGCCGACGGTATCGCCGCAGGCCGCTACGACGTCGCGATCGGCGGCGGCGTCGACACCACCTCCGACGCCCCGATCGGCGTCTCCGAGGACATGCGCAGGCAGATGCTCGAGGTGAACCGGGCCAAGAGCACCGTGGACCGGATCAAGGCCGCACTCGGTCTGGCGACCAAGCTGGGCATCGAGATCCCGCGCAACGGCGAGCCGCGCACCGGCCTGTCGATGGGCGAGCACGCCGCCATCACCGCCAAGGAGTTCGGCATCAGCCGCGCCGAGCAGGACGAGCTGGCCGCCGCCAGCCACCAGAAGATGGGCGCCGCCTACGACCGCGGCTTCTTCGACGACCTCATCACCCCGTTCATGGGCCTCACCCGCGACGAGAACCTCCGTCCGAACTCGTCGGTGGAGAAGCTGGCCACCCTCAAGCCGGTCTTCGGCGTGAGCCTGGGCGACGCCACCATGACCGCGGGCAACTCCACCCCGCTCACCGACGGCGCGTCGGCCGTCCTGCTCGCCACCGACGAGTGGGCCGCCGAGAAGAACCTCCCGGTGCTGGCCTACCTGCGCGACACCGAGACCGCCGCGGTGGACTACGTGAACGGCCCCGACGGGCTGCTCATGGCACCGACTTACGCGGTCCCCCGCCTGCTGCAGCGCAACGGCCTCACCCTGGCCGACTTCGACTTCTTCGAGATCCACGAGGCTTTCGCCTCCGTGGTCCTGGCGACCCTGCAGGCGTGGGAGTCGGAGGAGTACTGCACCGAGCGTCTCGGCCTGGACGGGGCGCTGGGCTCGATCGACCGCAGCAAGCTCAACGTCAACGGCTCCTCGCTGGCCGCCGGGCACCCGTTCGCCGCCACCGGCGGCCGGATCATCGCGCAGGCCGCCAAGCAGATCAAGGAGAACGGCGGCGGTCGTGCGCTGGTGTCGATCTGCGCCGCGGGCGGCCAGGGCGTCACGGCCATCGTCGAAGGCTGATCCCCGCATCGGATCGCAGGCCCCGGTCGGCCGCCGCACGGCGCTGACCGGGGCCTTCGCGATCATCGATGAGAACTCCGAAGTTTTTCCCGCAGATGTGTAACGCCCCCGCACCCGCCACCTATAAACCGGATAGCTCCGGCTGAACCGCCAGACCCCCGACCCGGCGGTTCAGCCGGAGCTCTTGTTCCCGGCTAGGATTCGACAGTTGTGACCTCTTCCGACGATCGCTCCGATCACCGCCGGTGGGTCGCCCGCGCGCTCATCGGCGCGCTGCTGCTCGTCGGCGCGATCTTCGGGATCGACGCGATCCTCACCCACGGCCACACGGCCCGCGGCGCACACATCGCCGAGTTCGATCTGGGCGACCTCACCGAAGATCAGGCGCGCGCGAAGCTCACCGGACTGACGGTGGCCGCACACAGCCCGGTCTCGGTGCGTACTGATTCCGGCTCGGCGCAGATCGATCCGGCCGCGCTCGGTGCCGACTTCGACGTCGAAGCAACGCTCGCGCGCCTCATGGACCAGCCGCGCAATCCCTGGGATCGATTCCTCGGCATGATCGGCCTCTCTCGCGATGTGGCCCCGGTCGTCTCGCTCGACGACGCCGACTTCAACGCGGCGCTCGACGAGCATCGGGAGTCGCTCGAGAAGGCGGCCGTCGAGGGCGGTGTCCATTTCGACGGTCTGCAACCGGTCGGCGACTTCCCGTCCAAGGGACTGCGTATCAAGCGCGAGGCCGCGAAGCAGGCCATCGCCGACAACTGGCTCAGCGGTCACCCGATCGACCTCGAGATGGAGCCCTTCTCGCCGACCGTCTCGGCTGAGACGGTTCAGGCCACCCTCGACGGGCCGGCCCAGAACGTGACGGCGTCGGCGGTCCCGCTCGCCGGACGCGGAGCGCGAGTGATCGTCTCACCGCGGGAGGCGGGCGCGCTCGTGTCGTTCGTGCCCGACGGCCGCGGCGGTCTGACCCCGCACGTGGATCCCAAGAAGGCGCTGGAAGTCCTCGGCGACCGCGCGGCCAAGACCGAGTCGACCCCGGTCGATGCGAGTTTCCGGCTGACCGGCGGCGCGCCCGTCGTGGTGCCGTCGTCCGACGGCGCCGCGGTCGACTGGACCCGGACAGCCGCCGAGATCGAGAAGCTGGCTGTCTCCGCCGACTCCCGGTCGGGCCGGGTGGCCTACAAGATCACCCGACCCAAGGTCGACACGAAGCGGGCGAAGAAGCTGGGGGTGAAGGAAGTTGTGTCCGAGTTCACCACCGGCGGGTTCAGCGGACCGTCGGGGGAGAACATCCGGCTCGTCGCCGAAGAGGTGGACGGCGCGCTGGTGCTGCCCGGCCAGACCTTCTCGCTCAACGGTTACACCGGACCGCGCGGGACGGCCCAGGGCTACGTCGAGTCGGGGATCATCGATCACGGCCGTCCGTCCGAGGCGGTCGGCGGCGGCATCTCGCAGTTCGCCACGACGCTGTACAACGCCTCGTACTTCGCCGGGCTGGAGGACGTCGCCCACACCGAGCACAGCTACTACATCTCGCGCTATCCCGAGGCGCGCGAGGCCACGGTGTTCGAGGGCGCCATCGATCTGCAGTTCAAGAACAACACGCCGTACGGGATCGTCATCGACACGTCGTGGACGCCGTCGAGCATCACCGTCCGGATGTGGAGCACCAAGACGGTCGAGGTCCAATCGGTGACGGGCGACCGCACCGATCCGACCTCACCGACGACCGTGGAGGTCCCGGCGGGGCAGAGCTGTGTGCCCAGCAGCGGTCAGCCCGGCTTCACCGCGTCCAACACCAGGATCATCCGCAGTCTCAAGACCGGCCAGGAGACCTACCGGCACACCCGGACCGTCAAATACGACCCGGAACCGGTGGTCCGCTGCCGCTGATCGGGCCCTGCGGAAGCCGCGGACTGAAACGTGTTTCAGCCCCGGCGCTGTGCTGCCGGTCACCGGCAGATATGCTCCCCGACATGGATATCAATGGAGCAAGTGCAATCGTGACCGGAGGTGCCTCGGGCATCGGCGCCGCGACGGCTCGCCGGCTCGCCGCGCGGGGCGCCAAGGTCGTCATCGCCGACCTGAAGGCCGAGGACGGCGAGGCCCTGGCCAAGGAGATCGACGGCGTCTTCGTCGCTGTCGACGTCACCGACACCGCACAGATCGAGGCGGCGGTCAACAAGGCTGTCGAGCTCGGACCGCTGAAGGCCGTGGTCAACTCGGCCGGTATCGGCTGGGCCCAGCGCACCATCGGCCGCGACGGCGAGTTCGCCTCGGCGCACAACCTGGACCTCTACAAGAAGGTCATCGCGATCAACCTGATCGGTACCTTCGACACGGTCCGCCTCGCCGCCACCGCGATGAGCCGCAACGAGCCGAATGCGAACGGAGAGCGCGGCGCCATCGTCAACCTCGCATCCGTCGCGGCCTTCGACGGCCAGATCGGCCAGGCCGCGTACTCGTCGTCGAAGGGCGGCGTGGTCGGCATGACGCTGCCGGTCGCCCGCGACCTGTCGGCGGCGGGCATCCGCGTGAACTGCATCGCCCCCGGCCTGATCGACACCCCCATCTACGGCTCGGGTCCGGAGTCGGAGGCGTTCAAGGCCAAGCTCGGCGAGAGCGTGCTGTTCCCGAAGCGTCTGGGCGTGCCCGACGAGCTCGCGTCGATGGTCGAGGAGCTCATCACGAACTCGTACATGAACGCCGAGGTGGTCCGCGTGGACGGCGGCATCCGGATGCCACCGAAGTAGAGTCTCCGCACCGGATCGACGCCTGCGACGGCCCCGCACGAATGCGGGGCCGTCGCTCGTCTTTCAGCGGTGCTCGGCCGGCGGTCGCAGCCGCAGTGCGCGGGCGGTCTCGGCCGTCGCGCGGCGCACGTCGTCGTGGGTCCACTCCTCGACGCGCAGATCGGGCACTGCCGCGTGCAGGTCCTCTGCCCACCGCTGCGACCATTCGGCGGGGAAGGCGCGTCGGAGCAGATCGATCATGATCGGCACGGCCGTCGATGCACCCGGCGATGCGCCGAGCAGTCCGGAGACCTGCCGGTCGGCGCTCACGATCAACTCGGTGCCCTGCTGCAGCACTCCGGCGACTCCCGGGCCGGGCGTGACGAGCTGCGCGCGCTGGCCGGCGTGCACCAGGGTCCAGTCCGCGTCGCGGGCCTCGGGGAGGTACCGCTGGAGCTGTGCGAAGCGTTTCGCGCGCCCCGCGAGCAGTTCGGAGACGAGGTACCGGACGAGATCCAGGTTCGTCGCCGCGGCCGACATCACGGTCCACAGATTCCGCGGATGCAGTGTGGCGAAGAAGTCCCACAGGTGCCCGCCCTTGAGCAGCCGGGTGCTGAACGTGGCGTACGGGCCGAACATCAGATGGTCGCGGCCGCGAACGGTCCGGCGATCCAGATGCGGCACAGACATCGGCGGGGCGCCGATCGGGGCCTGCCCGTAGACCTTGCCGTCGTGCCGTGCGACCACCTCCGGCGCGTCGCACCGGAGGAAGGCCGCTCCGACCGGCAGCACCCCGTAGCGGCTCACCTCGTCGAGCTTCGCTTTCTGCAGCTGCCGCAGGGCCTGTCCGCCCGCGCCGACGAAGACATGCCGAGCGCGGATGCGGAAGCGGCCCGCCCGACCGCGGCCGGTGACGGTGGACCGGCCGTGAGCGTCGCGGGCGATCCGGCGCACCCGATGGCCGAACAGGACCTCGGCACCGGAGGTCTCGAGCAGACCCGTCGACAGCGCCCCGAAGTCGACGTCCGTCCCGTCCGGATGCCGCGTGGCGGCGATCGGTCCGGGCGCGCGACCGTCGGTCACCAGTGGGGCCCATGCGCCGACGGTGGCGGGATCGTCGGTGAATTCGAGGCGGTCGAAGAGCGGCGACCGGCGCAGTGTGGCGTGACGGCGCCGCAGGTAGTCGGTGTCCCCGTCGAAGACGACGCTCAGGTGCCCGGTGGTGTGGATGAACGACGCGGGGTCGAGCCCGCCGGCCGCTGCCAGATGTGCCCACCATTCGCGGGTCAGGAGGAACTGCGCCGCGATCGACTCGGCCTTCGCGGAGTCCTCCGGGTCGGGCATGTAGTTGAGTTCGCAGAAGCCTGAGTGGCCGGTGCCCGCGTTGTTCCACGGATCGCTGCTCTCGGTTGCGGCGCGATCGGCGGCTTCCAGCACCACCACCGACCACTCGGGTTCCAGGTGACCGAGCATCGAGGCCAGGGTGGCGGACATGATGCCCGCGCCCACCAGGACGACGTCGGCGTCGGGAAGGTCGACGGCTGCGGTACGGATTCTCATCGGGCTCTCCTTCGCGTCGAGGTGACGTATTCGATGCTCGTCCGCCGCTAATGATCCGTCTAATGTGATTCGGCTGGAATATGATCCGATTGTGCATGAATGGACCGGGGAGCTGTCCCCTCGGCTGCGCGCGCTGACCGCACTCGAATCCCACGGCGGTTCGATGACCGCCGCGGCGGCTGCGCTCGGCGTCTCGCAGAGTTCGATGAGCAGGCGCCTGCACGCGCTCGAAGCGCAGATGGGCGTTCCGTTGTTGATCAAAGACGGACGCAAGGTGCGGTTGACTCCGGCCGCGCTGTCGTTGGTCGCCGACATCCGCGCACCGCTCGCCGCGCTCGAACACGCTGTGGAGCGCGCGGTCGACGCAGGAGACGGGAGCACCGGATCGGTTCGTTTCGGCTTTCCGCTGACGATGGGTTCCGGCGAGGTGCCCGAACTGCTGGCGGCCTTCCACCACCGCAATCCGGGGATCCGCCTGGAGCTCAAACAGGCTCACGGCGCACAGTTGGTGGCCGATCTGCAGTCCGGGGAGCTCGATCTCGCGATCACCATTCCGCTCGCGCACGAGGTGGAGCACGCGATGGTCGGCTCACAGGAGATCGTCGTGGCGGTACCCGAGAATCACTGGAGTGCGCGGCGTTCCTCGGTGGCGCTCGCGGAGCTGTCGGGCGAAGACTTCATCGCGAACCCGGAGACGTATCATCTGCGGCGCGCGACGCAGGAGTGGTGCGCCGCGGCGGGATACACGCCGAGGGTCGCGATCGAGATCACCGAGTTCGCGACCGCCCGCGAGTTCGTCGAACGAGGTCTGGGCATCGCGTTGCTGCCGCGGGCCGGGCGCCCGATCGCCGGCGTGGCCGAGGTCCCGGTGGCGCCGGAGACGCTGCGCCGCGACATCGGGCTGGCCTGGGCCTCGACGATCCGTACGCCGGCTGTGGAGAGATTGAGCCGATTCCTCCGGGAGAACCTGCCGGTGCGACCGCCCGCGTGAGCATTCCCCGATACGCTTCGACCATGCGGAATCTGGTGCTGTCGGTGATCGGGGACGACCGTCCGGGGCTGGTGTCGGCGCTCGCCGATGCGGTCGCCGCGCAGGGCGGCAATTGGGAGCGCAGTCAGCTGGCACAACTCGCGGGCAAGTTCGCGGGCATCGTCGTCGTGGCGGTTCCCGACGAGCGCGCCGACGCACTGATCGCCGCGGTCACCGGACTGGACGGGCTGCTGGAGGTGGCGGTCCACTCGGCGGACGGCGCCGAACCGAGCACCGCCGATTGGCCGGCGCTCACGATCGGACTGCTCGGGAACGATCGTCCCGGCATCGTTCACGAACTCTCGGCGGCGCTGAGCGCCGGCGGGGTCTCGATCGAGAAGATGACGACCGGCACCCGGGAGGCCCCGATGGCCGGTGGGATGCTGTTCGAGGCGGAGTTGGAGGTCCGGCTGCCGCCGAATGTCGACCCCGCGCGCATCCGTGCCGATCTGGAGCGGATCGCGGAGGAACTGCTCGTCGATCTCGGCATCGAGGGCTGACGGTTCCTTCCGCCCTAGGCACCGGCCGCGGGCACCCGATCCGGCCGACCGCCCCGGAGGCCGAGCACCGCTGCCGTGAAGCACGCCAGGGCCACGGCACCGGCGAACCACGGGAACACCTCGGCGGTTCCGTACGACGACGACAGTGCCCCGGCGATGACGGTCGGAACGCCCATCGCCAAGTAGCCGAGCAGGTAGTACGCGCTCATCACCCGGCCGCGCGCATCCGGGGGCGTGACGTCGTTCAGATGCCGCAGAGACCCTCCGAAGGCCAGACCGAAGGCCGCGCCGAGCACGATGGAATCGACGATCACGAATGCCGTCGACCCGGTGTGCAGCGCCCAGATCGCCGACAGCAGTGCGACGATCATCCCCAGGTCGCCGGTGATGGCGGCGGTGCGGGGATCGAGCCGGCCGCCCACCCACTGGGACGCCGCGGAGGCCGCGGCCATCACGGCCACGACGACTCCGACGAAGATCACCGACGTGTGGCCGGTGGCGTGCTGGGTCAGCGCGGGGTAGAGGCTCAGGAAGACGCCGAGGACCGACCACGCCGTCATGATGCCGATTCCGGAGAACCAGAAGTCGGAGGTGATCTCCTTCGGGATCGACGGACGCTGCAGGCGGATGCGGCCGCCGGTGCGTTCGGTGTGCGGTTCCACGAGTGCGATCACGGCGACGAGCATCACCACGACCACGGCGCCGACGATCGCGAAGGGCACCCGCAGCGGGTTCGACGCCCACTGCGCCGCGGCGGCGGCACCGAAGACGGTGATCGTGATCCCCACGTTGAGGGCGATACCGCTGGCCATGCCGTTGCGGGCGCCGTCGTGCGGTCGGACGTCGAGCAGTGCCGCGCCCGCCACCACGGTGATGGCACCGATCGCGCCTCCGTGCAGGAAGCGGGCGATCATCAGCTCCCACGCATTGGTAGCGATGAGGAACAGGCCGAGTCCGGCGAGGATGGAGATCAGTGCGGCGATGAGCACGGGTTTGCGGCCCACGGCGTCGGAGACCGGGCCCACGGTCAGCGCCGATCCGAGCGCGCCGATCGCGTACACCGCGAAGACGATGGTGATCGTCAGCGGGCTCATATGCCATTCCGACTGGTAGATCGGATAGAGCGGCGACGGCAGTCCGGAGCAGCCCAGTGCCAGCGCGAGAAGCGCGAGCAGGAGCAGGTACGACCACGCCTGTGGATGCGTGGTCCGCTCCACCGGTCGGTGGGTGACGGTGCTGCTGGTCATGGCGTCCTCGAGTATGTTTGATAGAGATCGAACAGTGACGACAGTACCGCAACTGTTCGACGACCATCAAACTGTTTTCGAGGAGGTGGACCCGTGACGGGGACGACTGCGCGGTTGGACGTCGCCGACCTGCACGCGGTGCTGAGCGCGTTGGCCGATCCGGTCCGTCTGGAGATGGTGCGGCGGTTGAGCCGCGCGGGCGCGCCCGTCTCGTGCGCCGGGTTGTACGACACCGTCACGAAGGCCACCGCGAGCCATCACTTCAAGATCTTGCGCGAGGCGGGCGTGATCGAGCGCCGACCCGCCGGCCAGGGAGCCGAGTACGTGCTGCGCGACGCCGAGATGGAAGCCGCCTACCCGGGACTGCTGACCGCGGTGATCGCGGCTGCGAACGCGCGGTAGCGGATCGTCGCTACGCGGTGAGCACCACCTTCAGCGCCTTGGTCTCCGCGGCGCGTTCGAAGACGTCATAGGCGTCCATCATGTCGTGCAGTGCGAACCGGTGGCTGATGAACACGTCCGGGTCGATCTTCCGCTGCGCCACCATCTTGAGCAGGGTGCCGAGGGTGTCGGTGTTCACCAGTCCCATCGTCATCGTCACGTTGGTGATCCAGAGATCCTGCAGCGGCAGGTCGACGCCGGTGCCGTGCACTCCGACGTTCGCGACGTGTCCCGCTGGGCGCACGATGTCCAGGCACATGTTCCAGGTCTGCGGCACTCCGACCGCTTCGATGGCGACGTCGACGCCGAGGCCGTCGGTCATCGCGAGGATCTGCTCGCGCCAGTCGTCGTCGGACGACACGACGCCGTCCGTGGCGCCGAACCTGCGGGCCTGCTCGACGCGGCCTGCATCCACATCGACGGCGATGACGCGGCTCGGGCCGTAGAGTCCCGCCGTGGCGATCGCGGCCAGGCCGACGGGGCCGGCACCGATGACCGCGACCACGTCCCCGGGCTTCACCGCGCCGTAGCGGACGCCGATCTCGTGACCGGTCGGAAGGATGTCCGAGAGGACGACGCCCTGTTCCGGACGCATGGTGTCGGGCAGCCGGTACACGGAGGTCTCCGCGTAGGGCACACGGACGTACTCGGCCTGCGTCCCGTCGATGAGGTGGCCGAAGATCCAGCCGATCCCCGAGGTGCCCTCGTCGCCGAGGCAGTGCGAGAACACGCCCTGCTTGCAATAGGCGCACTTACCGCACGCGCTGATGCAGGAGATGATCACCTGATCGCCGACAGACAGCGTGGTCACCGCCGCGCCGACCTCGGTGATCGTCCCGACGCCCTCGTGGCCGAGGATGCGTCCCGGCGTGACAGCGGGGACGTCGCCCTTCAGAATGTGCAGGTCGGTGCCGCAGATCGTCGTCGCGTCGATCTTCACGATGACATCGGTGGGCGCCTGGATCCGGGGTTCGGGCACGTCGTCCCACGACTTGTTCCCGGGCCCGTGATAGACGAGTGCTTTCATTGCCTCGCGCTCCAATCGGACGAAGTTCCGCCGATCCGACCGTAGACCGGATCCGGTGACGAGAGAACCCCGCCGGGAAAACTGGCTGCTCCCGGCGGGGTCCCTGCGCTTGCGCCGGTCGGAGTGGACCGGATCTGAACCGCCCGATCAGAACGCGGCTTCGTCGAGCTCCATCAGGTCGTTGTCGACGTTGTTCTCGACGATCTGGCGAACGGAGGTCAGCAGCGGCAGCATGTTCTTCGCGAAGAACACACCCGAGGCCACCTTGCCCTCGTAGAACGCCTTGTCGTCACCGGAGGCACCGGCGTCGAGCGCGGCCTGCGCGACGACGGCCTGACGCAGCAGCAGCCAGCCGATCAGCAGATCGCCGACGGCCATCAGGAAGCGGACCGACGCGGTGCCGATCAGGTACAGCTGCTTCGGATCCTCCTGCGCGCTCATCAGCCAGCCGGTGAGCTTGGCGGCCATGGCCTGGACGTCCTCGTTGGCGGTCTTGAGCAGTGCGCGCTCGGCCGCAAACTGTTCGCCACCGTTGCCCTGGCCGTTGTCGATGAAGTCCTGGATCTGGCCTGCGACGTGGGCCAGTGCCTGGCCCTTGTCGCGGATGATCTTGCGGAAGAAGAAGTCCTGCGCCTGGATGGCGGTGGTGCCCTCGTACAGCGAGTCGATCTTCGAGTCCCGGATGTACTGCTCGATCGGGTAGTCCTGCAGGAAGCCCGAACCGCCCAGCGTCTGCAGGGACTCGGTCAGCTTCTCGTAGGCACGCTCGGAGCCGACGCCCTTGACGATCGGGAGGAGCAGGTCATTCACCTTGTGCGCCATCTCGGCGTCCGCGCCGGAGACGATCTTCGCGGCGACGGCGTCCTGGTGCGACGCGGTGTACAGGTACACGGCGCGCAGACCCTCGGCGTAGGCCTTCTGGGTCATCAGCGCGCGGCGCACGTCCGGGTGGTGCGTGATCGTGACGCGCGGAGCGGCCTTGTCGGTCATCTGCGTCAGATCGGCGCCCTGCACGCGCTGCTTGGCGTAATCGAGAGCGTTGAGGTAGCCGGTCGACAGCGTCGAGATGGCCTTGGTGCCGACCATCATGCGGGCGTGCTCGATGACGTCGAACATCTGGGCGATACCCTTGTGGACCTCGCCGACGAGCCAGCCCTTGGCCGGGGTGCCGTGCAGGCCGAAGCTGACCTCACAGGTGGCCGAGGCCTTGATGCCCATCTTGTGCTCGACGTTGGTGACGAAGGCGCCGTTGCGCTCGCCCAGCTCGCCGGTCTCATGGTCGAAGTGGAACTTCGGAACGAAGAACAGCGACAGACCCTTGGTGCCCGGTCCGGCGCCCTCGGGGCGGGCCAGGACCAGGTGGAAGATGTTCTCGGTCATGTCCTGGTCGGCCGAGGTGATGAAGCGCTTGACGCCCTCGATGTGCCAGGTGCCGTCTTCCTGAAGGGTGGCCTTGGTGATGCCCGCGCCGACGTCCGAGCCGGCGTCCGGCTCGGTCAGGACCATGGTGGCGCCCCAACCGCGCTCGGAGCAGATGGCGGCCCACTTCTTCTGCTCGTCGGTGCCGTTGTCGTAGAAGATGTTCGAGAAGCCCGAACCGGCGGCGTACATGAACACCGGCGGGTTGGCGCCCAGGATCATCTCGCCGATCGCCCAGTACAGCGAGCGGGGTGCGGGCAGGCCGCCGAGTTCCTCGTCGACGCCGACCTTGTCCCAGCCGGCCTCGATCAGGGCGTTGTACGACTTCTTGAAGCTGTCGGGAATGGTGACGCTGTGGTCCTCCGGGTTGAAGACCGGGGGATTGCGGTCGGCGTCCGCGAACGAGTCGGCGATGACGCCCTCGGCGAGGTGCTTGACTTCGCGGAGCATGTCGACCGCGGTGTCGTGGTCGAGGTCGCCGAACTCGCCGGAGGCGAGGACCTCGTCGAGCTTGTACATCTCGAAGAGGTTGAAGTGCAGATCGCGCAGGTTGGACTTGTAATGGCCCATGGTTTTCCTTACTCGCTGTTCTAGAAGTTCGTTTCCCGGGGGCGTGGCTCCGGTGGCTGACTCGGTGCCGACTATGTTACTTGCCGGTAACTATTGACAGCGTACCGCTAGCCGTTCAGACGGACAATATGAGTGCGGTGTGGCCCCGCTAACAAATGCAAGCGGACGGCGCCCGGTGCCCGTCAGAGCGATCGCAGATACGCCAGATCGTCGGGAATGCCGTCGGCGGGCGTCTCCAGCACACCGGGTGCACCGGCGGTCTTCATCAACTCGGCGAGCACCTCCGCATCGATCTGGCCGGACTCGAGGTTGGCGTGCCGGTCGCGGCCCGAGTCGAACTCGTCACGCGAGTTGTTCAGATGGATCAGATCGATCCGGCCGGTGATCGACTTGATCCGTTCCACGAGGCCGACGAGGTCTTCACCGCCGGCCCAGGCATGGCAGGTGTCGAGGCAGAACCCGGCCTCGGGGAAGTCTCCGACGGCGTCCCACAGGCGCTCGATCGACTCCAGTGTCCGGGCCATCGCGTGATCGCCGCCCGCGGTGTTCTCGATCAGGATCGGCACCCCGAAGCCGCCCTTGTCCGCCTGTCGTTCGAACAGCTTGCGCCAGTTGGCGAATCCGTCGGCCGCGTCCTCCCCGTCCTTCAGATGGCCCCCGTGCACCACGAGGCCGATCGCGCCGAGGTCGGCGGCCGCCGCGGCCTGCTGCTCCACAGCCTTGCGTGACGGCATCCGCAGGCGGTTGTTCAGGCTCGCCACGTTGATCTGATAGCTCGAGTGCACGACCACGTCGATCGGCGACTCGCGGATCTGCTCGGCGTGCGGATGCGGCTCGGGCTTCTTCCAGCTCTGCGGATCGGTGACGAACATCTGGAAGATGTCGATCCCGAGTTCCTCGGCGGTGGCGACGGGGTTCTCGTCCTGGCGAAGATGGGCTCCGACTCGCATGAACCCAGCCTATCGTCTGGCCGACCGCCTCCGGGGTGGCCGCAAGGAAGACATCCGGTGCACTGACAGCCAATTCCCGGAGAACTTCTATAGAGTTCGCCATGGACGGTGGCACCGTCCTCGACTGGGGCAGGAGGCTCGGGCGTGAGCGTGGACACGGCGTCGCCGGGTACGGCGGGTGGATCCGACCCCGACCCAGACGATCCTCCCGCCGGTGCGGACTCGATCCCGGATCTCCCCCCGGACGACGCGCCCATCGAAGTCGTCGAGGAGAAGGTGCGCGACTTCCGGTTGCTGCGCCGGATCCTGCTGACGATCTGGGCGGTGAGCCTGGCCGTCTACTTCTGGCGGTACGGCATCGCCGCAGACCGGACGAGTCTCATCTTCTTTCTCGCGTTCGGGATGGCGGCCGCCACCATCGGGCGCCGTCGCGTCAGCACCGTGCTGATCGACTGGCTGCCCTTCGTCCTGATCCTGATGCTCTACGACTGGACCCGGAACATCGCGGTGTGGCTCGACATGCCGGCGCACTGGCAACTCGCGCCGGACGTCGACCACTGGATCTTCGGGACCAACCCGACCGTCTGGCTTCAGTCGCATCTGAAGGAGTCCTCGCCGCCGTGGTGGGAGGTCATCACCAGCGCGGTCTACATGTCGTACTTCATCGTTCCGTACGCGACCGCCGCGGTGCTGTGGGTGCGCGATCGGGCGCTGTGGCGCCGGTTCGCCGCGTGCTTCATCGCGGTGAGCTTCCTCGGCCTGGTCGGTTACACGCTGGTCCCGGCGGCGCCGCCGTGGGCGGCGGCCCGCTGCACCGTCGCGCAGGTCGCCGACAGTCCGCACGATCCGCCGTGCATGTACCGGGCCGACGTCGAGGTGCCCGGCAACCTGCTCGGTGAGGTGCATCCGGAGAATCCCGGCGCCGAACCGTACGTGGAGCGGATCTCCGACCGCGGCTGGAGTGTGATCGGCTTGGACATGGTGCTGCGAGCGGTCCGGTTCGGTCAGACGAAGTCGAATCTCGTCGCCGCGATCCCGTCCCTGCATGCGGGACTGACGATGCTGCTCGCGCTGTTCATGTGGCCGCGAACGCGCTGGTTCGGCAAGACGATGTTCATGGGGTACGCGCTCACCATGGCGTTCGCGCTGGTCTACAGCGGCGAGCACTACGTCTTCGACATCCTGCTCGGCTGGGGCCTCGCCGGAGCGGTCTTCGCGGCCTATTGGCTCATCGACACCCGGTACATCCTCCCGCGCAATGCGCGCCGGCGGGCGGAGAGAGCAGACGCGGCTAAGCAGGAGCGTCGAGATACGGCTCCGTCTCAATCGTGATCGGCACCCCCGCGGCGATCAGCAGCCGGCACTCGGCCTCGCTGTCGGGGTAGAGGTTGAGCCACTCGTGGCCCGCGCTCCCGTCGGCGTAGACCTTGTCGAGCGCGCGGTGAAGGCGGGCTTCCGTCTCGCGATTGATGATGAAACGACGATCACCGTACCTGAGATACCTGTTCGTCACGACAGCCTCCGGAAATAGCTCGCTGTGACTTAGAACACTACTCGCCCAGGTGTGGTCGCCGCCGGTTCTCCCGGGTCAGCTCAGTTCGGGGGCCCGGTTGGTGTACGGCTTCACGGTCGTGAAATCGATCATCGCGCGGGTGTTGTCGACGGCGGTCACCATTCCCACCCCGAACTGTCCGTGCTCGTCGTACAGGTTGGCGGTGCCGACGGAGACGCCCGCGTTCTCGATGTGCGAGTCGGCCTCCACGCCGACGCGGACGCCCTCCGGCAATCGGGCGACCGCGACGGTCAGATCGCAGTTGATGAACCCGATACCGCCGTCGCCGATGTTCGTGACCAGGCTCGTCGACTCGGCGGCGATCACCGCGCGCTGGAAGGGCGTCAACTCCTCATCGGGGACGGCGTTGAACGGCCTGCTCCAGATCGTGAGCCGCTCGGAGTTCTGGTACTCGCCCATGTCGTTGGACCACGTCCCGCCCTCGGTCCGGAACCACGGCCGGTAGCCGTCACCGGCGTCGGCGGGCGGGGTGAAGGTCCGCTCCCGCGCGGGGCGCTCCCATCGCTCGCCCGGCGGATTCGAACCCGTCTTCAGGAACACGACGTTGCCGCGCGCGACGAGGATCTCGGCGTCGCCGTCGTACTGCCGTACCGACACCTCGATGACCCGGATGCGGTGACCGTCGCGCAGGACGGTCGTGGTGGGCACGGTGGGCAGCCGTCGTGCGCTCTTGAACAACTCGAGGGTGAACCGTGCGGGAGTGAAATCGGCACTGCCGCCAGCGTTCTCGGCGGCGCGGGCGGCGATCGCGCAGACCGACGGTCCGTTCAGCGCGTCCGGGCCCCACAGTCCCACCGCATACCCGGTGGGGTCGTACCGACCGGCGCCGTCGACGGTGAAGAAGGCCTTATCAGTCATAGGTCTGCACGCTACGCTGCGTGCATGACCACTCAAGCATCGCCGTCGGTTCTCCCGAACGACGCGGTCGGCGCCGTGCGGACCTTCGTCATCTTCTCCTCGCTCGTCGGAATCGCGCTGGGCATCGTCGCGCTCGTCTGGCCCGCCGCGACACTGGCCGTGATCGGTGTGCTGTTCGGCATCTCGCTCATCGTCGCCGGGCTCTTCCGGCTCTTCGTCGCCTTCGCGCTGACCCGGGCGACCGCGGGGACCCGGCTGCTCCTCGGCGTGTTCGGCGGAATCGTGCTCGCCGTCGGCGTACTCGCCACCATCAACCCGTCCAAGTCGCTGGTGCTCCTGGGTGTCTTCATCGGCATCGGATGGATCATCGGCGGTCTGCAGGATCTGCTCGGGTCGCGCTTCACGGTCACCATGGCGCCCCGCTGGTTGGTGATGCTCTCGGGTGTGGTCTCGGTGCTCGCGGGTATCGCGATGATCGTGCTGCCCGCCGTCTGGACCCTCTCGACCATCCTGTGGATCCTCGCGGTGCTGCTCATCGTGGTCAGCGTCGTCACGCTGTTCACCGTGCCGGGCAAGGTCAGCGCGCTGGCCGCCAGGATCGAGCGTGAGGAACCGGTGATCTGACCGAGCTCAGCCGGTGAGCGCCAAACCGTCCAGGGTGAGGGTCGGCTCGGCGTCTGCGTGTTCCGCGAGCCGTTCGGCGACGGCGCCCAGCACCGCCAGCAGTTCGTCGGTGTGCGCGATCGGGACACCGTCCACCCGGCCCCGCCACACCATCTCGGCCGGTCGGGCGTCGGGGACGACGGCCGCCGCGCCGATGAGACGGCGCGCGCCCGGCGCGTCCGCATCCCACATGGCGTCGGCGGTGGTCAGATACAGTGCTGTGGCCGGTCGCAGGTCGTGGCGGTGCACCATCGCCCACGCCCAGTGTTTGGCGACGTCGACCGTCACCTCCTGACCGCGACCGAGCGTGCGCACGTACTTGCTGTGCAACTCGCTGCACAGGAGGTCGGCGTCGTCCCACATCTCCAGCATCGACATGCAGCGGACGCTGTTGTGGAGTGCCTCGAGGTACTTCACCGAATACGGGCCCTCGCGGCGTGAACGGATCTCGCGGAGCACCGAGAAGCCGGCGAGTGCCGTGCTGAACTCGCCGGAGTCGTAGTCGGCGCGGGCCTGGTCGTTCAACTCGTCGAGCATGCTTCAATGCTCCCCCTGTGCGGAAGAATCCGCAGCGTAATGCCGACTTTCCGTGGCGTCGGATGGTGCGCGACCCGCCGGCGTGCGGGATGATTCCGGTGTGGTGGAACAGACACGGGACCTGACCAGGTGGGCACTGCTGAGCATCGTGACGGCGATCGTGGTGATCGCGCTGAAGATGGTCGCGTGGTGGATGACCGGATCGGTGGGTCTGCTCTCCGACGCCGCCGAGTCGGTGGTGAACCTCGTGGCCGCCGTGGTGGCGTTCATCGCCCTGCGCATCGCGGCGAAGCCGGCCGACGACGAGCACAACTTCGGTCACGTCAAGAGCGAGTACTTCTCCGCGGTGGTCGAAGGAGTGATGATCGTGGTGGCCGCGATCGTCATCATCGTGACGGCCGTCGACCGGCTGCTCAATCCGCGTGACCTCGAATCGGTGGGCGTCGGTCTGGCGGTCTCGGTGCTGGCGTCGGTGATCAACGCCGCGGTGGCGTGGCAGCTGATCCGCGCGGGCCGACAGCACCGGTCGCTGACGCTCGAGGCCGACGGCAAGCATCTGATGACCGACGTCTGGACCACCGCGGGCGTGATCGCCGGAGTCGCGGTGGTGGCACTCACCGGCTGGACGATCCTCGATCCGCTCATCGCGATCGCCGTCGCGGTCAACATCGTCTTCGTCGGCTACCGCTTGGTGCGCCAGTCGACGCGCGGGCTGATGGACTCGGCGGTGCCCGATGCCGAACGCGCGGCGATCGACCGGGTCCTCGACCGATTCCGGGGCGACGGCGTCGACTTCCACGACGTACGCACGCGCGAGGCCGGCCATCTGCGATTCGTCCAGCTGCACATGCTGGTGCCGGGCCAATGGACCGTGCAGCGCGGACACGACCTGCTCGAGGAGGTCGAGGCCGCGCTGCACGATGAGGTCGAGGACCTCGTACCCACGATTCACCTGGAACCGATCGAGGATCCGCGCAGCTACGAGCCGTGGCGAAGGTAGCGGAGAACACGTCCACGCGCGGACGCCGAAGCATTAGCCTGGAAGTATGAGCGCTCGTGATTCGTACGAAGGTGGCGAGTACGACCAGGACGACACCGATCAGTTGCAGCCGGCGGACACTCTCGCCGACAGCGAACTGTCGGACGTCCTCGACCGCGGTTACTCGCCGCCCGACTACGCGCCTGCATCCCACGAGCACGACTGTCTCGACGAGAGACTCGCTGAAGAGGTGCCCGACGTCGGCTATGCAGACGAGGACGGCGACCCGGACTTCCCAGAGCGCGACGAGGTCGGCGACCGGCGGGCGGGGCGATTGATCGCGCCGGACGAGGGCGTCGGTCCGGATGTGGACAACCAGTTGCTCGCGACCGACGCCGGCGTCGACGGCGCGGGCGCTTCGGCCGAAGAGGCGGCCATGCACTACATCGACGAGGAGTGAGTGATTCTCGTCCAATCGAGACGAGACATCCGCCCGGAACGGTAGTGGGATTCGATACCGTTCAACCCATGGATCGTGACCGGTTGGTGGAAGTGGGCGTCGCACTGGTGTCGCGCTTCGGGGCCAAAGCCCTCAGCCTGACCTCGGTGGCGCGGCAGGCCGGCGTCGCACGCGCCACGGCCTACCGCATGTTCGGCGGGCGCGATGCGCTCGTCGCCGCGATCATGGCGCGCGAACTCGAGCAGCTCCGGACGCAGCTGCGGGTGTGGGGTGCCGATCAGCCCGACCCCGGCGAGCGGATCCGTGAACGCGTCCGCGGCAGCCTCGCCTACATCCGCGAGCACGAGGCGCTGCAGTACGTCCTCCGGAACGAACCCGAGGAAGTGGTGCGGGCCCTGATCACCACGCACGATTCCGAGCGGCCGTCGCTGATCGAGATGATCGTCGACGCCACGGCGCCCGATGTGCAGGACGACGAGGCAGCGGTGCTGTACCCCGACCCCCGCGCGGGCAGCGAGTTCATGGTCCGCGTGGTGTACTCCTGCATGCTCGTCCCCGACAGCGTGATGTCCGACGACGAGATCGCCGAAATGGTGGTGCGTGCCGTCGTCCGGTGACGGGCCGGAGGCGGCCGGTCCGAGCAATGCGTCCCGACCGACTACGCTCGGATGCATGACTGGCACGGGCGCCCGCAGCATCTACGTCGCGTCGGCGGAAGGCGATACCGGCAAATCCACGATCGCGCTGGGGGTGCTCGCCGTCCTCACGGCGGCGGGCGGACGGGTCGGCGTCTTCCGGCCGATCTCTCGGGCCGCCGCCGGCGAACACGACTACATCCTCGACCTCCTGCACCAGTTCGCGTCGGTCGACATTCCGTACGAGCAGTGCATCGGCGTCACCTACGACGACGTGCACGCCGACCCCGACGCCGCCGTCGCCGAGATCGTCGACCGGTACCACACCGTCGCCGAGCAATGCGACAACGTCCTGGTGATCGGATCCGACTACACCGACGTCGCCTCGCCGTCCGAACTGAGTTTCAACGCGCGGATCGCGGCCAATCTGTCGGCGCCGATCATTCTGGTGGTCAAGGCCTTCGAGCGCCAGCCGCAGGAGGTGAAGGCGGTCGCCGAGATGCTGATGGCCGACATCAAGGCCGCGCACGCCACCACTGTCGGCGTGGTCGCCAACCGTTGCGATCCCGACCGGTTGCTCGAGGTGGTGGCCGCGCTCGGATCGGTGGACGTGCGGACGTGGGCGCTGCCTGACGAGCCGCTCCTGGTGGCGCCGACGATGGCCGAACTCTGCGAAGCGCTCGACGGAGTTCTGTACTCCGGCGAGGCGGATCTGCTCGAACGCGAGGCGCTGGAGGTGATGGTCGGCGGCATGACCGTCGAGCACATCCTCGAGCGGCTCAGCGAGTCGATGGTGGTGATCGCACCGGCGGACCGGTCGGACGTTCTGCTCGCACTGGTGAACGCCAATGCGGCGGAAGGCTTTCCACGGCTGTCCGGGATCATCATCAACGGCGGTCTGCGACCGCACCCGATGATCGACGCCCTGGTCAAAGGGCTCCGTCCGACGCTGCCGATCATCGCGTGCGATCACGGAACCTATGAGACGGCGCGGATCGCCGCGCATACCCGAGGCGCGATGGTCAGCGGGTCGGTCCGCAAGATCGACGCGGCGATGAGTCTGATGGAACGGTACGTCTCCCCGCAGGACCTGCTCGCCGAACTCGATCTGCACACACCGGAGGTGGTCACCCCGCAGATGTTCGAGTACCAGCTGCTGGCGCAGGCCAAGTCGGACCGTCAGCGGATCGTCCTGCCCGAAGGCGGCGACGATCGGATCCTGCGGGCCACCGACCGGCTCGTGCGTCGCGGTGTGGCGGAGTTGACGCTGCTCGGCGACCCGGACTCGGTGCGGCGCCGCGCCAACGAACTCGGCGTCGACCTGTCCGAGGTGGACATCATCGACCCGGCGACCTCGGAGCTCGCCGAGGAGTTCGCGCCGATCTACGCCGAACTGCGCAAGCACAAGGGAATGACGCTGGAACGGGCCTCGGAGGTGGTGCGCGACGAGTCGTACTTCGGCACCATGCTGCTGCACACCGGCCGCGTCGACGGCATGGTGTCCGGTGCCGTGCACACCACCGCCCAGACCATCCGGCCGGCATTCGAGATCATCAAGACGGTGCCCGGGGTGTCGACGGTGTCGAGCGTCTTCTTCATGTGCCTGGCCGATCGGGTCCTGACCTACGGTGACTGCGCGGTGGTTCCCGACCCGACGGCCGAGGAACTGGCCGACATCGCGGTGTCGTCGGCGCAGACGGCCGCGGCCTTCGGGATCGAGCAGCGGGTCGCGATGCTCTCGTACTCGACGGGCGGGTCGGGCTCCGGCAAGGACGTCGACAAGGTCCGCACCGCCACCGAGCTGGTTCGCGAGCGAGCGCCGGAACTGCTGGTGGAGGGGCCGATTCAATACGACGCGGCGATCGAACCCTCGGTCGCGGCGGCGAAGATGCCCGATTCGCCGGTCGCCGGGCGCGCGACGGTGCTGATCTTCCCGGACCTCAACACCGGCAACAACACGTACAAGGCGGTGCAGCGCAGCGCCGGTGCGATCGCCATCGGCCCGGTGCTGCAGGGACTCAACAAGCCGATGAACGATCTGTCTCGCGGCGCACTCGTCTCCGACATCGTCAACACCGTCGCCATCACCGCGATTCAGGCGCAGAACATCAAGAAGGCCCTCGCCGCCACGGAGCGGGGACCGCGAACCGAGACCCCGGGCGGGGAAGAGAACGGGAGCGACGCATGAGCCGCACACCGATCGACGGGACGGTGCTCGTGGTCAACGCCGGGTCGTCGTCGCTGAAATACCAGGTCCTCGATCCGGTGACCGAAGAGGTGATCGCCGACGGGCTCGCCGAGCGGATCGGGGAGTCGGCGTCGCGGATCAAGCACTGGTACCGCGGTCACGACGTGGAGGTCGAGGAGACGCTCGCCGACCACGAGGCGGCGATCGCGCGGGTCCTCGCACTCTTCGCCGCCGACGGTGTGGACGTCGCCGACTCGGGGTTGGCGGCGGTCGGCCATCGCGTGGTGCACGGCGGGCGCTCGTTCTTCGAGCCGACTCTGATCGACGACGTGGTGCGCTCGGAGATCGAGCGGATCTGCCCGCTGGCCCCGCTGCACAATCCGGCCAATCTCGTCGGCATCGACGCGGTGTCGGCACTGTTGCCGGACGTGCCGGCGGTCGCGGTCTTCGACACCGCGTTCTTCCACGACCTGCCCGACGCGGCGGCCACCTATGCGCTCGACGCCGCCGTGGCCGAGGAGTACGCGGTGCGGCGTTACGGTTTCCACGGCACCAGCCACGAGTACGTCTCGCGCCGGGCCGCAGAGTTCCTGGGGCGCGACTACGCCGACGTCGACCAGATCGTGCTGCATCTGGGCAACGGCGCCTCCATGTCGGCGGTGGCGGGCGGGCGCCCGGTCGACACCACGATGGGGATGACGCCGCTCGAGGGGCTGGTGATGGGCACCCGTACCGGAGACATCGACGCCGGGATCGTCTTCCAACTCGCGCGGGTGGGCGGGATGTCGGTCGATGAGATCGACACGCTCGTCAACAAGCGATCCGGGCTCAAGGGGCTGTGCGGGGAGAACGACTTCCGCGCGATTCTCGAGCGGGTCGAGGCGGGCGACGCAGCGGCGCGCCTGGCCTACGACGTGTACCTGCACCGACTGCGCCGGTACATCGGCGCGTATCTGATCGAATTGGGCGGCGCCGACGCCATCGTGTTCACCGCCGGAGTCGGGGAGAACGCGGCGGCGGTGCGCGCCGATTCGCTGGCCGGGCTGGAGAAGTTCGGCATCGAGATCGACGCCGAACGCAACGCGGTCCGCAGCAGTGAGTCGCGTGTCATCTCCACCGAATCCTCCGAGGTGACGGTCCTCGTGGTGCCGACCAACGAAGAACTCGCCATCGCCCGCCAGGCCGTCGCTGTCGCCGGCTCTACCTCACAGGCCGGTTGACCGATTTCCCCCGCAGGCTGGTTGAGCGACTCCCACCCCCAGGCTGGTTGACCGACTCTCCCCTCAGGCCTGTTGAGCGAGCGGAGCGAGTCGAAACTGCGTTGTGCAGTCGACTCCCTCCCCCTCAGGCCTGTTGACCGACTCTCCTCTCAGGCTTGTTGAGCGAGCGGAGCGAGTCGAAACTGCGTTGTGCAGTCGACTCCCTCCCCCTCAGGCCTGTTGAGCGAGCGGAGCGAGTCGAAACTCCCGCACCCCGGCAGAGTCACACGACCAGGTCCTCGTACCGGAACTCGGTGACGATCTCCTCTCCCGCCGCATGCGACGCGGCTTCGCGCTGCTGCAGTTCCACACGTCGAATCTTCCCGGAGATGGTCTTCGGGAGTTCGAAGAACTCGACGCGGCGCACTTTCAGATACGGCGCCAGATGGTCCCGGGCGTACTCCATGATCGTCTTCGCGGTCTCGGCGGTGGGCTCCCATCCCTCCGCGAGTGCGACGTAGGCCTTCGGCACCGCGAGACGGGTGTCGTCCGGTTGCGGAACCACCGCGGCCTCCACCACGGCGGGATGCTCGATCAGCACGCTCTCCAACTCGAACGGCGAGACCTTGTAATCGGACGACTTGAAGACGTCGTCGGTGCGGCCGATGTACGTGATGTAGCCGTCCTCGTCGCGGTGCGCCACATCGCCGGTGTGGTAGTAGCCGCCGGCCATCACCTGCTCGTTGCGTTCCGGATCCCCGAGATAACCGGTCATCAGGTTCATCGGGTGCCGGGCGAGGTCCAGACAGATCTCGCCGTCGTCGGAGACCTCACCGGTCAGCGGATCGACGAGCGTGACCGGAACGCCTGGCATCGGACGGCCCATCGAACCCGCTTTCACCGGTTGGCCGGGTGTGTTGCCGACCTGGAGCGTGGTCTCGGTCTGCCCGAAGCCGTCGCGGATCGTGAGACCCCACGACTGCTCGACCTGACGGATCACGTCGGGGTTCAACGGTTCGCCCGCGCCGAGCAGTTCGCGCAGCCCCTCCGGCCGTTCTCCCAGATCCGCTTGAATCAGCATGCGCCACACCGTCGGCGGGGCGCAGAAGGTGTTGACGCGGGCCCGTCGCAGCTGCCCCATGAGGGCGGCGGCGTCGAACCGTGAGTAGTTGTAGACGAAGATCGTCGCCTCCGCGATCCACGGCGCGAAGAACAGGCTCCACGCGTGCTTGGCCCAGCCGGGCGAGCTGATGGTCAGGTGGACATCGCCCGGCTTCACGCCGATCCACGCCATCGTCGTGAAATGGCCGACGGCGTAGCTGATCTGCGAGTGCTCCACCAGCTTCGGCCGGCTGGTGGTGCCCGAGGTGAAGTAGATGAGCATCGGGTCGCCCACCAGGGTGGTCGACTCGAACGGTCCGGCCGACTCGGCATCGGCGCTGGCGGAGTACGACGTCCAGCCGGCGACGTCGCCGCCGACCACGATGCGCCGATAGTCGCCCTCGACCGTGTCGAACTTGGCGGTGTCCGCGGCGTTCGCGATCACACAGCTCGCGCCGCCCCGCTTGATCCGGTCGGTGAGATCGGCCGGGCCCAGAGCCGCGGTCGTCGGCATCACGATCGCGCCGAGCTTCATGATCGCGAGCATCAGCTCCCACAGTTCCACCTGATTGCCGAGCATCAGGACGATGCGGTCGCCCTTCGTGATGCCGAGACCCCGCAGCCACGTCGCCACGCGATCGGAGTTCGTGGCCATCTCGTCGAACGTGACTTTGACCTCCGACCCGTCCTCTTCGGTGATCCACAGAGCGAGACGGTCGTTGCCGCGGGCGAAGCTGTCGAACCAGTCGATGGCCCAGTTGAACGTGCCGGTGATCTCCGGCCAGCGGAACTCGCGGACGGCGCGGTCGTAATCGTGGATCAGCTCGATCATCTGGTCGCGGCTGCTGCGGTAGAGCTCAGTGTTCGTGGTCATGGTCACATGATCCACATCACAGTCGGGTGCGGCCACCCTCCGAAGAGGGGTGTGGGTGTGGTGGGTGGGTGCGGTGGTTTCGACTCGCTGCGCTCGCTCAACCAGCGTGGGGGTGGGGGCGGTGGTTTCGACTCGCTTCGCTCGCTCAACCAGCCTGGGAGGAAGTGCTCAGCCAGCCTGGGGGCGCTCAACGAGCCTGGGGAGTTGCGGCGGTCAGAACAGGGTGGCGGGCCGGATCAGGTTCGCGAGGTCGACCAGCAGGAAACGGTGGGCGCGATTGTCGCGGGTCGCCTTCGCCAGCTCGCGGAGAGAGCGTTCGGTTCCGGCCCGCAGACCGTGCTCGTTGAACGGGAAACCGAGGAAGTCGTCGGCCGGATAGTCCTCGTCGAGGTGAGCGTCGATCCACCCGAGAGCCGTGCCGAGGATGATGAGCTGGAGGCGGCCGCGCCGGGGATCGTCCCAGCTGATCTCTTCGAAGCGCTCGGCCGCCTCGAACAGCTCCGACCTCGTCACCTCGCTCGGCGGGCGACCGTGGACGAGGGTGATGATCGCCGAGATCTGCGCGGTGCCGTAGTGCCGGCTCGTGGTGGGTACCTCATCGAGGGGCTCGATGGCGGCGTCGTACCGTCCCTCCGCCAGGATCATCCTGGCCAGCCCGAAAGCTGCGGACACGATGCTGTGATCGGTCAGCCACAGATCGTGATAGTTCTGCCGCGCGATCTCGTACCAGCGTTCCACCTGCGCCATCTGGTCGTTGGAGGTGTACTCCTCGGCGGAGAGCCAGTAACCGATCAGCTCGGCGGTGCCCGCCACCGCCAGTTTCGGCGCCACCTCACCGGGCATCGCCTCCAGCACTTCGTGAAAGCGGTCGAAGGCGAGTTCCGGCTCGGCGTTGAGCAGCGAGCAGATGCCCAGATACCAGTGCAGCCGCCACGAGTCCCCGTGATGGACCGCGACCTCCCGAAGCAACTGCAGCGCCGTGTCGAGATTGCCGAGCTCCAGATGGGCGCGCGCTTCGGCGAGGTCGAGTTCCATCGACGGGTGCTGCGGTCCGGCGCCGTCGTCGGCGTCGTCCGTCGCGATGAGCGCCTTGTACCCGTCGGCGCGCGCGGCGCGGATGGTGTCGAGCGTTTGCCGCGGGTACGAGAGAGCGGCCGAGGTCAGGACGCTCGCGGCGGGATCGGTCGGGTCCACGAGCGGCACCGGCAGCGCTCGCGCGATGTCGGCGGGGTCGTGGATCGCCGCGTCCTTCGGGTCGAAGAAGCCGTCCACGGGCGCCAGCAGGAGTTCGGTGCCGAACGTCGAGCGCTGCGGGGTGAAGACCGTCGACATGGAGGGCCGGGGGACGCCGGTGTGCAGCGCCACGGTCTCCCGCAGCACGTTGAGCACCTGCGTGGTCATCTCCTCCGCGGACGAGAAGCGTTCGGCGGGGTCGGGGGATGTGGCCCGGTGCAGCAGGAAGTAGAACGACGGATTCTCCACGAACAGCGGAGTGGTTCGCGGGTCGGGCAGTCCGTCGAGGTATCGGCCGTCGGCCATCGGCATGTCGACGGTGAGGACGGCCAGTGTGCGGCCGATGCTGTAGATGTCTGTGACGATCTGCGGGCCCGTCTGCACGATCTCCGGAGCCTGGAACCCGGGCGTGCCGTAGAGATGCCCGGTCCCGTTGATCGCGGACACCGCACCCAGGTCGATGAGCTTGACCTCATCGCTGGTGATCATGATGTTGTCGGGTTTCACGTCGTTGTAGACCAGGCCCACCGAATGCAGGTATCCGACGGCCGAGAGCACTTCGAGGATGTAGGCCATCGCCTGCTCGATCGGGAGCAGCGACGAGGTGCCGTCCTCGTTGGTGGTCAGCTGTTTGAGAGTGTGACCGCCGACGTACTCCATCACGATGTAGCCGACGGACCGCCCGTCCTCCGTGACGCCCTCCACGAAGTTGAAGATCTTCACGATGCCCGGATCGTTCACCGAGGCGAGGAACTGCCGCTCGGCGATGGCTACCGCCTGAGCCTGTGAGTCCGACGAGTTCAGCAGGCCCTTCAGGACGACGGGGCGGTCGGAGACGTTGTGGTCCACAGCCAGGTAGATCCATCCGATGCCGCCGTGCGCGATCGCGCCGGCGATCTCGTACTGATCGGCGACCATCGTGCCCCGTTTGAGACCGGGGACGAACGAGTACCGCGACCCGCAGTTCCAGCAGGTGCCGCTGAGCGGTCCCTTGCCGCGGCCCGACTTCCGGCCCACCGGCTCGCCGCAGTTCCAGCACTTGCGCTTGCTCGGCGCGATCACGGGGTCGGCCAGGACGGCGTCCGCGGGGTCGATGTCGGTGATCTCGGGAAGCTGGACCAGTTCACTGCCGAGGCGGCGGTCGTGGACGTGGGCGCTCTTGCGGCTCTTCCTGCGTGAGGCGGCGATGTCGTCGAGGATCCGCCGCACCTGCGTCGACTGGGTGACGGTCGCCGTAGGCGCGGTGTCCCCGACAGCGCCCATCGGCGCGGGGACGGTGCCCGCCTGTGTCTGGACCGACTCGGAGGCCTCGGTCTGTGCGGGTTCGACTGCCGAGGCCTGCGTCTCGGCCGGGAGCGCGGTCGCCTCGGTGGCGACCGGCTCGGCGTCGCCGTTCTTGTTGCGCTTCTTCTTGATATCGCTCATCACGTCAATCCCGGTACATCGTCGGCGGCGGGGATCCGGGCCCGAGGATCGACAGCCACTCGTCGTAGGACCGCTGCCAGCTGCCGTCGGCCTCGCGGGCCGCGATCACGCCGTTGATGAATCGCGCGAAGTCATCCTGCCCCTTGGGTATCCCCACTCCGTAGTACTCCGTTCCGAGGCTGTCGCCGACCACGTGGACCCACGGGTCCTGCGCGGCGATCCCGGCGAGTATGGAGTCGTCCGAGGTGATCGCGTCCACCTGCCCCTGCTGCATCATCACCAGGCAGTCGGCCCAACTCGCGGTGGTGAGATATTTCGCGCTCGGAACAGCACGTTCCACACGCGCGATGGAAGTGGACGAGCGAGTGGCGCAGACGTTCTTCCCGGCGAGATCGGATGCCTGTGAGATACCCGAATTGCGGTACGCGAGGATCTGCTGGGCGGCGGCGTAGTAGGGCACCGAGAAGTCGATCGACTTGAGCCGATCGCACGTGATCGACATCGTCTTGACGACGACGTCGACCGCGCCGTTCTCCAGCGCCTGGATTCGGTTCTCGTTGGTGATCATCCGGTACTCGATCAGATTCGGATCCCCGAAGATCGCCTCGGCGATCCAGTGCGCGACGTCGATGTCGAATCCTTTGACGTCGCCGGTGATCGGATCGCGGAAACTCAGCGGATTGCTGCCGAGGTCGGTGCCGACGATCAGCCGTCCGCGCTTGGCGATCCGGTCCATCGTCGATCCGGGCGGCATCTGCCGCGGTTCGGGCAGCGGTCCCGGCCGGAGTCCGGCGATCGTGGCGCAGTCGGAGTCGGGCGCCGGCGCGTCGGGCTGCGCGCCGAAACCGACGTCGGGCGGGAACGGCGCGTGCGCGGTGGTGGACGGCGGCTCGCTGGGGGTGCTGGTCACGGTGGCGCATGAGGTGAGGCCGGACGCGATGAGACACAGCAGTACGATCAGGCGGCGGGCGGACGCGGAGGCTGTCATCGGTACTCCCGGATCCGGGGGAACAGGCCGATCGCGACCGCCACGGCGGCCACCCCGCACAGCACGCCGATACCAGTGCCGGTGAAGCCGAGCATACGCTGGGCGGTGCTGATGTTGTCGCGGAACGTGGTGCGGGCCTGGCCTATAGCCTTGACCAGCGCGTCGTTGACCTCGTTGTATCCGGTTGCGGTGCTGATCTTGCCGTTGCCGATGGTCAGGGCCCGCGCGGCCGTGTAGTCACCGCTCGCCAGCCGACGGCCCACCTCCTCGTGGGCACTGCGCCAACGTTCGAGCGCCGACTGGACGTCGGTGAGCGGCTGCGTCAGGCCGTGGTCGTCGGCGTGGTCGGGGTCGTTCGCGAGTTGGTCGGCGTGATCGTGGATCTCCTCGAGATCCTTGCTGAAGCCGACGTCGAGTTCTCCCGGATCGGACCGGCGGACCAGCGACAGCGTCTCGGCCGACCGCGCCTGCTGTGTGAGGATCCGCATGGTGGTCAGCGTGTGCAGCGGATCGGCACCGGCGGTCTTCGCCGTGTTGGCCGCGGCCACCGACAGCAGTCCCGAGATGAGCAGCCAGACCGTGCCGAGGATCATCGCGGTGAGCGCGCCGATGAGACCGATGTTGAAGTGGCGCCGCGTGCGCCGGGCCAGATAGCGTCCGGTGACGATCAGCATCGCGATGATGATCAGCAGCGCCACGTAGACGCCCCACGGTGGGACGGTGAGGGTGCGCTGGGGGTCGGAGATCGCCGACGACCGGTCCTCGTAGAGGCGTTGCGCCGCGGGCAGGATGGTCTCGATCATCAATGACGAGGCCTCGCTGAGGTAGGCCGATCCGACGGGGTTCGCGAGCCGGTTGTTGGTGCGTGCGGTCTCGATGAGGCCCGTGTACACCGGGATGTTGGTGGCGATGGTGTCGAGATCGTCACGCGAGGGCTTGTCGCGCTCGGACACCTCCGCCGCCGTGGACAGTCCGTCCGCGGCGGCGATGAGCGCGGAGGACGCCGTCGCGATGGAGTCGGTGTACTCCGCGCGGAGGTCGGGGGACTCGCGGCCGCCGGAGATGAACGCGGAGTTGGCCGCGGCGTCGGCCACCGACAGCGAACTGTAGAGGACCTCGGCGGCCTCGGCCTGCGGCTCGGCGCGGTCGACGAGTGCTTCGAGGGTCTGGCTTCGCTCGGTGAGCGAGACGGACGAGTACCAGCCGGTGAGACCGCATGCGAGGACCATCGCGAGCAGGATGATGACGAGTTTGCCGGGCGTGGTGGTCGCGTAGAAGCGCATCGTCAGCAACGGCGACGAGACCCGCTCGCGGGTCATGGCGGCGATCTCGCGCCGGTCGGCGATCACCTGGCGCAGAGTGGGGCTCGGCGCGCCACGGTCGGGCAGCACACTGCGGCCCGCATGCGTGAGTGCCGAGCGCACTCGGTAAACCTGGCCGGCCACGAGTTGTCCCTTTCGGATGTGCTGCGCTCAACCCTAGTCGGCGCGGCTGCGAGTAGACGGACAGCCCGGTACGGTGATTCGTCAGAGAAGCCGATCTGAAGTCGGTGGGTCGGTGCAGGAGGTCGCAGGGTGCGCGGTGACGGTGACGGCTGGGTATTCGGTGCGGACGGTGCGCGCTACTGGGGACGCTTCGGGGCGGCGGGTCTGCTGCTGTGCGCGCCGGCCGACTCAGGCGTCGTGGTGCTGCTCCAGCATCGCGCCGTGTGGTCGCATCAGGGCGGCACGTGGGGGCTGCCGGGCGGTGCCCGCGACTCGCACGAGAGCGTGGAACAGGCCGCGGTGCGTGAAGCGCACGAGGAAGCCGGGATCGCTGAGTCGGACGTCGCGGTGATCGAGTCGATCGTCACGCACTCGGCGCCGGAGTGGAGTTACACGACGGTCATCGCCAAGGCCGATTCGCCGGTCGCGACGGTCGGCAACGGGGAGTCCGCCGAACTGCGCTGGGTGCCCGCCGAGTCGGTGGCCGAGCTGCCGCTGCATCCCGGTCTGGCGAAGGCGTGGCCGGGGCTGCTGGCCCGGCTCACCTGAGTCCGGCCCGCCCGAAACCCGGACCACCTGAGCGAGCTCACGCCAGCTGATTGGCTCCCGCGATCAGCGCGTTGATGGTGGCCTCGTCGCCGGTGCGGCCCCGGCCGTACGACCAACTCCGGTGCAGATCGCGTTCGCAGAGCAGGTAGGTGACGGTCTCGCCGTCCTCCTGATGCTGGTACAGCGAGACGATCTCGACGCCCGCGCCCAGTGCGTACAGCACCTCGGTCATCGCGCCGATGGCGCCGACCGCGGTGGCGCTGACGTCGTGGCATCGTCGGCCGAGATTGATCCGTGCGCGGCAGGTGACGGTGTCGCCGCGACCCGGCTCGATCGTGATCGCCTCCAACGCGATGTCGCCGGCGGGTGCGTAGGTCTGGTCGAAACTCGAAGTGGTCATGTCGGCCGCCTCCCGTGGAAACCAGTTCGGCAGTCGCCGAGAGGAGCGGGACTGCTGCGGACGGTCGTATCCGTTACGGGTACAGGATGTCGGCAGGATCTGAATGGAACGCATCGGGAGCCTTCATTTCGGTCGAAGATTCGATGACCGACGAGCTCAGATATGTGGAGAGACGACAACCCCGCAGCGGGGGGTCGGTCGAATCAGACCCCGCTGCGGCGGGCTACAAGAAGCTTCCACGTCATGATGGCAAGCAGCTTACTCCGCCGTGCCGGAAAGGCAAGCCGTCCGGAGGTCGCGCGCGGCGGTCGCGGGATCGTCGGCACCGGTGATCGCCCGGACCACCACGATGCGCTCGCCGCCCGCGTCGGTGACCTCTCGAACGCGGGGCAGGTCGATGCCGCCGATCGCGAACCACGCCTTGCTGGGCCGCGCCGCGGCGACCGCGCTGACGAACTCCAGTCCGGTGGCCGCCCGGCCCGGTTTGGTCGGCGTCGTCCAGCACGGGCCGGTGCAGAAGTAGTCCACGTCGGGATCGGCATCGGCGGTGAGCGCCTGCTCCACGGTGTGCGTGGAGCGGCCGATCACCACGTCGGGGCCGACGATGCGCCGGGCGGTGGCGGGCGGCAGATCGTCCTGGCCGACGTGGAGGACGTCGGCGCGGGACGCGACCGCGACGTCGGCCCGGTCGTTGACCGCCAGCAGCGCACCCGCGGCGTGCGTCAGTTCGCGCAGCCGCCGCAGCAGTTCCAGCTCCTGCACGGCGGTGAGCTCGCCGAACTCGCGTTCCCCGGGCGAATTCTTGTCGCGCAGCTGGACGATGTCGACGCCGCCCGCGAGAGCGCTCCGGACGAAGTCGATCAGGTCGCCGCGCTCGCGCCGCGCGTCGGTGCACAGGTACAGGCGGGAGGTGGCGAGACGAGTGCGGGCATCCATGACCGACACCGTAGTCGCCGATGCCGGGCGGTAGACTGTGAGGCGTTATCGACACGGGAGTCCGGAGGTCCGCCGGGCTGAGAGTGCGCTGCGCCGGCGCTGACCGTCACACCTGATCCGGGTCATGCCGGCGAAGGAAGGCTGACGTCATGTCTGGTGAAAGCGCATCCGGCGAAGAGTTCGCCTCCCCGAGGGGACATAGCACCGAGCGGCTCGGTGAACTGTCGGTGATCGGGGGCGGCGTCGTCGGCCTCACGTGCGCCCTGTCCGCCGCCGACCGCGGATGGCGGGTGCGCGTCTTCGACGCCGGACCGCAGGAGCGGGCCGCGCACGTCGCGGGCGGCATGCTCGGCTGCTTCGCAGAAGGACATCCCGGCGAGGACCGGCTGCTGGCGATCTCGCGGGACTCGGTGGCGCGATGGCCCGCCCTGCTCGAACGACTCGGCGATCCGACCGTGCGGACGGCCGCCGACAGCTTGCTGATCGGTGCCGCGCCGGCCGATCTGGAGCACCTGCGGACACAGGTGCGGTTCGGGCTGTCCACGTCGCCCGGCGACGCCGACCGGCTGCCCGCGATGACACCGGCCGAGCTGCGTGCAGCCGAACCCGCGCTGGTGCGCGGCGTGGCCGGAGGGTTTCACGCGGTCGGTGAGGGGTCGCTCGACAACCGGCGGCTGATCGCCGCGCTGCAACGCGCGCTCAAGAGCCGCGGAGTGATCTGGGAGCGCGGGCGGGTGACCGATCTGTCGACGATCCCCGGGGATCAGGTGCTGGTCGCGGCCGGCCTCGGTTCCCGCAGGCTGCTGCCGAGCGTGGAACTCCGCGGTGAGAAGGGCGAGATCCTCCGACTGCGCCGCACACGTTGGTCGGTGCCGCCGCCGACGCATGTGATCCGGGCCCGCTGGCATGGGCGCGCCCTGTACCTGGTGCCGAGGGATGACGGGGTGGTCGTGGGCGCCACCCAGTACGAGGCCTACGACGACGGTGATCGGATGCCGCTGGCGGGCGGGGTGGGCGATCTGCTCGCCGACGCCGCCGAGCTGATGCCGGGACTGCGCACCTACGAACTCGCCGAGGCGGGCGCGGGGATCCGCCCGTCGTCGCCGGACGGTGTGCCCGTGGTGCGGCGGGTGGACGAGCGGATTCTCGTCGCCGCCGGGCACGGCCGCAACGGCATCGCGCTCGCCCCGTGGACCGCGGCGCGCGTGGCCGCCCTCCTCCGACCGCCGGATCGGCGCGGACCGGACTCGCGGGTGGATCCGATCGCAACTGACAACACCGACAACAGGGAGCCGACATGGAACTGACCGTCAACGGCGACACCGTCACCTTCGATGACGCGCCGACCGTCACCGGGCTGCTGGCCCACCTCGACCTGCCCGACTGCGGAGTCGCGGTGGCCGTGGACGGGGTGGTGCGTTCCAAAGCCGAGTGGGACCGACCGCTCGGTGCGTACGCCGAGATCGACATCCTGACGGCGGTGCAGGGTGGCTGACACAGCACGGGGACCGGTCGGGGAGGTGCCGCCGCTGTCCGTGGCCGGCCGCGAGTTCGGTTCGCGGCTCATCACGGGGACCGGCGGCGCGCCGAATCTCGCTGTGCTCGAACGTGCATTGATCGCCTCCGGAACCGAGCTGACGACGGTGGCGATGCGCCGCATCAGTCCGGAGTCCGGGACCGGTGTGCTCGACCTGCTGCGTCGCCTCGGAATCGCGGTCCTGCCGAACACGGCGGGCTGTCACACCACGGCCGAGGCGGTACTGACCGCGCAGCTCGCCCGTGAGGCGTGCGAGACGGATCTGGTCAAGCTGGAAGTGGTGGCCGACGACCGCACGTTGCTGCCCGATCCGCTCGAGTTGGTGGACGCCGCATCGGCGCTGGTCGCCGACGGCTTTCAGGTTCTCGCGTACACCAACGACGACCCGGTCCTCGCTCTGCGTCTGCAAGACGCGGGGGTGGCCGCGGTGATGCCGCTGGGCTCGCCGATCGGGACCGGGCTCGGCATCTCCAATCCACACAACATCGAGATGATCGTCGCGCGGGCCGAGGTGCCGGTGGTGCTCGACGCCGGCATCGGGACGGCGAGCGACGCGGCACTGGCCATGGAACTCGGCTGCGACGCCGTCCTGCTGGCCTCGGCGGTCACGCGCGCGGACGACCCGGCGGCGATGGCCGCGGCCATGCGCCACGCCGTCGTCGCCGGATACCTGGCCGCGCACGCCGGCCGGATCCCGAAGCGGTTCTGGGCGCAGGCATCCTCGCCGAGCCGTTCCGCGATCTGCTGAGGACGCGTCAGCGGTCCGCGTCGTCGACCTGCTCGCGGCCGCGGCGCCATCCGCCCTTCTCCGGCGGGGCCTCCCCGAAGTGGTCGGGGTCGCCGGTGCCGTACCAGGCGACGAGGACCGCGCCGACCACGGCGCCGATGAAGCCGACCACCGCGAGCCAGCCGAGACCGGGGTGTGCGCTGTCGCCCAGGAAGGCCACGCCGATGATGCTGGGGCCCGCGGTCTCACCGACCACCAGCATCGCGGTCACGCCGCTGACGGCACCGACCTGCAGCGCCACCGTCTGCACGTAGAAACCGATCGCTCCGGCGATCGCGATCGACCACGCCGCGGGGTCACCCAGGATGGTCAGGATGTCGAACTTCTCCAGGCCGTCGAGCACCCGGACCGAACACGCGATCACGCCGAACAGCAGCCCCGCGCCGGCACCGCCGATCGGCGCGGCGAACTTACCGCCCCGGTACACGCCGACCAGGGAGACGGTGCACAGCAGGATGGTCGCGATCATCAGACCCCAGTGGAAGGTCATCGACGCGCTGTCCTTGACGCCCGGGGACGACGACACGCCGAGCAGGAACAGGGAGAGCACCACGAGCCAGATCGCGACCCAGTCACGGGTGTGCAGAACGATATTGAGCAGGAGTGTTCCGAGCAGTGCCGTGACGACGAGGTTGGCGGACACGATCGACTGAGCCAGGAACAGCGGCAGGAAACGCGCGGCGACGGCGCCGCCCGCGAAGCCGACGATGACCATGACAGTCCCGAGGATGAACGCGGGATCGACGAGCGTGGAGAAGGTCGACTCGACCGACGGCGAGTTGTCGCCGCCGACCCCGGCCTTGCCCTCTTCCCGCTGCTCCACCGCGACCCGGCGGGCGCCGAGTGCTCGGAGCACGGTCGAGACTCCGTAGGCCACCGCGGCCATCGACGCCGCAATGATCCCGATTACGTACAACGAAGAATCCCCTGAGTCGTGAATGAGTACTCGGTAAGAACACGCTACACGTGAGGCTTGTTCACTTGTCTACTCTGTATCTGTGGTCTCCGGTACGCGCAAACATGTCCTCATCACCTTCGGCAGGTCGTTTCTGACGCTCAACCTGGCGCGACAGTTCGCCGCTGCCGGGCACACGGTGTCGACGTGCGACAGCCTCCCGATCACGGTGAGCCGCTTCTCGAACGCCGTCTCGTCGTTCCATCGGGTCAGTCCGCCCAAGTTCAAGCCGCAGGAGTACTGCCGCGAGATCGCCGAACTGGTCAAGTCCGAGGGCATCGACATGGTGATCCCCATCCACGAGGAGACCGACATCCTCTCGATGATGGCCGGTCTGTTCCCGCCGGCATGCGAGCTGTTCCTGTCGCCATTCGAGGTGGAGGACATGCTCCACAACAAGTTCTCCTTCCAGGAGGCGCTGGTGGAGCGGGGCTTTCCCACGCTCAAGTTCAAGAAGCTGGCCTCGGCGCAGGACACGGTCGGGCTCGACTTCGACACGCCCTTCGCCATCAAGCAGACGTACTCCCGCGGCTCGCAGAAGGTCTACAAGGCGCAGCCGGGCGAATCCCTCGACTTCCTCACCTACGACGAGACCAACCCGTGGATCGCCCAGGAGTGGATGGAGGGCGACCGGTACTGCACCTACTCGGTGTGCCGTGACGGCGAGGTCTTCGCCCACGCCACCTATCCCGTCGACTACGCCATCGACGGCAGCTCGTGCCTGACCTTCACGCAGGTCGATCACCAGCCGATCCTCGACTGGGTGCAGCGCTTCGCGAAGTCGGTGAACTTCACCGGCCACATGGGACTCGACTTCATCGACCACCCCGAGAAGGGGCTGTACACGATCGAATGCAATCCGCGGGGCACCAGCGGAATCATGATGTACACCAGGCAGAATCGCCTCGACCGCGCGTTCTTCGGCGAGAACACCGAGATCATCAGCCCGCCCGAGAACCGCACTCGGATGATCGGCGTCGGCATGACCCTCTACGGCTGGCGCAAGTCCAGCCGAGGTGGGCGCAGCCTGCGGCAGTTCGTGCGCGACTTCCGTGCGGCGAGCGACGTGATCTGGGATTCCGAGGACCGGCTGCCCGCGCTGATGCTGATTCCGGCCTACATGGCGATCCTGAGTCACGGATTCCGATACAAGGTGGGCCTCGCGGAGGCTTTCATGCACGACCACGAGTGGGACGGGCACAAGGTCTGAGAGCCGCACTCCCCGAACGGAGCCGCGCGGCTACGACGCCGTGACCTTGCGGCAGAACTCGACCAGCAGGGCCGTCGCGCGGCGATCGGGGTCGAGCATGAGCCCGCCGTGCGCGAGTCCGTCGAGTTCGTGGAAGTCGGCGATCGGCATGTGCGACGCGGCTTCGCGACTGCCCGACGGCGGAAAGAAGACGTCGTGCTGGTAGGCGACGACGAGCGCCGGAACGTCGATCGCGGCGAGGCGTTCGGGCGTCGGCTCCTTGGCCAGCATCCATCCGTGAGACGCCGAGAGCTGGCCCTTGAGGCCGTCCGGTGACGCCCACACCGGCTCGCCCGCCGTCAGCACCTCGCGCCAGGCGCGGACGGTCAGGTCGTCGCCGAGCATGCCCGGTCCGAGAGTGGTCATCAGTTGTTCGAAGACGGTGACCGCTTCGGGGATCTCACCGAGCCGCTCGATGAGCCCGAGTTCCATCTCGTTCACCATCTCCCCGATGGCGGACGACCGAAGCCCGGCGATCATTGCGAGACCGCGGATCCGTCCCGGCCACGACGACGCGAGGACCTGGGAGATGTAGCAGCCCATCGAGTAGCCGGCGATGACGGCGTCGTCCACCCCGAAGTGGCCGAGCACGGCGGCGGCGTCATCGGCCATCTCCGGGACCGAGTAGGGCGCGGGCGGCGCGGACGACGGCACGAGTCCGCGCGCCGAGTAGGTGATGACGGAGAACCCCGCCTCCACCAGTGCGGCGGGCACGCCGGTGAACTGCCAGACACCCGCCGGCATGCCGAGCCCGCCGTTGAGAAGAACGGTGGGGCCCTCACCGACGCGTGTGGCGGCGATACGAACGTCGGCGGCTGTCTGGATCAGTTCTGGCTTCGACTCTGGCTTCGACGCGGTCACGACTGCCGACGTTACTCGCGGCCGCGCAGACCCTCGACGATTCGCTGGAGACTCTCCGGCGTTCTCGCCATGACGGTCCCGGCGTCAGTGACGACCAGCGGCCGCTGGATGAGCGACGGGTGCGCGACCATCGCGTCGAGCAGCGCATCGTCGTCGGCTCCGTCGAGACCGAGGTCGGCATACAGCGGCTCCCCGCTCCGGACCGCGTCGCGCACCGATAGGCCCGCGGCCGCGATCAGTTCGGCGAGTGCGTCTCTGTCGGGGGTGTCGGTCAGATACTCCACGACGGTGACGTCGGCGCCGGCGTCGCGCAAGGCGTCGAGGGCGGTGCGGGACTTGCTGCAGCTCGCGTTGTAGTAGATGGTCGCGTCCACCGCGTCGGCCTTTCGGTAGGGTCTGCGGACGAGCGCAGAACGGGTGTCAGATCAGGCTCGACAAGGGTACTTCGGGGTCGGCCAGCGCGGCGGCGTCCACCGGGCGCCGTGCCTGCACCAGGGCTGCGATGTCGTCGCCGGCGTCCCAGATGTTCACGTTCATCCCGGCCAGAACGGTTCCGGCCTCGTCGAGCCAGAAGGCCAGGAACTCCAGCCCGGAGACGTCGCCGCGCGTCACCACGCGCCGGTAGCCCTCGGCGAGGCCCCGGTACTCCATTCCGAGGTCGTACTGATCGGTGAAGAAGTAGGGCATGCGGGTGTACTCGGTGTCGCGCCCGACGATGTTCTCCGCGACCACGGCGGGCTGGTTGAGAGCGTTGGCCCAGTGCTCGGTGCGGACCCGCGTCCGCAGGATCGGGTGCATGGCGGCGGCGATGTCGCCGGCCGCGTACACGTCCGCTGCGCTGGTCCGCAGCCGGCTGTCGGTGGCCACCCCGCCGTCGGCGAGCGTGAGCCCGGCGGCTTCGGCGAGCCCGGTCTCGGCCCGGGCTCCGACGGCGATGAGGACCGCGTCGGCCGTGACGGTCGCTCCGTCGTCGAGTTCGAGGCCGGTGGCCCGGCCGTCGGCGACGGTGATCGACGAGACCTTGCGCCCGGTGCGCAGATCGACACCGTGCGCGCGATGCAGATCGGCGAAGGCAGCGCCGATCTCGGGTCCGAGCGCGGCCCGCAACGGCTGATCGGCGGCCTCCACCACGGTCACCTCCGTGTCGCGACGCCGGGCCGCGGCCGCCACCTCCAGGCCGATCCAGCCTCCGCCGATCACCGCGAGCCGCTTGCCCTCGCCGAAGGTCTCCAGAAGCGCGGACGCCTCGTCCACGGTGCGGAGATAGTGAACGCCCGCCGCGTCGGCGCCGTCGACCGGCGGATGCACGGACGTCGACCCGGTGGCCAGCACCAGTGCGGAGTAGGCGACGGCACCGCCGTCGCTGAGACGCACGGTCCGCGATGCGGTGTCGACAGACTCGGCGCGCACGCCCAACCTCAGGTCGACGTCGTTATCTGCGTACCAGGCCTCGTCGTGGACGGTGAACTCCGGCAGCGACTTGCTTCCGGCGAGGAACTCCTTCGACAGCGGTGGGCGCTCATAGGGTGCGACGCGCTCGGCGGCGATCAGCACCACGCCGCCGGAGTATCCGTTCTCCCGCAATTGCTCGGCGGTCTTCGCTCCGGCGAGCCCGCCGCCGATGATCACGACGGGGTCGGAGGGTCGGTTCGGTCCGGTCATCTCACTTCTCCTCACTTCGCCTGTACAGCCGAGTCTAGAGACGTCCGGTGCGCGGGGAGAGGTGTACAGCGACGTCGTCTGGCGCGCTGCGTGCGACTCAGGCTCCGGCGATCAGCATCACGCCGAGAGCGGCCATCACGGCGGCGATCGCGGTGTCGAGGACGCGCCACGCGCGCGCAGAGGCGAACACCGGCGCCATCCGCCGGGCGCCGAGGCCCAGCATCAGAAACCAGATCAGGGATGCCGTGCATGCGCCGATCGTGAACGACCACTTGGCGCCGCCGTGACTGTTGGCGATCGATCCGAGGGTGAGAACCGTGTCGAGGTAAGTGTGGGGGTTGAGCCAGGTCAGAGCGAGTGCGGTGCCCAGTGCAGCCCACAGCCCCACGGTCCGTCCGGAGCCGGAGTGCGCGGGTCCGGAGCCAGGGCGAAGAGCGCGCCGCGCGGCGAGGGCGGCCAAGACGAGCAAGTAGCCGCCGCCGACGAACTCAGCGATCGCGACGGCGCTCGGATGAGCGGAGACCAAGGCGCCGAGCCCCGCCGTTCCCGCGCTGATCAGGACGATGTCGGAGACCACGCAGACCGCGATCACCGGGAGTACGTAGGCACCACTCACGCCTTGCCGGATGACATAGATGTTCTGCGGTCCGATCGCGATGATGAGGCCGGCGCCGGTCACGAGGCCGGCGAGCGCGGCGAGAAGGTACGTGCTGATCACGTGAGTCCACGCTAGGAACGTCGACCTCATTAGTCCAACAAATGATTCTTAGTAAAGATTAGAATGACTTAATATGGAGTTTCCGGTTGAAGGACTCGTGACGCTGGCCACCGTCCTCCGTGAGGGCACATTCGAGGCGGCGGCGGCATCGCTGCACGTCACGCCGTCCGCGGTGAGCCAGCGGATCAAGGCGCTGGAGCAGTCGGTGGGGAGAGTGCTGGTGCGCCGCACCAAGCCCGCGACGCCGACCGTCGACGGCGAGGTGCTCGCCCGGCTCGGCGAACAGTGGGAGGTCCTGGTGGCCGAGGCCCGGGGCGCGCTGATCGGGACCGCGCCGGAGTTCGACGGCGACCCAAGGCATCTGCCGCGGGTGGAGCTGTCGATCGCCTGCAACGCCGACTCGTTGGCGACGTGGTTCCTTCCGGTGCTCGCCGAACTCCACCGCGAGCACGCCGTCTCGATCGACGTCAACCGTGACGACGAGTCGATCACCACCGCGCTGCTTCGGTCGGGCGACGTGATCGGGGCCGTCACCTCCGACCCGGTCGGTGTGCGGGGCTGCGAGACCATCGAACTCGGTTCCCTGCGGTACTTCGCGGTCGCTTCGCCGGAGTTCATCGAGTACTGGCTGCCCCACGGCGTACGGGCCCGAGACATGCGCTACGCGCCGATGGTGATGTTCGACAGCAACGACCATTTGCAGATCAAAACGCTGAAACAGCTCGTCGCCGAACCGATCTCACCGCCCGTCCACTACATTCCGGCGGCCGCGGAGTACCGGCGGGCCATCGCCGCCGGCATCGGTTGGGGAGCGGTTCCCGAAGTGGATCTCGACGACGAGCACACCGGGCGAGACCTGGTGAAACTGTCGCAGACGCCGGTCGACGTACCGCTGTTCTGGCAGTACTGGAAGCTGCGGTCGCCGGCCGTGACCGCGCTCACCGAGATCATCGTCGCGCACGCGCGGGCCGGCCTGGTGCCACGCCGTCGCGCGACCGCCGTGCAGGCCCGCCCGTCGGGCAGCCGCTGAGCGCGTCCGCCGACCGCGGTCGGTCAGCCGGCCGATTCCAGAATCATGGTGACGGCCATGCCGCTGCCCGCGCAGATCGAGACCAGCGCGCGCGAGCCCGGTTGGGAGGCGAGGAGTTTGGCGACCGTTGCGACGATGCGGCCGCCGGTGGCGCCGAAGGGATGACCGGTGGCCAGCGAGCCGCCGCACACATTGAGGCGGCTGCGGTCGATCTCGCCGAGTGCCCGGTCGCGGCCCAGAGCCGTCCGGCAGAACTCATCGTCGTTCCAGGCGGCCAGCGTCGAGAGCACCTGAGAGGCGAATGCCTCGTGGATCTCGTAGAAGTCGAAGTCCTGCAGGGCGAGGCCGTTGCGGCGCAGCAGTTCGTCGACCGCGTACACCGGCGCCATCAGCACGCCCTGCGTCTTCGGGTCGCCGTCCACGTAGTCGACCGCCCAGCTCTGTGCGTCCACCAGCCGGGCGAGCGGGGTCAGATCGCGGCTCTGCGCCCACGCGGCCGTGCCCATCAGGACCGACGACGCCCCGTCGGTCAGCGTGGTCGAGTTCGCCGGCGTCATCGTGCCGTCGGGCCCGCCGAAACACGGTGCGAGCGCCGCGACCCGTTCGGCGGTCAGACCGCGTCGCAGGTTGTCGTCCTCGGCGAGCCCGGCGAACGGGGTCAGCAGGTCGTCGAAGAATCCGTCGTCGTAGGCCCGCGCCAGATTGTGGTGGGAGTCGAGCGCGATGCGGTCCTGGTCGGCGCGAGTGACGTTCCACGCCGCGCCGGTCACCGCCTGGGCGGCACCGGGAACGAGGTTGGTTCGGCGCTCGGCGGGGCTGGGGACGTCGAAGTCCAATGACAGCGGGATCTGCACGGCCTCGCGCAGGCGGTCGGGGAGGCTGCGGGCAGCGTTGACCCGGACGAGCCGGTTGCGCAGCCGAGGACCGAATCCGATCGGCGGATCGGAGGTGGTGTCGGCACCGCATGCGACGCCGGACTCGATCTGGCTGCACGCGATCTTGTTCGCGATGTGAACCACGGCCTGGCCTCCGGTGGCGCACTGCTGCTGCACGTCCACGGTGGGAGTAGCCCGCGACAGCGGGGTGTCGAGAAGGCTTTCGCGGGTGAGGCTGTGGTCGCGGGCGAGCTTGACGACAGCGCCGCCGGCCACCCCGCCCAGGCGTACGTCGTGGAGACCGAAGCGGTCGACGAGGCCGTTCAACGCGGCGGTGAGCATCGTCTGGTTCGTCTCGCCCAGGTAGGCGCCGTTGGAACGAGCGAAGGGGATCCGGTTACCGCCCAGGACATAGACGTTCTGGAGTTCGCGAGGTGACATGGTCCAGAAAGCTACCATCAGCCGATGTAAACGTTCGAGGGGCCGTCGACGGGACTCGGCGCGAACCGGTCGGGCGCCGACCTCGGTAGACTCCGACGTCGTGCACGGATTACGAGCCAGATCCGCCTTCGTCGGCGCGATGCTGGTGTTGGCGGGGGTCTGCTACTCGTCGTGGGTGCTCGACCTGTTCCTGCATTCCGGACTCGATCCGATGCGCTCGTTCCTGTCCGAGCTCGACAGCGGCCACATGCCGCACCGCGATGTCTACGTGACTGGCGACGTGCTGACCGGGGTCTTCTCGCTGCTCGCCGCGTTCGGCCTCGGTTGGCCGCCGTCGCTGGTGCGCAACAGGTTCTCGATCACCGCCGCGGTGGCGATCGGCGCGTTCGGTGCGTCGACCATCGCCGACGCGCTGATGCCGATCGAGTGTCTGGCCGGTCGCGACCCGGGGTGCCCATCCGAGTCACGCGGCCTGCTGCCGCAGTTGCAGCACGTTCACGCCCTCACGAGCTCGCTCGCGGTGTTCGCGATCTTCGTGGCGATGGTCGCGGCGTCATTGGCGGCCTGGCGGCGGGGCGACTGGGCGTGGCTGCGTTACGGGGGCGGTCTGGTCTTCGCCGTCGTCGTGCTCGCGACCGTCTGGATGCTGGCCGCCGACCGGCTCGGCGGCGACTACCGGCTGGGACTGGCCCAGCGGATCCAGGTCGGCGGGATGAGCCTGTGGCTGGCGTTCTGGGGCGTCGCGATCGCCCGGTGGGGACGCGGCGCGCGTGCCGCCTCCGCGAACTCGGCGGACGACGGCACCGCAGGCTAACGGCCCTTGGGTCGCGTCTCGCCGCGCAGCCAGGCCGGGATGTCGGTCTCCAGTCGCGGCCGGGCGGGATCCATCACGACGCGGACCACATCGCTGTTCAGGCGCGGCACCATCCGCGCACCGAGGAGATCGTGCACCGCGTCCGGAACGTCGACCACCGAGCCGACCACACCGACGAGGTCGCCGAGTGATTCGCCGAAGGGATTCACCAGGCTCACGTCGAGCGGGTTCTTGACCGAGAGAGCGATCGGGCCGTCGTCGTGCTGCGTCCGCTGGAACAGGAATCCCACGCTGGTGCAGGAGTCGGTCACCGAGTTTCCGGAGCGGACCTCGGCGGTGCCGAAGGCCGCCGTACAGATCGCGCCGTTGCCGGGCCCCTTGCCACTGCTCGCCGAGGTGACCCCGCCGAACGCCGTGGTCGTCGTGGTGCGTCCGCGGGCGTCGGCGGTGCTGAAGGCGAGTGCCGCGGGGAGGGCGGTGGCCTCGGCGCGCGCGCCCGTCACCGTTGCCACCGCCACGGAGGCTCCGAGCACCGTCGCATTGGCCGAGGCCTCTCCGCCGAGGAGACCGGCGGCGACACCGAGGCTCAGCACATTGGCGAGCGAATGCGCCTCACCGCCGGTGACCGCGATCGCGGCGGTGATCCCGCCGCCCGCGATGGAGGCCTTGGTCGGCAGTGCCGGACCGACGGCGATCGCCTGGTTGAGGTCCCGCAGGATCGGTTCCTGACCGAACAGGCGGAGCAACCCGTCACCCAGTGCCGCCGTGACCGGTGCCGCCCGTTTGCAGTCGGCGGTGATCGGGATCAGGACGTTGCCGTTGATCGGATTGCGGATGCTCGCATCGGCCGATTCACCGGGTGCGCATGTCGCCGATACCCCCGGAGTCGACGCCGCGTGCGCCGGTGCCGCTGACGCGCCTGCGGCGACGATGGCCACGGCGGAGGCGGCCAGGATCCGTCGAGTCGTGAGCTTGGACATCTGAAGCCTCCCCTGGTCGGCGACCCGCGACGAGATGCGACGAACGACTGAGATGGATTGCTTGAAACTAGCGCCGTCAGTCGGTCGGGGGAGGGGTTTTCAGCGAAAAGTCCGATGGATCGGGACTGTGCGGTGTAGGTACTTCGACGTCAGCGTCGGTACGTCGTGGTGAAGGCCTCCGTCGGCCCGGACGCGTTCGCGGCCACTTCGTGGGCCGTCAGAACCACCGATGTGGAATCGATCGCGAGCGTCATGAATCCGCGGTCGCGGTAGTTCTCGTACTTGGCCCGGAAGCGGCCGGCGGAGCGGCCGTTCACCGACTTCGCCGCGGCCCCGGACACGATCTGGCGCGTGCCCTTGAGTCCGGAGACGTTCTCGAGGACCTGCTGGCTGTGATCGTGTCCGGAGAACAGGAAGTGCGCGCGGCCTGCGACGTGCTTCTCGATGAACCGCTTCATCTCCACGCCGTTCAGCGGGGCCGGGAGGCCGTCGAAGTCGCCTGCCGGCCCGTGTGGTCCGTTGTTCGCGTACGGGTGATGGGTGCAGACGATCTTCCAAGGTGCAGTCGAAGTCCGCAGCGCGCGGTCGAGCCATGCCGCCTGGCGCGTCATGTAGTGGCCGCCGGGCTCCCACTCGGGGGACAGGAAGGGCGGAATGTAGGCGGCGAGGGGGTTCATGTCGAGGACGAAGACGTCGGCGACGCCGAGCGGGACGCTGTAATAGCGCGCGGGCATGTACCAGCGGCGGGAGCGCCGGTGGTAGGCCACCTCGGCGTCGCCGCGCAGCAGCCAGCCGCCGTCGCCGGGGAACACGGCGGTGTTGTCGTGATTGCCGAGCGTCATCAGCCACGGGAAGTCGAGACCGGCGTTCGGCTTCTCGAACTTGGTGGTGAATTGATGGTCGTCCGGGCCCTTCGGGCCGGTCTCGTAGATGTTGTCGCCGAGACCGAGGGCGAGGTCGAACGGAGTGGTCGCGTGGATCCTCCGAGCGGCGGCGGTTACCGCGTACTGGGGCTTCTCGCCGGTGCCCGCGTCGCCGGTCACCAGGACGTGGAGGCTCGACGCCTTCGACGGGAGGGGGAAGCGGGACGCCGCGGAGGCGGTTCCGGCTCCCCGGGCGGTGGATCCCAGTGCTCCGAGGCCGGCGGCCGCGCCGGTGGCGGCGGCGCCCGCGAGGAAGGTGCGTCGATTGAGGCCGCGGCGGTGCGGCTGGGGGCTGTTGTCGGTCATGGGCGTGATGGTTCCACGTCTACGTGAACGAAAGGTGTTCGATTCCAGCACTATTCGCCATGTCGGCGCCGACTTGCGTTTACTGACGAGTAACCTGTCTCTGCCAGCCTTCTCGCGATGTCTGAGAAACGAACCTCCCTCCCCCGACCATCGCCTCCACGTGCGCGGCCATCGAGCGCTGCGACTCCGTGGTGAACCACTGCGGATCCTTCTGGGCGTACGTGTGCCAGTCCTCGAGGGAGATCCCGACGGGCAGGTACGACAGCGGGTCGTGCGCGGAGGTCTGGTCGGTGACGATGTCGATCGGGGCGTTCATCTCCAGCAGCTGCGGGAAGATCTCGGCCGCGTTGCCGAGCAGGCCGATCGACAGCGGTCGGCGCTCGTCGCGGGCCCTGGTCGCCAGATCGAGCGCCTCGTCGACGGTCTCGGCCTTCGCGTCGAGGTAGCGATGCGCGATCCGGCGGTCGATGCGGGCCGGGTCGCACTCCACGCAGATCGCGACGCCGTCGTTCATCGTGACCGCCAGCGGCTGCGCGCCGCCCATGCCGCCGAGGCCGGCGGTGAGGGTGATCGTCCCGGCCAGCGTGCCGCCGAAGCGCTTGCGGGCCACGGCACCGAAGGTCTCGTAGGTGCCCTGCAGGATGCCCTGGCTGCCGATGTAGATCCACGAGCCGGCCGTCATCTGGCCGTACATGGTCAGCCCGAGTTCCTCGAGCCTGCGGAACTCCTCCCAGTTGGCCCAGTCGCCGACGAGGTTGGAGTTGGCCAGCAGCACGCGCGGCGCCCACTCGTTGGTGCGGAAGACGCCGACCGGCTTGCCGGACTGCACCAGCATGGTCTCGTCGTCCTTGAGGGTCTTGAGCGTGGCCACCATCGCGTCGAACGCGGCCCAGCTGCGGGCGGCGCGACCGGTGCCGCCGTAGACGACCAGGTCGTCCGGGCGTTCGGCGACCTCGGGGTCGAGGTTGTTCATCAGCATCCGCAGCGCGCCCTCCTGCTGCCACCCGAGGGTGTTCAGCTCGGAGCCGCGCGGTGCGCGGACGGGGCGGGCTTCGTGGCCGGGCGAGGTGATGTCCATGAGAACTCCTGGTGTTCTGCGTCGTGTTTATCGGTGGTTGTGTACTGGCTCACGTTCTGCAAGTATGACTTGTATATTCCTGTCTATACAGATTCGTGTCAAGGGGCGGTTCCGAAACCGGTCCCGGGACGCGAGAAGTTCGACCACCCGAACGGACACGACGATCAGCCGGATGCAGCGTGGTATCCGGCGGAAGGGTCCCTTGAAATGGACACCGCATCTCCCACCGACACCGCCGCCCTCGTCCACACCGACGCCGACCACACGGACGCCGGAGACACCGCCGCGGGCGGGATCGACGACGCCCTCGCCCGCGTCTTCCGCCGATGGGACGAGGCGGCCCTCGACGGCGCACAGACCGACATCCGCGACTCACTCGCACGGTTCGTCTCCGGGCTGCCCGCCGGGTACAAGCAGGACTTCGAGCCTCGGCGCGCTCGCGTGGACCTGGACGTTCTGGCCGGGCTCGCCGCCGGGGACCTGGATGTCCGCCTCGCCGCCGACCCGGCCGCGGCGGACCGGCACCGGTTGTCGCTGTACGTCGGCGGACAGCCGGCGTCGCTGGGCGACGTGATGCCGTTGCTGCAGAGTCTCGGCGTCGAAGTGCTCGACGAGCGTCCGTACGCGCTGGTCTCGCCGACCGAGGTGCCGTGCTGGGTGTACGAGTTCACGGTCCGCTACCCGAGCGCCCCGACCGACGGTTTCGAGGCCTTCGCGGCGCGCTTCGCCGCCGCCGTGCGGGCGCTGTGGCACGGACGGACCGAGCCGGACGCGCTCGGCGAACTGGTGGCCCGCGCCGGACTGCACTGGCGACAGGTGACCGTGCTGCGCGCCTGCGCCGAATACCTCCGTCAGGGCGGACTGCCGTACAGCAGCGCCTACGTCGCCGACGTCCTGCGCCGTCACCCGGACATCGCCGCGGGGATCGTCGGGTACTTCACCGCCCGGTTCGACCCGGCCGCCGCGACCGGCGACGGGGGCGAGGCCGCGGCGGCCGAGGTATCGGCGCTGATCGAGACGGTGCTCGGTCTCGACGAGGACCGGATCCTGCGCGCATTGGTCGACGTGGTGCGGAACACCGTGCGCACCAACTACTTCGCCACGCCCGAACGCGAGGCGCTGGCACTCAAACTCGATCCGCGCGCCATCGCCGAACTGCCGCAGCCGCGCCCGCGACACGAGATCTTCGTTCACTCACCGTCGATGGCGGGTGTGCACATGCGGTTCGGGGCGGTCGCCCGCGGCGGGCTTCGCTGGTCGGACCGGCGTGAGGACTTCCGCACCGAGGTCCTCGGTCTGGTGAAGGCACAGGCGGTGAAGAACGCGGTGATCGTTCCGGTCGGAGCGAAAGGCGGGTTCGTGCTGCGCCGCCCGCCCGCCGCGACCGGTGACGCCGAAGCCGATCGTGCGGCGCTGCGCGCGGCGGGCGTTGCCGGTTACCGCCTGTTCATCCGCTCGCTGCTCGACGTCACCGACAACGTCGACCGTGCCACCGGTGCCGTGATTCCGGCCGCCGGCCTGGTCCGGTACGACGGTGACGACGCCTACCTCGTGGTGGCCGCAGACAAGGGCACTGCGTCGTTCTCCGACATCGCCAACGAGGTGGCCGCCGAATACGGCTTCTGGCTCGGCGACGCCTTCGCCTCCGGCGGCTCGGTCGGCTACGACCACAAACAGATGGGCATCACCGCCCGCGGGGCGTGGCAGGCGGTGACCCGCCGATTCCGCGAACTCGGCGTCGACGTCGGTGCCGAGGACTTCACGGTCGCGGGGATCGGCGACATGAGCGGCGACGTCTTCGGCAACGGGATGCTGTGCAGCGAACACATCCGGCTGGTCGCGGCCTTCGACCACCGGCACATCTTCCTCGATCCCGACCCGGACGCCGCGTCGTCGTACGCGGAGCGGCGGCGGCTGTTCGAGCTGCCGCGGTCGTCGTGGGCCGACTACGACAGTGCGCTCATCAGCGCGGGAGGCGGGGTGTGGGAGCGCGGCGTGAAGTCCGTGCCGGTCAGTGCGCCGGTGCGCCGGGCACTCGGTCTCGACGAGTCCGTCACCGAACTGACCCCGCCGGAGCTGATCCGGGCGATCCTGCGCGCACCCGTCGACCTGCTGTGGAACGGCGGCATCGGCACCTATGTGAAGGCGGGCACCGAGTCTCACGCCGACGCGGGGGACAAGGGCACCGACGCCGTGCGCGTGGACGCCGGCGACCTGCGCGCCCGTGTGATCGGGGAGGGCGGCAACCTCGGCCTGACGCAGGCCGCCCGCATCGAGTTCGCGCGCGGCGGCGGCAAGGTCGGCACCGACGCCCTCGACAACTCCGCCGGCGTGGACTGCTCCGACCACGAGGTGAACATCAAGATTCTGCTGGACGACCTGGTGGGCGCCGGTGAGATCGACGCCGAAGCGCGGGCGCGGTTGCTCGCGGCCATGACTGACGAGGTCGCGGCATTGGTACTGGCGGACAACGTCTCCCAGAACGCGGTGATCGGTACCGCCCTCACCGAGGCGCCGGCGCAACTCGGAGTGCACGCCCGGCAGATCGCGGCACTGGAGGCCGCAGGCGCGCTCGACCGCGCATTGGAAGTGCTGCCGGACCGCGCCGAGATCGCCGCCCGCAAGCGGGCGGGGGAGGGCCTCGCCGCCCCCGAACTCGCGACGCTGATGGCGCACGTCAAACTCGAACTGAAAGAGCAACTGCTGGCAGGCGACCTCGTCGACCACGGCGTCTGCGTGCCGATCCTGCGCGAGTACTTCCCCCAGCCGCTGCACCGCGCGCACGCCGACGCGATCGATCGGCATCGGTTGCGCCGCGAGATCATCGCGACCGAACTGACCAACCGCGTGGTCGCGGGCGGTGGCCTCGCCTACGTCTTCCGGCTCGCCGAGGAGGTGGGGGCGTCCACGGACGACGCCGCGCGGGCGTTCGTCGTGGTGACGGAGGTGTTCGGGTTGCCGGAGCTCTGGTCGCGCATCGGTACGGCCGATGTCCCCGCCGCGGTCGCCGACGAAATCGTGCTGGTCTCCCGGCGGCTGCTCGACCGGGCGGCGCGCTGGATGCTGAATCGTCGTCCCCAGCCGCTGGCGGTCGGTGCCGAGATCGCGCGGTTCCGCGAGCGGATCGCGAGGGCGTCGGAACTGCTCGGCGGCTGGCTGGTGGGCGCCGACCGCACCAACCTGCACGACCGTACGCGCGCGATCGCGCGCCGCGGTGCGCCCGAAGAGCTGGTGCGCGACGTGGAGTTGGTGCTGGATCGGTTCGGTCTGCTCGACGTCGTCGAGATCGCCGACCGGGCCGGATGCGAACTGTCCGTCGCGGGGGAACTGTACTTCCGACTGTGCGAACACGTGGGCCTGGTTCCGCTGCTCGGCAGGGTGTCGGCGCTGCCGACGGAGAGCCGGTGGGACACGCTGGCGCGGCTGGCGCTGCGGGATGAGTTGTACGACAGCGTGCGAGTCCTTACCCTCGACGTTCTCATGCACTCGGTGGCCGGCGACGGTCCCGAACGGATGATCGCGGACTGGGAGGAGCGCAACGGGTCCCGGCTGAGCCGGGCGCGGGCCGTGCTCGACGAGGTCGCCCGGATACCCGTCTCCGCCGACCGCGGGCTGGCCGCGCTGTCCGTCGCGTCGCGGCAACTGCGACGGATGGCCGGCTGAGGTCGGTAGACTTCGTGGGCCGGTGAGATCTCGAGGAACAGGGGCGGTCGATGGCAGTGGTCGAACTCGACGCGGACCTCGCGGCTCTGTTCGACGAGCCCGGCGGCGAGTCGCTTCCCGCCTACGAGCGCGTCAAGCGGTTGGTCTCGGCTCAGATCCGGTCGGGCCGGTGGTCCGAAGGCGATCAACTGCCGTCCGAGAACCAGTTCGTCAACGCGCTGGGGCTCTCCCGGATGACGATCAACCGGGCACTGCGCGAACTCACCGGCGAGGGACTGATCGTCCGGATGATGGGCGTGGGCACCTTTGTGGCGGGAACGAAGGCGCCGTCGCCGCTGTTCGAGGTGAAGAACATCGCCGACGAGATCCAGCAGCGCGGGCACCGGCACCGCACCGAGGTGGTGCTGGTGCGCGAAGAGAAGGCCACTACCGCGTCGGCGCCGTTGAGCGAAGCCGTCGGGGTCACCACGGTGTTCCACTCGGTGCTGGTGCATTTCGAGGACGAGACGCCGATCCAGGTCGAGGACAGGTTCGTCAATCCTGCCGAGGCGCCCGACTATCTCGCGCAGGACTTCACCGAACTCACGCCCAACGATTACCTCAGCCGTGTGGCTCCGCTGGTCCGGGGAGAGCATGTGGTGGAGGCGGTGCTGGCCAGTCCCGAGGAGTGCCGGCTGCTGCAGATCGAACGGTCCGAGCCGTGCCTGCTGATCCGGCGCCGGACCTGGTCCGAGCACGGACTGGTGAGTGTGGCCCGGCTGATCCATCCCGGCTCGCGCAATCGGCTGGAGGGCTCGTTCACCCGCTGACCGTTCGGCTGTGGGGGCCACGGTGGAGAACCCGAGCGGGTACGCCGTCCGAATGGTCGCTCTCGCGGCGAGAGGTCCGTCCCGATTAGGTTCGGATCACCGCGATCGGCTACCCACCGGAGACTCGATGACTGCACCACCGCCCGGCGGTCACCCGTCGTGGGGGCCCGGCCCGTCGCCGCTTCCGCGGCCGCTCGCATTCGGAATGCTGCCGCAGGGGCCGTACCTGGGCGAAGGGGTGGCGATCATGTGCGGCTTCGCGATCTTCAATCCCGTGCTCGCCTCCTCGGCGATCAGCGTGGAGGTCGACGGCTACGAACTGGCACCGGTCAAGTGGGGCCGGATCGAAGTCCCCGTGGTTCCCGGAACGCATCGTTTCCGGGTGTTCATCCGACGCGGCGCCGAACGCAAGCACCTCGCCGAGTGCACCGGTGAGGTCCGTGCGGGCGAATTGCTGGAGCTGACCTACATGTTCCCCCGGTTCGGTGGCGTGCAACTGCATTCGACGCCGACCGCGGCGGAGTCGCGGCGTGCGCTGCTGGTGTACTTCGCTCTGGTGGCGGTGATCTGGGCGCTGCTCTGGGGCGTCACGCTGCTGTGAGTTGCTGCGAGACAGGCGCGGACACCGGGCGGTTCGGCGATTCTCTGCGCCTGGTCCGCCGCGCGTGGTGCGATTGATTCGATGAACGATTCCGGCACCGCTCCCCATCGAACGAGCCACGTGGCCGCGGCGTTGCTGCGGCCGCTCGGAGCCGCGGCGGTCCTTCTCGCGGGCTACTTCCTGCTGCCGATCGGCAGCGACAGCACCTGGCGGGTGCCCGGGATGATCGTCGGCGTCGCGCTGCTCGGCGGCTTCTGCGTATGGGAGGTCCGGCACTTCCTCCGGTCCGACCACCCGGTCGCGACGGCGATCGAGATGCTCGCCGCCGTGATCTGCTTCTACATCGTCTCGTTCTCGGCGACCTACTACCTCTTCAGCGAGTACGCGCCCGGTTCGTTCAACGAGGACCTGAGCAGAGTCGACGCCCTGTACTTCTGCCTGACGGTCTTCACGACCACCGGATTCGGCGACCTGGTCGCGGTATCGCAGAATGCGCGGATCGCCGTATCGGTTCAGATGGCGAGCAGTTTGATCGTGCTCGGTCTCGGTATCCGCTTCGTCAGCCTCCTGGTGCGCGACCGAGTCTCCGGCGGTCGCCGGCTCGACGAGTACCGGCGCCGGCAGCGGGACGAGCAGTGACGTCACCGCCGCCCGGTGCGCTCCGCACTCCCGACCCTCGATGAACTCGGCCTTCATGCTCTAGTCTGAGGAATCGTGCTGCTATCAGACCGCGACATCCGTGCCGAGATCGATGCCGGGAACCTCGGCATCGACCCGTTCGACCCGGGCCTGGTCCAGCCGTCGAGTGTGGACGTACGACTGGACTCGCTGTTTCGCGTCTTCAACAACACCAAGTACACGCATATCGATCCCGCGAAGCGGCAGGACGAGTTGACCACCCTGGTCGAACCCGCCGAGGGCGAGCCCTTCGTGCTGCATCCGGGCGAGTTCGTCCTCGGCTCGACCCTGGAGGTGTGCTCGCTGCCCGACTTCCTCGCGGGCCGTCTGGAGGGCAAGTCGTCGCTCGGCCGATTGGGCTTGCTCACGCACTCCACCGCGGGCTTCATCGACCCGGGCTTCTCCGGCCACATCACGCTCGAACTGTCGAACGTGGCGAATCTGCCGATCACGCTGTGGCCGGGAATGAAGATCGGCCAGCTCTGCCTGTTCCGGTTGACCAGCCCCGCCGAGAGCCCGTACGGCTCCGCGTCGGTCGGGTCGAAGTATCAGGGGCAGCGCGGGCCGACGCCGTCGAAGGCGTACCTCAATTTCCAGAGATGAGCCGGAGCCGGCACCGGCGGCACCGGTGCGGGTGACGGGTTCGAATCACCACTAGGAGAGTCGTCGTGACGGGTCCGCTCAGCCGACCGCCGGCCTGGCTGGCGGACTTCGACCTGCCCGGCGACCCGACGGGTGCGGTGATCGCCCTCGATCTGCGTCCCACCGGACTGTGGGCCGCGCGCATCGAGAACGGTGCGGTGATCGCGTCCGAGGTCGAGGAGCGCATCCACCCCGACGTGCTCGACGCCAGAATCGCCGCGTACCTGCGCGATACCGGTCGCGTCGACGCTGCGGCCCCGGAGGTCTTCGCCGAGCTCGTCACCCTGGTGGGCCGGGCCCGCGCCTCGCTCGCCGGACGCGACAGTGCGCTCATCCTCGGAGACGAGCACATCCGGGTGCTCACGCTGACGCTCGACGACGTCGTCGAGGCCACCGTCCCGGAGGCGAATCGCGCCCACGGAATGGTGGTGGAGCTCGCGGGCGCCCTGCCGGTCGATGCGATCGCGCTCGGGCCCGGCGACACCGCCTGGCCCGGGTTGTCCGAGTCGCTCACCGAACGCGGCTTCTCGGTGATCGCACCGGGCGACGACTTCCCGGCGACCTTCGGCGGTGACGACGAGCCGACCGAGACGCTCGCTCCCGTCCCCGCACCGCCGCCGATCCGCGCGTGGGATGCCGGCGCCGCGGACCCCGGGCTGATCGACCCGGCCGACTACGGACTGGATCGCTTCGGCAACGCGCTGCCGGACGTGTACGACGATGCCGAGGGCGCCGAGGAACCACCTGCCGAGGAGCCGGCGTCCGCGGACGCGGCCGTCGAACCGCAGCCGGGTATGAGGGGCCGGATGATCGTGGTGGCGGCGCTGGCGCTGCTCGCGATCGGGGGCGGCGGCGTGGCGCTGGCGATGAATGCTCATGAGACGTCGGGGCCCGACCGGAGCGCAGCGGAATCGGCGACCCGGCCGACTGCCCGGACCTCGAACACCGCGTCCGAGCCGGTCCGGGTGCCCGGCTCGGTGGATCCGCGCGATGTCGCCGCGGCGCGGGCGCCGCTGGCCAGGTACACCACGCCTCCGCCGCCCCCGCCGCCGCCCAAGACGACGCGGCGCACGCCGACGGAGGCGCAGACCGGCCCTGCGCCGCCGGCTCCGCCCCCGGAGAACCGGCGTCGGACGATCCCGAACCCGATACCGGGTCTCCCGCCGATCGTGATCGGGTAACGCGGTCTCACGCGGCCCGATCCGAGACGGTCGCCTTCAGCTCTCGCGCTGGTCCCGGCGTTCGCGGGCGACGGCCAGGTAGTCGTCGAGCTGTCGTGCCAGTTCGCGGTCGAGCGCGCGGTAGAGCGTGTTGTGCGCCGCCACCCGGCCGGTGACCTTCAGCTCGCCCAAGAAGGTGGACGCCCAGTCCGACTCGGCGCCGCTCTCCGGGATCCAGCCGTCGAAGCGGCCTTCGGTGATGGCGCGGCGGCCGGCGCTGATCAGCGTCTTTGCGGCACGGTCCATGTCCTCGTCGAGCTGTCGCTGCAGGTCGAGGATGTACGGCAGCGGTATGCCGATCTGCATCAGACGCTGATAGGCGTCGATGGTCTCGACGTCCTTGATCATGTACTGGCGGGGCGGGTCATCGTCGCCGATCGGCTCGATGAGCCCGAACTCGCGGACCCGGCTCAGCAGCTTCGGATCGCTGGTGTTGAGCTTGGCGTGCAACTCGGCGGCGGTCACGGTGTCGGTGGGGGTCTGCGACCACGGCCGCGACACCACCTCGCGCAGCCCGAGCGACTCGGCGATGTCGTCGCCTGTCTGCACGCGCTTGAAGAAGTCGCCGATGTGCGTCATCGTGAAGCCGCGAGCCAGCAGATCGTTGATGACGCGCAGCTTCGCCAGGTGCTCGTCGCCGTAGATCGCTATCCGGCCGCGGCGGATGGGACGCGGGATGAGTCCCCGATCCTGGTAGCCGCGGACGTTGCGGGTCGTCGTTCCCGCGGCCCGTGCCAGATCATCGATTCGGTACTCGGTCATGGGGTGCATTGTTCCAAACCCCGGACCGGTGCCGGAGCCGTCCTCACATCTCGACGGTCAGGGAGTCGGAACGGCACCGGGACACGCACGGGAGGAACCAGCCATCCTCCCGTTCGGGTCCGGTCAGCAGCGTGTCACGATGATCCACCTCGCCCGCGCTCGTCTTGAGCCGACAGGTGCCGCAGAATCCCTGCTGACAGGAGTACGGGACGGCCGGATCCACCCGCCGCAGCGCGGTGAGCACCGACTCGTCGGCCGCGACCGTCTCCGTGCGTCCGGTGGAACCGATCCGGACTGTGAACTCGGTGCCGTCGAGGATCGGCGGCGGCGAGAAGCGCTCGAAGTGCAGCTCGATATCGCTGCGATCGGCCAGATGCGTACGCAGGCGCTCGAGCATCGGGACCGGACCGCAGCAGTACACCGACAGCCCCGCGTCGCCGGCCGGGACCGGTCCCACCAGTTCGTCCATGCCCGGCAGCCCGTCGACGTCGTCGGTCCGGACCGTCACCTTGTCGCCGTACCGGCTGAGCTCGTCGATGAACGGGATCGAGTCGGCGGAGCGGCCGGAGTAGATCATCGACCAGTCGAGTCCGTAACGGTCGGCCATCGCGATCATGGGGAGGATCGGGGTGATGCCGATGCCCGCGGCGACGAAGCGCAGCGTGCGCGCCGGCGATCCGTAGCCGGGCAGAACCAGCGGGAAGGCGTTGCGCGGTCCCTTGACCTGGATCGAGTCACCGACCCGCAGACCGTCGTGCACCTCGATGGAGCCGCCACCGCCGTCCGGGATGCGCCGGACCGCGATGCGGTAGGTGCGCCGATCGCCGGGATCGCCGCAGAGCGAGTACTCGCGCATGCGGCCCGACGGCAGGAGTAGATCCAGGTGCGCGCCGGGATGCCACTCGGGCAGGATCGAGCGATCCGGCGCGGCGAAGGTCAAGGCGATCACGTTCTCGTCGACGGCCACCACCTCGCGGTCGACGATGTCGAGGGTCATGACGCCGTCGTTCGCGGCCGGATCGCGCAGCGGCGAGATCGGCCGCCAGAACGGGAACCAGACCTTGCCGACCCCGGTGAGCAGCCTCATCAGCGGGTCGCGGCGGAACCGGCCGTACAGGTGCGGCGGTTCGGTGGAGAGGTCGGAGATGGGGCGTGCGGAGCCGTGCGTCATGATCGTCATGCCGCTCGACGAGCTCCGGGCGAGGAGGCCAGGAAGGCCACCGCCTGGGCGGTGTCGCCGATGTCGGTCGGCGCGAAGCCCGGTTTGAAGTAGGTGAGCGTCGCGAGCGCGAGCTTCGAGAGCTTCGGGAACACTCCGGCGCGTGAGTCGCGCACGTAGCTCCGGACGTACAGGCGGGTCTTCGCCACGACTGACTTGTCGGCGACCGTCGGATCCTGACTGTTGATGAACCGGAAACCGCGAGCCATCAGCCAGATCAGGAAGGGGAAGGCCAGCGCCATCGCGCGAGCGCGGCGGAGCGGACTGTCGGCGAAGTACGCGGCGGCGTCGTGCGCCACCGCACGGTGCTCCACCTCTTCGGCTCCGTGCCAGGTGAACATGTCGGTCATCGCGGGGTCGGCGCCGTTCTCGGCCCACGTGCAGTTCAGCGCGAAATCACCGAGGATCGCGGTGTAGTGCTCGATGGCGGCGATGAGCCACAGGCGTTCGATCAGGTGCTTGCGCTTCTGCTCGGCGTTCCCGTCGCGAGGTCCGAGCACCCGCCGGAAGATCCACTCCATCTGCTGCAGGTAGCCGGTGGGGTCCACGCCGTGTCCGCGCAGCCAGTTCTCGACGGCCCGGTCGTGAACCTCGGCGTGCATCGCCTCCTGCCCGACGAATCCGCGCATGTCGGCGGCGAGCGCCTCGTCCTTGATCAGAGGCAGCGCCTCGTTGAAGGTCTCGACGAACCACCGTTCGCCCTCGGGCAGCAGCAGGTTGAGGACGGTGATCATGTTCGACGACATCGGGTGGCCGGGGATCCAGTGCAGCGGAGTCTCCGACAGATCGAATGCGACGTTGCGCGCGTGGAGTTCGATCTTGCCGGGATCGGTGTCGGCGGTGGAGTGTGTGTGCCCGGTGTTCATCTGTCCCTCCGGTTCTAGAGAAGAGTCCTGTTCGAGGTGGATCAGCCTGCGATCTTCTGACGGGCGCCGATGCGCGCCGCCCACGGGAAGAAGCGGTAGACGCGGTAGCCGAACTCGGCTTCGGGCGTCACCGGCACCACGGCCTTGTTCTTCGCGATGGCGGCGACGATGTCGCGCGCGACCCGGTCGGGAGTGAAGTTCCGCTTCTGGTAGAACTTGTCGACCTTCTCGCGGGCCGCCGACTCGTCGGCGGCCCCGGCGTACTCGGTGTTCGCGGTGATGTTGGTGTGCACGATGCCCGGGCAGATCGCGGTGACCCCGACGCGGTGCTCGGCGAGTTCTGCGCGCAGCGACTCGGAGAACATCAGCACACCGGCCTTGCTCGCCGAGTACAGGCCGAGGTCGCGGGAGAGGGTGAAAGCCGCGGCGGAGGCCAGGTTGACGATGTGTCCGCCGACGCCGCGCTCGGCCATCTGCCTGCCGAAGGCGCGGCTGCCGCTGATGACCCCGCGCAGGTTGATGGCGAGGAGCCGGTCCACCTGTTCGTCGGACGCGGCCAGCGCCGATCCGGCGAGGGCCACGCCCGCGTTGTTGACGACGATGTCGGCGACGCCGTGGGCAGCGCGCACATCGTCGGCGAAGCGGGTCACCGCGTCGGTGTCGGAGACGTCGAGCCGGTAGGCGGTGGCCGGGACGCCCTTGGCCTTGCACGCGATCGCGGTCTCCTCGGCCGAATCCAGGTCGATGTCGGCGAGGACCAGTTCGGCGCCGAGATCGGCCAGGGCATACGCCGTCTCACGTCCGATGCCGCTGCCCGCGCCGGTGACGACGGCGAGTTTGCCGATCAGTTCGCGCGCCGGCCCGTCGACGCGGGCACGGTCGATGGTGTTGGGGGACACCGGTGCGCCGCCGGCGATGGTCTCGATGAACTCGATCGCCGTGTCCGCCAGGTAACCGGGGTTGGTGTACGGGAGCCAATGGCCGGTGGCGGTCCGCTTACGCCAGAGCCTGTCCGCGTGGGTGTGCGTGCGTTCGTAGATCGCCGGACGCAGCGCGATGTCGCGATCGTTCACGACCTCCAGCACCGGCACTCGGGTCGGCCGGGGCTCCGGATTCGCCAGCTTGCCGCGGATGTTGGCTCGGTACAGCTTGAGCCCGCTGATCATGTCCTCTCGCAGCGTCGGGCCGAACCGAGCGTTCTCGCGCGGGGTCCCCTCGACGAGGTGGAGGAACTCCGTCCAGACGCGGTCGGATCCGAAGGTCCGGAAGAACAGGTCCGATGCGCCGGGGACCTGGAAGAACGCGGTGTAGGCCGACGAGGCGACCTGGGAGAGCGCCTGTGCGACGCCCCGCGGCGTGGGCCGTGCCATCTTCGCGCGAGCCCACTCGCCGAGGTAGTCGAGGTTCGGGCCCGACACGGAGGTGAACGAGGCGATCACGTCATCGGCGCCGGCGGTGGTGACCGTCTCCCAGGCCTGGACCGAACCCCAGTCGTGCGCGACGATGTGCGTCTTGCCGTCGGGGTTCACGGCGTGGCACACCGCGAGCATGTCCTGCGCCAGGGCGTCGAGACGGTACGACTCCACCGCTACCGGACGCGTGCTGTCGCCGAACCCCCGCGTGTCGTATGCGTAGACGCGGAAATGCTCCGCCAGCCGCGGCGCCACCAGGTCCCACAGGTGGTGAGTGTCGGGCCAACCGTGCACCAGCAGCACGACCGGCTTGTCGGGCGTGCTCTCGCCGGGCGTGCCATACGAGAAGGTCGCGAGATCGACGTCGCCGTTCGTGACGTTGAAGCGGTGCCAATCGGCCATGGGCGTCTCCATCTGTCGGTGTGACAGATTTGACGTTACCAGGTGTCACATCTAACTGCTAGCAGCAGTTAGCGTCTGTTTTTCCGCTGGTCAGGGCGTCGGAGCCGGTCATTGTCGGTACGACGAGAGGAAGTTGCCGATCCGTTCGATGGCCTCGGCCAGGTCCTGGGCCCACGGCAGTGTGACGATTCGGAAGTGATGGGTGTCGGGGAGATTGAAGCCCGAACCCTGAACCACCAGGATCTTCTCCTGCAGCAGCAGATCCTGGACGAACTGCTCGTCGTCGTGGATCTGGTGCACCTCCGGATCCAGGCGCGGGAACGCGTACAGCGCCCCCATCGGCTTCACGCAGCTGACGCCCGGGATCTCGTTGAGCTTCTCCCACGTCACATTGCGCTGCTCGAACAGCCGGCCTCCGGGGGCGGTGAGCGCGTCGATGCTCTGATAACCGCCGAGCGCCACCTGGATCGCGTGCTGTGCGGGGACATTGGCGCACAGTCGGGTGGAGGCGAGGATCGACATACCCTCGATGAAGCCCTTCGCGTGGTCCTTGGGGCCGGTGCGAACCACCCATCCCGCGCGGTAGCCGCACACCCGGTAGGCCTTCGACAGGCCGTTGAAGGTCAGCACCAGCAGATCGGGGGCGAGGCTCGCGATGTTGATGTGCTCGGCGTCGTCGTACAGGATCTTGTCGTAGATCTCGTCGGCCAGGATCAGCAGCGAATGACGGCGTGCCAGATCCACGAGGCCCTCGAGGACCTCTCTGGAGTAGACCGCGCCGGTCGGATTGTTCGGGTTGATCACGACGATCGCCTTGGTGTTCGGCGTGATCTTCGACTCGATGTCCTCGATGTCCGGATTCCAGCCGTTGTCCTCGTCGCACCGGTAGTGCACGGGCGTGCCTCCGGACAGTGCCGTCATCGCCGTCCACAGCGGATAGTCCGGTGCCGGGATGAGCACCTCGTCGCCGTTGTTGAGCAACGCCTGCATGGTCATGGTGATGAGCTCGGAGACGCCGTTGCCGAGCAGGACGTCGTCGACGTCGAAGTAGGGGAAGTCCGGAATGGTCTCGTAGCGCGTGACCACCGCACGCCGTGCCGACAGCACGCCCGCCGATTCGGAGTAGCCCTGCGAGAACGGGAGGGCGTGGATCATGTCGCGCATGATGACGTCGGGCGCCTCGAAGCCGAACAGTGCGGGGTTGCCGATGTTCAGCTTCATGATCCGGTGTCCTTCGGACTCCAGACGGGACGCGTGCTCGTGCACTGGCCCGCGGATCTCATAACAGACGTTCTGCAGCTTCTCGGACTGTTCCAAGGGGCGCAGGTTCAGATTCTGGTGCGACACGTGGGGGCGGCTCATGGACTCATTCTGTCAGCCCCGGGCAACCGAATAGAATTCCGCGCCCGGGGGCGGCGGATGCCGCCCGCGGAGAGCTCGGGCATTCTGGGGCCGTGGCATCCGAGGAACTGACCGTGGTCTCGTTCAACGTCAACGGCATCCGTGCGGCGCGACGCCGCGGCTTCGACACGTGGCTGGCAGATCGGGCACCGGATGTGGTGGGACTGCAGGAGCTCCGCTGCCCGCCCGAGGAGATCGGCGAATTCCCCGGCTACACGGTGTCTTTCGACACGGGGACCATTCCGGGGCGCAACGGCGTGGCGATCGCGACCCGGCAGCCGCCGGCGTCGGTGCGGAGCTGGGCCACCGACCCGCCGCGGGCCCGCGGGCTGTCCGCGCACGCCTCGCACGGACGCTATCTGGAAGTCGACCTCGCCGATGAGCCGATCACGGTGGCCTGTCTGTACTTGCCGAAGGGCGGCTTGCCCGCGGAACTGCAGCGTCCCGGGAACATCCGGGAGAAGCCCGACGGCGGTGCGAAGTACCGGCGCAAGATGGCGTTCCTGGCCGGCTTCGCGCGCGAACTGGAGCGCAACCGACTCGCCGCTCGCCGCGCCGGTCGGGAGTTCCTGCTGATCGGCGACCTGAACATCGCCCACTGCGAGCACGACGTCACCAACTGGCGCGCCGCACGCAAGATGGAGGGGTTTCTGCCGGAGGAGCGCGAGTGGCTCGATCGGCAGCTCTCGCCGCGCAGGCTGATCGACGTGGTCCGGACACTGTACGGCGACCGGCCCGGCCCGCTCACCTGGTGGAGCTGGGCCGGGCAGTCGTTCGTGAAGGACGTCGGATGGCGCATCGACCACCAACTCGCGTCACCGGGGCTGGCGTCCCGGGCGCGATGGGTGACGGTCGACAAGGAGCCCTCGCCGGATGAGCGTCTGTCGGATCACGCGCCGCTGGTGGTCGGGTACCGGCGGCGGGCCTGAGACCGACACGCCGGCGCCGTGACGCGTCAGTCCTGCGAGGCCACCGCCGCATGCGCCGTCCGGAGGTCCTTCTTCAGGATCTTGCCCGACGGGTTCTTCGGCAGGGCGTCGGCGAAGATGACGTACTTCGGCCGCTTGTAACCGGCGAGGACGCCTTCGAGGTGGGCGTTCACGTCGTCCTCGGTCAGCTCGACGCCGTCCTTGCTCACGATCACCGCCGTCACCGCCTCGATCCACTTGGGATGGGGAACACCGAACACCGCGACCTCGGCGACGCCGTCGAGCAGGTAGATCGCCTCCTCCACCTCGCGGGAGGCGACGTTCTCACCGCCGGTTTTGATCATGTCCTTCTTGCGGTCGACCACCGAGAGGTAGCCGTCGGCGTCGATGATCCCGAGGTCGCCGGAGTGGAACCAGCCGTTTCGGAATGCGGCCGCGGTCTTCTCCTCGTCGTTGAAGTAGCCCAGACAGGCGTGCGGACTGCGGTGAACGATCTCGCCGACCTCGCCCGTCGGCACCGGATTGTCCTCGTCGTCGACCACGTGGGTCTCCACGTTGAGCGAGGCGCGGCCGGCCGATCCGGCGCGCTCGATCTGCTCGTGTGGTTGCAGGATGGTGGCCAGCGGACTCATCTCGGTCTGGCCGTAGAAGTTCCAGAGCCGGACGTCGGGCAGGCGCCGGCTCATCTCCCGCAGGACCTCGACGGGCATCGGCGAGGCCCCGTAGTAACCCTTCTTCAGCGAGGAGAGGTCTCGGGTGTCGAAGTCGGGATGGCGCAGCAGTGAGATCCACACGGTGGGCGGACAGAACAGTTTGGTGGCGCGGTGCGTCTCGATCGCGGCCAGCAGGGCCGCCGGCTCCGGGCTCGGCAGGATGATGCTCGTGGCGCCGAGGTAGACGTCCACCGACAGGAAGCAGTCGAGCTGGGCGCAGTGGTAGAGGGGCAGGGAGTGCACCTCGATGTCGTCGGCGGACATGCCGCCGTCGATGATGCACGAGACGTACTGGGACACCAGTGATTTCGAGGATAAGAGCACGCCCTTGGGACGAGACTCGGTCCCGGAGGTGAACATCATCCGCACCGGATCATCGTCTTCGACGAGAACGTCGGGGACCGAGGCGTCGTCGTGGGCGATCCAGGAGGCGACATCCTCCCAGCCGGCTGTCGTACCGCCGGCGAGGTTGATGACGCCGCGCACCGCGTCGCCGCCGGAGGAGGCGTCGACCGCCGCGCCGACGGTCTCCGTGAGCGCGTCTTCGGAGACGACGATGCGGGATCCGGAGTGCGAGAGGATGAACGCGATCTCGTCGACGCCGAGGCCGAAATTGATCGGCACCAGAATCGCGCCGAGCCGGGCCACCGCGAAGTTCAGCACGGCGAACTGCCAGCAATTGTGACTCACCAGAGCGAGGCGGTCGCCCTTGCCGAGTCCGCGGGCGGCGAGGGCGTTGGCGCAGCGGTTCACCGCGTCGTCGAACTCGGCGAAGGTGAGCGTGGTGTCGCCGTTGACGACGGCGGTCTTATCCGGGCTGCGCAGGGCGGTGCGGCGTAGCAGTCCGCCGATGGTGTGCGAGCGGGCGACGTCGATCGCCCGCGTGGTCTCGACGCTGAAACCAGTGGTCACGTGTACTCCTCGGGAGGGTTACTGGGCATTCCCAGTAAGTGTCGCCCAGAAGTGACACGAATTACTAGGGCTTCCTACTAATTGTCTCGATCGCGGCGCTCGGCGTAGGCCTCGAGTTCGGCGACCTGCTGAGGATCCAGCGACGGCCGGACCGCTCGCCGGGCGGTCGCGACGTCGTCGGCGGTCACCGTCGCCGCGTCGATGTCCCGGCGCATGGCGGCCAGTGCCGACTCCCGCAGGACGGCGGCGCAATCGGCCGCCGAATACCCCTCCAGTTCGGCGGCGAGCGCCTCGAGGTCGACGTCCGGCATCGGAATGCTGCGGGCGGCGGCGCGGAGGATGTCGGCGCGGGCGGCGGCATCGGGCGGCGGCACGAAGACGAGGCGTTCGAGGCGTCCGGGCCGCAGCAGTGCGGGGTCGACGAGGTCCGGCCGATTGGTGGCGCCGAGGACGACGACGTCGGTGAGCGGCTCGGCCCCGTCCAGTTCGGTGAGCAGCGCGGCCACCACCCGATCGGCGACGCCGGAGTCGGTGGACCCGCCGCGGCGGGGCGCGAGGGCGTCGACCTCGTCGAGGAAGATCATCGACGGCGCGCTCTCGCGGGCGCGGTCGAAGAGGTCGCGGACGGCGCGCTCGGACGATCCGACCCACTTGTCGAGCAGTTCGGCGCCCTTCACGCTGTGGACCGACAGCCGGCCCGACGCGGCCAGTGCCCGGACGACGAAGGTCTTGCCGCAGCCGGGCGGTCCGTACAGCAGGACGCCGCGCGGCGGCTGCACACCCAGGCGGGTGAAGGTGTCGGGATGCTGCAGCGGCCAGAGCACCGCCTCGGTGAGGGCCTGCCGGGTCTCCACCATGTCGCCGACGTCGTCGAGCGTGATGGATCCGAGTGCCACGTCGGGGGATTCGAGTCGGGACGCCGGGCGGATCACGCCGAGCGCGGCATCGAGGTCGTCGGTGCGCAAGGCGGCGGGAGAGCCGTCGCGCGTGGCGCGCGCGGCCGCCCGCAGTGCGGCGTCGCGGGTCAGGGCGGCGAGGTCTGCGGCCACGAAACCGGGAGTGCGTGCGGCGACGGAGTCGAGGTCGAGGCGGCCGTCGGTGGGTGCCTGCGAGAGGATCGCACCGAGCAGTTTGGCGCGTTGGGCGGCGTCGGGCAGACCGATGGCGAGTTCGCGGTCGCACAGATCGGGCTCGCGGACCCGGCTGTCGAGGCCGGACGGGTCGGAGGTGGTGGCGACGAGCGCGACGGCACCGTCGGCGACGGCGGCGCGCAGGTCCTGCAGGATCAGCGTCGACACCGGGTCGGCCTGTGCGGGCAAGAGCTTGTCGATGTCGGTCACCAGCAGCACACCGCCGCCGGTGAGCCGGCTCAGAGCGCCGGTGACGGCGGCGCGTCGGTCGTCGGCGGCGAGAGCGCCGGTGGAGGGCCCGTCGACCTCGACCAGCGGGCGGCGGGCGCACACGGCCCGGACCACCGTCGCCTTTCCGACTCCGGCGGGCCCCGAGACGAGGACGCCGAGCCGAGGCTGTGCGCCGAGGGCGCGCAGTACGTCCGGATTGTCGAGAGTCACCTGGAGCCATTCGCTCAGCCTGGCGACCTGCGTGTCGACCCCGACCAGTTCCGACACCGGTCGGACGTGCGCGTCCGGCTCCGCGGCGGTCGCGGTCGGGGCAGTGAGGGTGCTCGGAGTGGCCGGCGTCGCCGCGGCGGTCGGGGCCGGAGGCACCGCGCCCGGAGTCCGGGCGTCCGTCTCCCACAGGACCGCGGTGTTGGTCTGCACGCTCACCGGGCCGGCGGGGGCGGTGGCCGTCACGGTCAGCAACTCGTTGGTCCAGGTGATCCCCACCGAACGCGCGAGGGACCGGGTGGCCTCGGCGGCGGTGAGTTCGGGACCCAGATCGCGGGGCAGCAGCGAGACGGTGTCGCCGACGCTCACGACCTTGCCGAGCAGAGCCCGGCGCAGCGTCGCCTCGCTCACCGATGCACTCGCCAGCCGTGAGCCTCGGACACTCACGCGCGCGGCGCCGTGCACCACCACCGGTGCCACCGCGACCCCCGAGTTCTCGCGGATCCCCAGATTCGACAGCGTCAGGTCGTCGAGCAGGACCAGACCGGTGGGGGAACCGGGCGGCGCGGCGGCGACGACCGCCGCGCTCGTGCGCGCGCCGACCAGCGAGACAGCGTCCCATTCACGCAGCGACAGGGCGGCGAGCACCTCCGGATGCACCCGTACGATGCCGCGGCGCGAGTCGGCCGCGGAGGTGTTGAGCCGGGCGGTGAGCGTCAGCGTCGGGTTCACCGTCAGTCCTCGCGCCGCGCCGGGGGTCGGCGCAGACCCAGCCGCGCATTGGAACGCGCGGGGATCACTCGCCTGCGGGTGCCGTCCGCGACCGCCTGCCGGCGCTCGTCTCGGCGCTGGAGCCTGCGGTCGCGGGCGGGGGCCTCCCAGTGCTCCGGGTGCGCCGCCACCCAGCGCTGCGTGCGCCAGGCGAACGGGATGTGGATGAGGTAGGCGGCCACGCCGATCACCATCAGCAGATACGGGAACGTGAACAGCAGCGCTCCGGCCGCTGCGACCAGGAACAGCAGACCCGCCAGTGAACTCGGCCTGATCTTGACCGACTTGAGCGACAGGGTCGGGATGCGGCTGACGGCGAGGAACCCGATGAACAGCAGCCAGGCGCCGACCGCGGGCACCGACACCCACCATCCGTGACCGAAGTGCTGCTGCAGCCCGATCGGCAGCAGCGCCATCACCGCCGCCGCCGGCGCCGGCACACCGACGAAGTAGTCCTTGGTGTAGCTGGGCGCGCTGTCGTCGTCGAGAAGGGTGTTGAACCGGGCCAGTCGCAGGACCACCGCCACGCAGAACAGCAGCGCGAGCACCCAGCCGAAATCCTGCGCCGCAGAGCCCGCGTTGTCGCGCAAGACCACCGAGTACACGATCAGCGCGGGGGCGACGCCGAAGTTGATGGCGTCGGCCAGTGAATCGACCTCGGCACCGATCTTGGTCGAGGCGTCCATCATGCGGGCGACGCGACCGTCGAGTCCGTCGAAGACGGCGGCCAGGACCAGCAGACCCATCGCGAGGTCGACCTGGCCGGCATCGGCCGAACGCACGGCGGTGAGGCCGGAGCAGATCGCGAGGATCGTGAGCGTGGACGGGACCAGCATGCGTCCCGCGCGCGCCGACCGGGCGGCACGGGAGGCCCGCGAGCGGGCCTCGGGGTCGGACGACGGCGTCGACGTGCGGCGCCGCAGTCGTCTGCCGGACTTGTTGGTGGGATTACGGTGCGGACGGCTCCTGGCCATCAGGGCAGCTCCGCGACAACGGTCTCGGCGCCGACCGCGCGCTGGCCGAGTGCGACCCGGACGTCGCTGCCCTCGGGGAGGTAGACGTCCACACGCGAGCCGAACCGGATCAGTCCGTAGGTGTCGCCGAGACTCAGGACCTCGCCCGGGGCGGGTTCGCAGACGATGCGGCGGGCGAGAAGTCCGGCGATCTGCACCACGCCGACTCGCGGACCGGTTCCGTCTGGGCCGGTGGCGATGGTCATCGCGGTGCGTTCGTTCTCACTGCTCGCCTCCGGGAGGTCGGCGGACAGGAACTTGCCGGGGGTGTGCTGCACGGACAGCACCCGGCCGGCGATCGGAACCCGCTGGACGTGGACGTCGAAGACCGACAGGAAGGTGCACACACGCGGTACGGGCCGGTCGCCGAGCCCCAGTTCGGGCAGCGGCACGGCCTCGTCGACGAGGGCGATGGTGCCGTCGGCGGGCGCGACCACCAGCCCGTCGCCGGTCGGAGGCACACGGTTCGGGTGCCGGAAGAACAGCGCGGAGGCGCCCGCGGCGGCCCACGCAGGTCGCGCGATCCAGCGGTGCCTGCGGCCCAGCAGCGCGAGGGCGGCCGGGGCGGCGACGAACGGCACGCCCGCCGGATGCAGCGGTGGAACCGTTTCGCGGATCAGGTCCACGATGTGGGCGAGGCCTTCGCGGTCGTCGGGTCGGGCGGGACGTCGGGCCACCGGTTCTGCGCTCCTAGTTCGAGGTCGCTGCGTCGGGTCGTTCAGGTCGCAGCGCAAGTGCTTTCAGCTTAATCGTCCGCGGGCCGCGGGTCGCATCTCGTCGAGCACGCACACAGATCCCCGCTCAGCGGGCCGCCGCCGGGATCGGCGGGCGGTGGCTGAGCGGGGATCTGTGGGTTCGGTCCATGCGCGCCCGAATGCGCGCAGATGGCGGTGGTCAGGCGGTCTGCGCAGCGCGCTTGATCTTGCCGAGGGTCTCGCGGATTCCCGCGGCCAGTTCCGCCTCGAACGACTTCTCGCCGCCCATCACCTTGTCGACGAGGGTGGAGGAGATCTTGGTGGTCTGCCCGCCCGGCACCGTGCGGCTCTCCGTGAGTCGCACGCCCGAGTCGGTCGGCTCGATCCGGAACGACCACACGGTCCGGTTGTCGAGCACGCGGAAGGCCAGCTCCTTGTTGGGCTCGAAGGTGACGACCTTCGATCGCGTGGGCCACACGAGCGGGCCGCGGCGGTTCACGTTCAGCGTGGTGGTGCCGAGTTTCACGTCACCGCCGAAGATGATCATCTTCTTGCACTGGGGGCTCCATTCGCCCATGCGGCGCAGATCGCTGACGACGGACCAGACCTTCTCCGGGCTGGCGTCGATCTCGATGGAGTCCTCGATGAGGGGTGCGGCCATTGTTGCCTCCGTTTCGATCGCGCCGAGCGGCTCGGCGCTGGGGTTTCGGTCACCTTAGTACATGTGACCGACGGTCACAGATTCGGTGGCCCGCCGTTCGGGCCGGGCGCAGGCTCAACCCACGGTGACCATGTCCCACTCGCCGATCGACGCCGAAAGCCGCTGGAGATGACTGTCGGCGTCGCCCAGGGTGTGCCCGATCGCGGTGAGCCGGCTGACGTAGTGCGCCACCGGATACTCGGCCGTCATTCCGATGCCGCCGTGCATCTGGATCGACTCCTGCCCGATGTGCCTGCCCGAACGGCAGATCTGCAGTTTGGCGCGGGAGGCGATGACGGGGTCCACGCGGCCCTCCGCGAGCGCCGCCGTCGCGTAGACGCTGAGGCTGGTGGCCAGCTCGAGTGAGACGTACATGTCGGCGGCGCGGTGGGTCAGCGCCTGGAAGGTCGCCAGCGGAACGCCGAACTGCTTGCGGGTCTTCAGATATCCGGTGGTCATCTCCAGCGACGCCCGCATGGCTCCGACCGCCTCCGCGCACAGGGCGGTCTGGGCGAGCACCTCCACCTCGGCGATGACGGCGGTGGCGTCGCCGGAACCGAGGCGGGTGGCCGGCGCACCGTCGAATTCGATCTGTGCGCCACGGCGGCGGTCGTGGGTGCGGTAGCCTGTGCGCTTCAGGCCCTCGGCCGTCCCGTCCACCAGGTAGAGACCCACCTGGCCGGCCTCATCGCGGGCCGAGACCACCAGGGTGTCGGCGCAGTCGCCCGCGGCGACCAGCGACTTGGTGCCCGTCAACCGGCCGTCGGCGAAGGACGTGGCGATCGCGAACGCCGGCCAGCGATCACCGTTCTCGTGGTGGGCGAAGGCGCAGAGCCGCTCGCCCGACGAGAGGCCGCCGATGAGTTCGGCTCGGGTCTCGGGGTCGGCGGTGCGGGTCACCAGCAGTCCGGGTACCACGACGGCGTCGAGGAACGGTTCGGGTGCGATCGTCGCGCCGAACTCGCCCATCACCGGTGCGAGTTCCTCGGGTCCGGCGCCGGTGCCGCCGTCGGCCTCGTCGAATACCAGACCCAGGATGCCGATCTCGGCGAGCGCCGACCACACGTCGCGGCTCCAGCCCAGTTCGGTGTCGGTGACCGCGCGCAGGTTCTCGATGTCGCCGTATTTTCTGCCCAGTACGTCGCGGACGGTGTCGCGCAACAGGACCTGTTCCTCAGAGAGTTCGAATTCCATTGTCTTCCTTGTGAAGTGGTATCGGAGTCGGGGTGTCTGCGCGATCAGAGGCCGAGTACGGCCTTGTCGATGATCTGCCGCTGGACCTCCGAGGACCCGCCGTAGATCGTCACCTTCCGGTGGTTGAGATACGCCGGGACGGTCAGCTGGGCCCAGTCGGGGCTCAGGATCTCCGCGGGGTCGCCCTCCGCGGCGGAGTCGATCGCCGACACCGGAAGCGAGTCGGGTCCGGCGATGTCGGCGAGCAGTTCGGTGGCGTCCTGCTGCAGCTGGGAGCCGCGGAGCTTCAGCAGCGACGACGCCGGATTCGGCTTCCCGTCGGCCGATCCGGCGACCACCCGGAGCTGGGTGATCTCCAGCGCCAGCAGCTCGTTCTCCAGGTTCGCGAGCCGCGCGGCGAAGAGCGGATCGTCCAGCAGCGTGCCGGCGGCGGTGCGAGTCCGGGCGGCGAGCTTCTTGGCCCTGGCGACCTTGGTCTTGGTCCATCCGACGCGGGCGATGCCCGACCGCTCGTTGCCGAGGAGGAACTTCGCGATCGTCCAGCCGAGGTTCTCCTCGCCGACCAGGTTCTCCGCCGGGACGCGGACGTCGGAGAAGAAGACCTCGTTGACCTCGTAGCTGCCGTCGATCAACTGGATCGGCCGGATCTCGACACCGGGCGTGTCCATGGGGAAGAGGAAGAAGCTGATGCCCGCCTGCTTCTTCACGTCCGGGTCGGTCCGGGCCAGAGCGAAGATCCAGTCGGCGTACTGCCCCAGCGTGGTCCACGTCTTCTGTCCGTTGATGACGTAGTGGTCGCCGTCCCGGACCGCGCGGGTCTTCAGCGATGCGAGGTCGGAGCCGGCCTCGGGTTCGGAGAAGCCCTGACACCACCAGATGTCGAGGTTCGCGGTGGCGGGCAGGAACTTCTCCTTCTGCTCCTGCGACCCGAACTGCGCGATGACCGGGCCCACCATGCCCGCGTTGAAGGGGAGCAGGTCGGGCACGAAGTTGAGAGACATCTCCTCGCGCCAGATGTGATGCTGGATGGGCGTCCAGTCCCGACCGCCCCACTCCACCGGCCAGTGCGGCACGGCGTAGCCCGCCTTGTTCAGAATCCGGGTGGTGGTGACGATGTCTTCGGGGTAGTTCAGCGCACCGGCCTCACATCTCTGGCGGATCTCGGCGGGGATCTCGGTGGTGAAGTAGTGGTGGAGTTCTCGGCGGAAGGCTTCTTCCTCGGGAGTGAATTGCAGCTGCATCTCTGTAGTCTTACCCGCTCGGCCGGGTCGGGAGAAGGGCTCGCGCGAGTTGACTCGGGCGGGGGCCGGAGGCGGGCGGCCTCGGCTAGCGTGATCGGCATGAAACACGTTCACTCATTCGCCGACGACTGCCTCGGTGACCTCGACGCGGTCGGGCTGGCCGCGTCCATCGCCTCCGGAGCGATCTCGGCCGCCGAGGCGGCGCGTGCCGCGCTCGCCCGGATCGACGCGGTGGAGCCGCGACTGTCGGCGGTGGCCGTCGACGATCGGGAACGCGCGTTGGCGCGGGCGGAGGCCGACGACTTCACCGGCGTGTTCGCCGGTGTGCCCTCGCTGATCAAGAACAACACCGATTTCGCAGGGATCCCGACGCTCCACGGTTCGGCGGCGGTGGCGAACGTCCCCGCGCGCGCGGACGAGGCCGTGACGCGTGAGCTCGTCGGCACGGGGCTGAACATCCTCGGTGCATCGACGATGCCGGCCTTCGGTCTCACCGCGACCACCGAGTTCGCCGACCGGCCGCCGACCCGCAATCCGTGGGACACCGACTACTCCTGCGGTGCGTCGTCGGGCGGTGCCGCGGCGCTGGTCGCGGCGGGGGCGGTGCCGATCGCGCACGCCAACGACGGCGGCGGCTCCATCCGCATCCCCGCGGCGGCGTGTGGGCTGGTCGGTCTCAAACCCACGCGGGGGCGGGTGGCGCAGGCCAAGCAGATGCACGGCCTGCCGATCGACCTGGTGAGCAACGGCGTCGTCACGCGGTCGGTTCGCGACACCGCGCACTACTACGCGGATCTGGAACGGCAGCGGGAGGTCGCCTCGCTGCCGCCGATCGGCCTGGTCGAAGGTCCGGGCCGGGCGCGGCTCCGCGTCGCACTGATCAACACGCCTCTGACCGGCCGGCTCCTGGACGACGACACCGATCGCGAGCTGGCGGCGACCGTCGAACTGCTCGAATCGCTCGGGCACCGCGTGGAATCGGTTCCGATGCCCGTCGACCGCTCGTACATCGCCCAGTTCACCGACTACTGGGCGCTGCTGGCGTTCGGCATCGATCGCATGGGCGGCAGGTCGGTGGGCAAGGGATTCGACCGCTCGCGACTGGACCCGTTCACCAAGGGGTTGTCGGCGGCCTTCCTCAAGCACTTCTACCGCCTGCCGGCGTCGGTGATGGGGCTCAAGCGGGCGACGGCGAGATTCCGCAGCGCGTTCGAGGGGTACGACGTCATCCTCTCGCCGACGCTCGCGCACGCCGTGCCGGAGATCGGCTACCTGGCGCCGGACGGCGACTTCGACGAGATCTTCGCCCGGCTCGTCGACTACGTCGCCTTCACCCCCGCGAACAACAGCAGCGGCACCCCGGCCATCACGCTGCCGCTCGGCCGGAGTGCGAACGGTCTGCCGCTCGGGATGCACTTCTCGGCCGACCTCGGAGGCGAGCGCACACTGCTCGAACTCGCCTTCGAACTCGAGGCCGCCCGGCCGTTCGCCCGCATCCAGGACTGATCCACCGGGCGTCTCCGCCCATGTCTCCGCCCACGCCGAACGCGGCCCACGCCGAACGCGGCCCACGCCGAACGCGGCCCACGCCGAACGCACTGTGCCCCGCCCTTGCGGACGGGGCACAGTGCGTATCGGGGGTCAGTGAGCGAGTGCGCCTTCGGCGCCCACTCCGGTGAGCGAACGGACCTCCATCTCGGCGTTGCGGCCGGGCCGGCCGCGGTCGGGCGACGTCAGCGTCCCGACGATGCCGAGCACGAAGGCCAGCGGGATCGACACGATGCCGGGATTCGACAGCGGGAACCAGGCGAAGTCGGCTCCGGGGATCATCGCCTTGGCGCCGCCGGAGACGGCGGGGGAGAAGACGATCAGGACGATGCACGAGATCAGGCCGCCGTACATGCTCCACAGTGCGCCGCGGGTGTTGAACCGCTTCCAGTAGAGCGAGTACACGATGGTCGGCAGGTTCGCCGACGCCGCGACCGCGAACGCCAGCGCGACGAGGAAGGCGATGTTCTGACCGTTGGCGAGGATGCCGAGGATGATGCTGACCACGCCGAGCACCACGATGCAGCGACGCGAGACTCGCACCTGATCGTCCTCGGATGCCTTGCCGCGCTTGATGACCGACGCGTAGATGTCATGGGCGAACGATGCCGAGGCGGTGATCGCGAGCCCGGCCACCACGGCCAGGATGGTCGCGAACGCGACGGCGGAGATCACACCCAGCAGCACCGTTCCGCCGAGTTCGAGGGCCAGCAGCGGAGCGGCGGCGTTCTCCTTGCCCGCGGCGGACAGGATCCGGTCCGGGCCCACGAGCGCGGCGGCGCCGTAGCCGAGGATCAACGTGAACAGGTAGAAGGCGCCGATGAGGGAGATCGCCCAGACCACCGAGCGGCGGGCCTCCTTGGCGGTCGGAACGGTGTAGAAGCGCATCAGCACGTGCGGCAGACCGGCGGTGCCGAGAACGAGGGCCAGGCCCAGCGACAGGAAGTTGACCTTCGACATCGTCGATCCGCCGTACTGGGCACCGGGCGCGAGGACGTCGCGCGAGGCGACGGCCTTGTCCGCCGAATCGCCCATGGCGTTCTGCGCCTGACCGAGGATCTCCGAGACGTTGAAACCGAACTTGCCCAAGACCAGGAAGGTCATCACCGCGGCACCCGCGATCAACAGGACCGCCTTGATGATCTGCACCCAGGTGGTGCCCTTCATGCCGCCGATCAGCACGTAGGCGATCATCAGCACGCCGACGACGGCGATGACGATGGACTGTCCGGTGCGGTCGTGGATGTCCAGGAGCAGTGCGACCAGGCCGCCGGCTCCCGCCATCTGCGCGAGCAGATAGAACAGCGACACCACCAGGGTCGAGAGTGCGGCGGCCATGCGGACCGGCCGCTCTTTGAGCCGGAAGCTCAGCACGTCGGCCATCGTGAACCGGCCGGTGTTGCGCAGCAGTTCGGCCACCAGCAGCAGCGCGACGAGCCAGGCCACCAGGAAGCCGATGGAGTACAGGAATCCGTCGTAGCCGTAGACGGCGATCGCGCCGGCGATGCCGAGGAAGCTGGCGGCCGAGAGGTAGTCGCCCGAGATGGCGATGCCGTTCTGCGGGCCGGAGAACCCGCCGCCGGCGGTGAAGAACTCGGAGGCCGAGGCGTTCTTCCGGTTGGCGCGGATGACGACGATCATGGTCACCGCGACGAATGCGACGAAGATCGAGATGTTGATGGCCGGGTTGCCGACGGTCTCGGCGGCGAGCACGTGGTTCATCGCTGCGCCTTTCCGGCCGTCGAGTAGGTGCCGTCCGCGAAGTTCTCGCGGATGGCCTCCGACTGCGGATCCAGATCGCGGTTGGCGAACCGGACGTACAGGAATGTGATGCCGAACGTGGTGACGAACTGCAGCAGTCCGAGGATGAGGCCCACGTTGATGTTGCCCCAGACCGGGGTGGCCATGAAGTCGTGCGCGAAGGCTCCGAGGATGACGTAGCCCGCGTACCAGAGGAGGAAGAAGGCGGTCATCGGGAAGACGAAGCGGCGCAGCGCGGTGCGCAACCTCTGGAACTCTGGGCTGGCCTGCGCGACGAGGAACTCGTCCTGGGAAGGACTGACGTCCTTCGGCGCGGCATGATCGGTGACGGTCACGATCACTCCTTTGCTGGTGTGCTGCGGGGATGTAGCTGCACAAAGCATGAGTGAGACGACAGTCACGGGTAATGTCGTCTGTGACCTGAGCGACGAGCCATGGCGGCCGTGCGGTGAACGGTCGCCGCCGCCCGATGAACGGTAGCGGTCAGTCCTGCGCCGACGGGGTCCGTTCCACCCCGAGCCCGAGCCGTTCGGGCACGTGCATCCGAGCGAAGGCCGCGCCGGTGACCGCCGGGATCCGCGACCTGGTGGCCAGGCTGACGAGGACCATCGTGGCGAAGGTCAGGGGAACGGTGACCGCCGCGGGGAACCCGGCGATCACCGACAGCCAGCCGGCGCCCGCACCCTCGTCGATCGCCCCGGTCACCGCTACTCCGACCGCCAGCGCGGACGTGGTCGCGCCCACACAGAGTCCGGCGATCGCACCGGCGGCGGTGAGTCCGCGCCACCAGATTCCCAGCACCAGCAGTGGGCACAGCGTGGACGCCGAGACCGCGAAGACCAGGCCCACCGACCGTGACAACTCCAGTGTCCCGGCGTTGAGGGCGATCACGATCGGCACCGCCCCGCCGAGCAGAGCGCAGATGCGGAAGCTGCGGACTCCCGGGGGCATCAGGTCGGTCGACATCACGCCGGCGATGCTGACCAGCAGTCCGGACGAGGTGGCGAGGAAGGCGGCCATGGCGCCGGCGGCCACGAGCGCCGACAGCCCGATCGCCCAGGCCCCGTGCAGCGCGGAGGCGGGTAGCAGCAGGACGGCGGCGTCGGCGGTGCCGGTCGCCAGGACCTGCGGGACCCACGCGCGGGCGAGTGCGCCGAGGACGGTCGGGAAGAGGTAGAAGACCGCCAGCGCCGCGATCACGTTCAACGCCGTCCGCCGCGCGGCACGGCCGTCGGGATTGGTGTAGAACCGCACGAGCACGTGCGGCAAGCCCATCGCGCCCAGGAAGGTCGCCACGATCAGCGAGAGCACCTGATAGAGCGGATGGCCCCCGCCCAGGCCGCCGCCCGATTCCATCCAGGCCGCCCCGGTCTGCGGCGCGTTCGCCACCACCGGGGTCGCGGCGCCCTCGTCGAGGTCGATGACCGCGCCGCGATCGAGACGGTGCGTGCCCGCGCTCAACGGCTGGTCGACGACCGCGACGTGGTCCACGTCGCCGGTCGCCCGAACGCCCGCCGGGTCGGTCACCGTCACCTCCACCGGGGTGTCGACCCGGACGGTGGTGTCCGCGGACACCCGCGGTGGCAGCGGATCGCCGAGGCGCTGCGGGCTGTTCAGAAACACCGCGGTCAGCACCAGCGCGGGGATCGCGACGGCGGTGAGCTTGAGCCAGTACTGGATCGCCTGCGCGAAGGTCACCGATCGCATGCCCGCGCCGACCACGTTCACGATCACCAGCAGTCCGGTCGCGGTGACCCCGACCCACGGCGGTACGTGCAGCAGGATGTTCAGGGTCAGCCCGGCGCCCTGCAACTGCGGCACCAGGTACAGCACGCAGATCACGATCACCACGACCATCGCGGCCTTGCGCGCCCGAGTCGAGGCCAGCCGGAACTCGGCGAAGTCGGGCACGGTGTACGCGCCCGACCGGCGCAGCGGAGCGGCGACGAAGAGCAGCAGCGAGAGGTAGCCGGCGGTGAATCCGATGGGATACCAGAGCGCGTCGGCACCGTACTTGGCGACCAACCCGGCCACGCCGAGGAACGACGCCGCCGACAGGTACTCGCCGGCGATCGCCGCGGCGTTCCATCCCGCGCCGATGCTGCGCGAGGCGACCAGGAAGTCGGACGTCGACCGCGAGCCGCGTCCGCCGTAGGCGCCGACCGCGACGGTGCCGAGGGCCGCGAGGAGGACGGCGGCCACCGTCAGTGCCGCGACGTGCTCGGTGATCATCGCGTACCGCCGCCCGGGTCGTCGCCGCTGTCGGAGTCGGCGTCCACCAGCCGGACGAAGTCGCGTTCGGCCTGCTCGGCCAGCCGGATGTACAGGCGACCCGCCAGATACAGGAGCGGAAGGGGCAGCAGGCCGAGGATCAGCCAGTTCAGGCGCAGACCGAAGACCGTCGCGTCGGCGAACGGTTCGACGGTCGCGCCGATCAGCGGGATGGCGACGAAGATCGCGAGGACGGCCACGCCGAGCCGCAGCGCCAGCGCCAGCTGGGCGCGGACCAGTCCGCGGACCAGATGCTCGCCGACGCCGGTCTGCTCGGCCACCTGCACTCGGGTGCGGACCATGCGCGCGCCTCGCCGCTCGGACAGGACGACGCGTTCGCGCTGTGGGGCCGGTTCACGGGCGGAGTCGGGCGCCACGGATCAGCCGTCCCGCCCGGAACGGAAGGTCCGCATCGGGTCACGGACCAATCGGTCCTTCAACTCGCGCACCTGCCTGCGGCTCACCGGCAGTTCCACCGCGGGCGAGGCGCCGTTGGCCCGGACCCGGACCATGGTCGACGCCCCGGTGGACCGTAGGCCGGTCACCATTGGCAGCGCCACCAGGTACGAACGGTGAACGCGTGCGAAACCTGCTCCTCCCCAGCGTGATTCGAGGGTCGAGAGAGTGACTCGGACGAGGTACGAGCCGGTGTCGGTGTGCAGTCGGGCGTAATCGCCGACCGCCTCGATCCACGAGATGGAGTCGCGCTGCACCAGCGAGGTGATCCCGCCCGACTCCACCGGAATCACATCGTCGGCGGGTTCGTCCGGCTCCTCGGTCCGGACCGGACCCTCGCCGCCGGCGAGGGAGGCGAGGATGCGGCCCACCGCTTGATCGAGCCGTTCGGCTCGCAGGGGTTTGAGCAGATAGTCGACGGCACCGACGTCGAAGGCCTCGACCGCGCGGTCGTCATGCGCGGTGACGAAGACGATCGGCGGCGGCGCCGAATAGTTGGCCAGGACCGCCGCCAGCTCCATGCCCGAGAGTCCAGGCATGGAGATGTCGAGGAACACCGCGTCGATCCGGCGCTCGGCGAGTTCGCGCAGCGCCTGGGTCGCGTCGGACGCCTTGTGCACCGCCGACACCGCGTCGTGACGGTTCAGCAGGTAGGTCAGTTCGTCGAGGGCGGGGATCTCGTCGTCCACGGCGAGCACGGTGAGGTCGGTCATCAGCTGCTCTCCTCCCGTCCGTCAAACCGTAGCGCGGCGGCCGGGCCTCCGGCGTGGATGCCCGCGGCGAACTTCGGGATGCGCATGCTGACTTTGGTTCCCGCTCCCACCGCCGTCTCGACGACCAGGCCGTAGTCGTTGCCGAACGCCGCGCGCAGCCGCTGGTCGACGTTCGTCAGTCCGACGTGTGCGCCGTCGGACTCTCGCGGTCCGGCCGGGTCGAGCGCGTCGATCGCACCCGTGCGCAGCAGTTCCGGATCCATGCCGACGCCGTCGTCCTCCACGCTCAGCAGACAGTCGGGTCCCGCGTTGCGCGCGACGATCGAGATGGTTCCGTCCCGGCGCCCGGCGAGGCCGTGCCGCACGGCGTTCTCCACCAGCGGCTGCAGTGCGAGAAAGGGCACGACGACGCCGAGGACCTCGGGTGCCACCTGAACCTTCACCGTCAGCCCGGGCCCGAAACGCGCTCGTTCGAGCGTGAGGTAGCGGTCGATGTTGCGGAGTTCGTCGGCCAGTACCGTGTACTCGCCCGCGGCGCGGAAGGAGTAGCGCGTGAAGTCGGCGAAGTCGAGGATCAGCTCGCGTGCGCGGTCGGGATCGGTGCGGACGAAGGATGCGATCGTGTTCAGTGCGTTGTAGATGAAATGCGGGCTGATCTGTGCGCGGAGGGCGAGGACCTCGGCGCGATCCAGTCGCGCGCGGGAGGCGTCGAGCTCGGCGAGCTGCAGTTGGCTGGCCGCATAGCGTGCGACCTCGGTGATGGCGCCGATACGGCCGGGGCCGGGCTCGGTCACCGATGCCACGACCAGTGCGCCGATGCCGATGCCGTCGGCCATCAGCGGCGCGGCCAGGAGACTGCGCAGGGGACCGACGCCGTCCGCGGGATCTCGCTGCACGCAGTGGCGGCCGTTCGCGAGCGTGTCGGCGGCCAGCGCGGCGGCCGCCGAGCGCATCGGCGGGGTCCACAGCTGTTCGTCGCCGTCGAAGGTCAGGAGCGATCCCTCGGCGTCGTAGAGCGCGAGTCCGTCGGCGCCGGTGAGCGCCCGCAACGGGCCGGCCGCCTCTGCCGCCGACTCGGCGGTGAGACCGCGGCGGAGCGGCCGGGCGGCCAGCGCCGCCGTGTGCAGGGTGTCGTGCACGGCGCGCTCGTGGGGTGTGCTCACCACTCGGCGCGTGCGCAGTGCGACGACGATCAGGACCGTCGCCAGCGCGACGCCGAGAACGGCGATCGCGATCAACTCACCCGACATGCGCAATCACGAATCGACGCTAGCAAGCGTGTCTCGCGGTCGACGCCGGATCGCCGGGCCGCAGGCGGATTCACCGGGCGTTCGCCTCCGGTACGCCGGATCGACTCGGGCGGGCACCCGCTCGTCGAATGGAGTTCGGTTCGAGGCCGACAGCCGTTCATATGCGACTGTTGGCATACCTTTCATGGCTCAGAACCTGGAGAAGAAGAAGGCCCGCAGGGCGGGCGCACTCGCGGCAGCAGCTCTCGGACTCACCGGAGTGCTCGGCGCGTGCTCGGTCGGCGTCGACGGCGACAAGGCCGCAGACGTCGACATCTCGCGCGCGGCCACCGGCGACATCACGGTGCACGGCGGTGCCCGGCGGCTGGCGGAGGATCAGACGCAGGCGATCGCCGATTCGATTCAGAAGTCGGGAGCCAAGAACGTCATCCTGATCATCGGTGACGGCACCGCGAATCAGGAACTGACCCTGGCTCGCAACTACCAGTGGGGTGCGGCCGGCGCGATCCCCGCTATCGACGAGCTTCCGCTGAGCGGTGACTACACCACGTACTCGTTGAACAAGGACACCCACAAGCCCGATTACACGACCGACTCGGCGGCCTCCGGCACGGCGTGGTCGACGGGGACGAAGACGTACAACGGCGCTGTCGGCGTCGACGTGAACGGGGTGCCGCAACGCACGATCCTGGAGATCGCCCGCGCCAACGGCCTGCGCACTGGAGACGTCACGACCACCGAACTGCAGGATGCGACGCCGGCCGTACAGGTGGCGCACGTGACTCAGCGCAAGTGCTACGGACCGAAGGAGACCACCGAGAAGTGCCCGGAGAACGCGCTTGAGAACGGCGGCGCGGGATCGATCACCGAACAGCTCCTGGCGGCCCGCCCCGACGTCACGTTCGGCGGCGGGTGGGCCACCTTCGCGCAGACGGCCACGGCGGGCCGATACCAGGGGAAGACGCTCGAGGCGCAGGCCAAGGAGCGCGGCTATCAGATCGTCCGCTCGGCGGACGAGATGCACGATGTGACCGTAGCGGACCAGGACAAGCCGGTGCTCGGTGTCTTCGCCGACGGCAACCTGCCGCGCATCTGGGACAAGGCGACCGCCGTCAAGGACGGCATCGAGCAGCCGCCGGTCCGGTGCGCGCCCAATCCCGCGTTCACCTCGGCCACGCCCAAGCTCGGAGACATGACTCAGAAGGCGATCGACCTGCTGAAGAACGACAAGGGGTTCTTCCTGCAGGTGGAGTCCGGGTCGGTCGACAAGGCCAACCACGACGCCGATCCGTGCGGTCAGATCGGCGAGACGGTGCAGTTGTCGGATGCGGTGAGCAAGGCGCTCGACTTCGCGAAGAAGGACAAGAACACGCTGGTGATCGTCACCGGCGACCATGCGCACACCAGCCAGGTGGTGGAACCGCATCCGGAGCTGCCGATGCCCGGACTCACCCGGCTGCTGACCGGTCGCGACGGCGACCCGATCGCGGTCAACTACGGGACCTCGCTCGAGCCGGGGGAGGAGCAGCACACCGGCGGGCAGGTCCGGATCGCGGCGTACGGTCCGGGTGCGGCCAACGTCGTCGGCCTCAGCGATCAGACCGATCCGTTCTTCTATATCACCGACCAGCTGGGACTCGACCGCACCAAGAGGTAGCGGCCCGGGACGTGGTTGCTGACCTGCTTATACGCGCCGAAGCGGCGGCCGTCGAGCTCCGGGCCAGACCTTGCACTCTCACCATGCGAGTGCTAAAACGGAGTCTGGCACTCACGGAGTGTGAGTGCCAGGTCGGAACGGTGAGATCGGTCCAACAGACACCCCGGTCGTCCGTCGCGGGCATCGAGTCCGGCCCAGAAGACTTAGTGTCACCCCCTACCGGAGGATCACTTACCAATGGCAAAGCAGATTGCTTTCGACGAAGAGGCCCGTCGCGGACTCGAGCGCGGCCTGAACAGCCTCGCCGACACCGTCAAGGTCACCCTTGGACCGAAGGGTCGCAACGTCGTCCTGGAGAAGAAGTGGGGCGCCCCCACCATCACCAACGACGGTGTCTCGATCGCCAAGGAGATCGAACTCGAGGACCCGTACGAGAAGATCGGCGCTGAGCTGGTCAAGGAAGTCGCGAAGAAGACGGACGACATCGCCGGCGACGGCACCACCACCGCCACCGTTCTGGCGCAGGCGCTGGTCCGCGAGGGTCTGCGCAACGTCGCGGCCGGCGCGAACCCGCTCGGCCTCAAGCGCGGCATCGAGAAGGCCGTCGCGGCCGTCACCGAGTCGCTGCTGAAGTCGGCCAAGGAGGTCGAGACCAAGGAGCAGATCGCTGCCACCGCGGGCATCTCCGCCGGCGACCAGTCGATCGGCGACCTGATCGCCGAGGCGATGGACAAGGTCGGCAACGAGGGTGTCATCACCGTCGAAGAGGCTCAGACCTTCGGTCTGCAGCTGGAGCTCACCGAGGGCATGCGCTTCGACAAGGGCTACATCTCGGGCTACTTCGTCACCGACGCCGACCGCCAGGAGGCCGTCCTCGAGGATCCGTACATCCTGCTCGTCTCGAGCAAGGTGTCGACCATCAAGGACCTCCTGCCGCTGCTGGAGAAGGTCATCCAGTCGGGTAAGCCGCTGGTGATCATCGCCGAGGACGTCGAGGGCGAGGCTCTCTCGACCCTGATCGTCAACAAGCTCAAGGGCACCTTCAAGTCCGTCGCCGTCAAGGCCCCGGGCTTCGGTGACCGCCGCAAGGCCATGCTGGCCGACATCGCCATCCTCACCGGTGGCGAGGTCATCAGCGAAGAGGTCGGCCTGTCGCTGGAGAGCGCCGGCCTGGAGCTGCTGGGCACCGCCCGCAAGGTCGTCGTCACCAAGGACGAGACCACCATCGTCGACGGTGCCGGCGATGCCGACGCCATCTCGGGTCGCGTCGCACAGATCCGCGGCGAGATCGAGAACAGCGACAGCGACTACGACCGTGAGAAGCTGCAGGAGCGTCTGGCCAAGCTGGCCGGCGGTGTCGCAGTCATCAAGGCCGGCGCTGCCACCGAGGTGGAGCTCAAGGAGCGCAAGCACCGCATCGAGGACGCCGTCCGCAACGCGAAGGCTGCCGTCGAAGAGGGCATCGTCGCCGGCGGCGGCGTGGCCCTGCTGCAGTCGGAGCCGGCCATCGACGGTCTCGCTCTCGAGGGCGACGAGGCCACCGGCGCCAACATCGTGAAGGTCGCTCTGGAGGCTCCGGCCAAGCAGATCGCCGTCAACGCAGGCCTCGAGCCGGGCGTCGTCGCGGACAAGGTCCGCAACTCGCCGCTCGGCACCGGCCTGAACGCGTCGACCAACACCTACGAGGACCTGCTCGCCGCGGGCATCAACGACCCGGTCAAGGTCACCCGCTCGGCGCTGCAGAACGCGGCTTCGATCGCCGGTCTGTTCCTCACCACCGAGGCCGTCGTCGCCGACAAGCCCGAAAAGGCCGCTCCGGCCATGCCGGGTGCCGACGAGATGGGCGGCATGGGCTTCTGATCTGATTCAGAACCCCCTGCGATTCCACGCAGAACGAAGGCCGGTCACCCGAAGGGTGGCCGGCCTTCGGCGTCGCGGGGTCAGCTCCGGTTCAACAGGCCGAGCATCGAGTAGGCGGCGACCTTGGCGCCGAAGGGGATGGCCGACAGGTCCACCAGATAGTTCGGGTTGTGCGGAGCGAACGGGAACGGCTCGCCCTGCGCCTGAGCCGCCGCGAAGGTCTCATGGTTCGCGATGCCGACCAGGAGGTAGTTGAACGGCATCTCCGGGTACGGGCCCTTCAGCAGCTGGACGTCCTCCGAACCGGTGGCTCGCGGCATGTCGGTGACGATCTGCTGGTCGCCGAGGACCGCCGCGAGCGTTCGGGCCATGCGTTCGGACAACTCGAGGTCGTTCACCAGCGGACTCGACCCGCCCTTCAGGGTGATCTCCGGCAGCTTGTCCTCGGGCATCCCGTACGTCCTGGCGATCCCGTCGGCGACCGACTCGACCGCTGACAGCATGATCTCCCGGACCGCGGGGTCGTACCAGCGCAGATTCGCCTTGAGCAGGGCCTGTGTGGGGATCACGTTGTTGTCGGAGCCGGCGTGGACGGCGCCGACGGTGAGCACGGCGGTCTGCTGCGGATCGATCATCCGCGACACGATGGTCTGGAACTCCACGATGGCCATCGCGGCCATCAGCACCGGGTCCTTCGCCTTCTGCGGCATCGAGCCGTGGCCTCCGACACCGTGGAAGAGGATGTCGAGCTGATCGGTGCCCGCGAGCCGCGGCCCCGGAGACGAGACGACCACCCCCACCGGGGCGGGCGCGGTGTGCATGCCGATGAACACGTCCGGTCTGGGGATGAAGTTGTACAGACCGTCGTCCACCATCGCCTTGGCTCCGGTGATCGGTTCCTCTGCGGGTTGACCGATCAGGACCAGGGTCCCGGACCAGCGGTTCTTGAGTTCGATCAGTGCGTGCGCCATCCCCAGCATCCAGGTGACGTGCGCGTCGTGGCCGCAGACGTGGGCCACCGGCACCTCGGTGCCGTCCTCGCGCGTGACCCGCTTCTCACTCGCGTACTCGACGCCCGTCTCCTCCTGCACCGCCAGTGCGTCCATGTCGGCGCGGTACATCACCACCGGACCGTCGCCGTTGCGGTAGATGGCGGCCACCCCCGTGGTACCGATCCCGGTCGTGATGTCGAAGCCGAGGTTCTGCAGGGCCAGCTCGATGATGCGGGCGGTCCGGACTTCGGCGAATCCGAGTTCGGGATTGCGGTGGATGTCCTTGAACGTCTCCACCAGCCGGTCGGTGTCGGCGTCGATGATCCGGTCGACGTCGGCGACGAGGTCTGCGGGGAGGGAATCGGTCAGCGGCTCGCCGTCGTGGGCGTCTGGGAGAGTGCTCACATCCGCCATGTTAGACAGCGTGCCGAGCCTCGGCTGAGCATAATGAGACTTCATGACCGACCAGCAGACCCGGGTCCCCGGCGCCCCCAGTCCGTTCCCCGTGCTCCCCAATCTGCGTGATCTCGGCGGATGGGTCGGAGTCGACGGGCGGCCGGTCCGCCACGGAATGCTGTTCCGGTCCACCGATTTCCGGTCCATCGTTCACGACTCGTCGGCGGTCGCCGAGATCGCCGCGACTCTCGGCCTCCGCACCGTCTACGATCTGCGGTCGGCCGGCGAGACCGAAGCGATGCCGGACCCGGTGTGGGCCGACGTCGCCGAAGTGCACCTGGACGTCCTGGCCGATGCGCAGACCGCCGTACCCGCCAACCTGGCGACCGTCCTGACCGATCCGGCGGGTGTCGCCGAGATCAATCGGGTGCTCGAGAGCGGCGGCGCCATCTCGACGATGGCGGGCACGTATCGCCAGATGATCACCCTCGACAGTGCGAAGACCGGTTACCGCCGCTTCTACGAGGGGCTCCTCGGCGAGGACCGATCGCCGGCCTTGTTCCACTGCACCACCGGCAAGGACCGCACCGGCTGGGCCTCGGCGTCCTTCCTGTCGCTGATGGGCGTCGCCCGCGACGACGTCTTCAGCGACTATCTGCTCACCAACGACCGTCTGGTTCCGGCCCTGGCTCCGGTGTTCGAGAAGTTCACGGCTGCGGGCGGCGACGCAGATGCGCTGAGGCAGGTCCTGGGTGTGCGGCCGGAGTATCTCGAGGCGGCGTTCGACGAGGTGGATCGGGTTCACGGCGGCATGGAGGCGTATTTCGCCGAGGCTCTCGGAATCGACTCCGCCGCGCAGTCCGAACTGCGAGAGCGGTTCCTCGAGGCCTGAGGCTGTGAGATCGCCGGAGCCGGACTCGCCGCGGGCCGCGATGGTTCGGTGCGCGGCCGACCTCATCGCCCGCCACGGAGTCGCGGGTACCTCGATCGGCGACGTACTGGCAGCTGCCGACGCCGCCCGCGGATCGGTCTACTACCACTTTCCGGGCGGTCGCGCTCAGCTGATGGCCGAGGCCGTCTACTTCGCGGGCGAGGTACTCGGGGCGGAGCTGAATCGCGCCCGTAGGCGGCCGCTTCCCGACGCGGTGGCCGCCGTCGCCGGCATCTGGCGCCGGAGGCTGATCGAAGACGACTTCGAGGTCGGCTGCCCGGTGGCGGCGGGTGCGCAGGCACGCGAGCGCGACCCCGAGGCGGCCCAGGCCGGCGAAGAGGTCTTTCTGCAGTGGACGCATCTGCTGGCGGCCCGGTTCCGTGAGGAGGGCTTCGACGACCGGCGCGCGGACGAACTCGCCGATGCGGTCCTGTCGGGCATCGAAGGCGCGGTGGTTCTGTGCCGAGCGCGGCGCAGCGTCGAGCCGCTTGACCGCGTCGTGCTCACGCTGAACGAGCTGGTTCGACGCCCCGTTCCCGAAACCGTGACCGATGCGGAACCGCGCTGAGGAGAGTGAAGATTCCGGCGGCGGCCGGGTCCACCGTCACCGGCTGGGGTAGGTTCTGTCCATGGCTGTCTCTGCATCAACAGAATTCGACCTCAAGGCCCCGCTCGCGCTGGTGATGGAGGTGCTGCTCGACGTCGAGTCCCTGCCGGAGTGGTCGGGCCCGCACAAGTCGGCGAAGATCCTCACCGAGGACGCCGACGGGCGGCCCGCTCGCGTGGAGGTCTCGGTGAGTGCGGTCGGCATGACCGACAACCAGACCCTCGACTACTCCTGGACCGACAACACCTGCACCTGGGATCTGGTCGAGAGCGATCAGCTCAGCGAACAGCACGGCGTCTACACGCTCACCGAGAACGGCGATACGACACACGTGAAGTTCGACCTCACCGTCGACCTGAAGATCAAGCTCCCCGGACTCATCGTCAAGCGAGCCCAGAAAATGGCGGTCGACACCGCCAAGAAGGGACTCACCGAGGAGGTCAAGCGCCGCAGCTGAGCGCGACTCGGACTCGAGACGCTCACAGTAGACGCGAACTTCGACGACAGAACCCCCGTCCCGGACGGGGGTTCTGTCGTCTCGCGTCGCGCCTGCGGGTGGGGCGACCACGGCCCGATGCCACGGCAGGAATCAGTCCGGTCACGATCGGCTGTGAGGAACCTGGAATCGCGAAACTCGCGAGTAGGGTGGCGGCTGCATCGTGCGCCGGTGAGCGGCCGCACAGTCGCGTCTTGTTGAGAGGGACAGTCATGCGAATCGGGTCGTTGTTCTTTCGTGTCGTGTTCGGGATCGCCGCCGTCGCCGCGGCGTTCGGACTGACGTCGTTGCTGGGCGGTGGTCACGCCGCGGCGTCGACCAACTGCACCGCGAACGACAACCAGCGCGTCGAGCGCGCCAACGGCCAGAGTCATTGCATCGCGAACGCCGGTCCGGGCAGCCGCGCCTCGGCGCAGGACACCACGAACAACGGTGCGGCGCTCGCCGTCGCGACGACCGGAGGGACGGCGACGGCGCAGAACAACGGCGTCAATTCGTCGGCGCTCGCGAGCGGCATCCACCGGGGCAACGGTTACGCGTACACGATGGGCCCGTACTCCACGTCGGTGGCGCAGGGCCGCAGCGGCGGTACCACGGTCGCGGTGTCCGGAGCGGCGGGCGGAGCGTTCGCCACCGGCGACGGCGTCGCGTGCCTGGGCAGCATGGCCGCCACCTACGACACGACCACCGGTCGGGGCTGCTTCCGGTGGGGCGAATTGTACGTGCACTGAGACGAAGTCGGCCGATCCGGCTTATGCTTCGCGAATGACGGTAGTGCGGATCGGTTCCTTCACTCTCCCTTCCTCTCTGCTCAGGCCCGCGCGGGCGGATGATCCGTCGGCGGCGCGGCCGTGACCGCCTCGACGGACTCCCGGCCGGGACCGGTGCGCCGTCTGCAGACCCTCTGGGGCGGACTGTCGGCGCGCGACCGCCTGTCACTCGGCGGTATGACCGCGGTGGTGGTGCTCCTGCACGTGGTGGGCATCGGCATGCTCGTGGGGCTGGTGGCGCCCGAGCACTTCCAACTCGGGGGTGCCCACACCGAGTTCACCGTCGGCGTGGGCATGCTGGCGTACACCTTCGGCCTCCGGCACGCCTTCGACGCCGATCACATCGCCGCGGTCGACAACGCCACCCGGAAACTGCTGGCGGACGACGCCGATCGCCGGGCCGACGGACTGCCCGCCCGGCCGAAGCCCCTCTCGGTCGGGTTCTGGTTCTCGCTGGGCACTCGACCATCGTCTTCGGGCTGACGGTCCTGCTGGCGGTGGGCGTTCGGGCACTCGCCGGGCAGATCGAGGACGATTCGTCGACCCTGCATTCGATCACCGGTGTGATCGGGGCGTCGGTGTCGGGAGTGTTCCTGTGGATCCTCGGGGCGGCCAACCTCGTGGTGCTCATCGGCATCGTCAGAGTGTTTCGCGAGATGCGGCGCGGTGAGTTCGACGAGGAGGCACTGGAGGAACAGCTCAACAAGCGCGGCTTCATGAACCGGCTGCTCGGCGGGCTGGCGAAGTCGGTGCGCAAGCCGTGGCACATCTATCCCGTCGGCGTGCTGTTCGGTCTCGGCTTCGACACCGCCACCGAGGTGGGCCTGCTGGTGCTCGCGGGCGGTGCGGCGGCGTTCTACCTGCCGTTCTACGCGATCCTCGTGCTGCCGATCCTGTTCGCCGCCGGGATGTGCCTGATGGACACCGCTGACGGGGTGTTCATGAACGCGGCATACGGCTGGGCCTTCGCACGGCCGGTGCGGAAGGTCTACTACAACATCACGATCACCTCGATCTCCGTGGCGGCGGCTCTCGGGATCGGCACGGTGGAATTGGCCGGGGTGCTCGCCGACGAGACTCACGTCGAGTCCGGGCCGCTGGCGTGGGTCGCCGGAATCGACTTGGACTACGCGGGATTCGTGATCGTCGGGGTGTTCGTCGCCGCATGGGCCGCGGCACTGGCGATCTGGCATTTCGGCGATATCGAGAACCGCTGGAAGCAGGAGGTCCGCAGTGAGTGACGTCGAGACGCGGACGGACGCTCCGGCCGAACCTTTCGGGTCGCCGCGCGACGCGGCGGCCACCGCACTCAACGGGATCGGTCAGATCTACTTCCAGCCGAACGTGTGGTGCGGTCTGCTGATCCTGGCGGGATTCGCGGTCGCGGACTGGGGAATGGCGCTGCTGGGCGTCATCGGGCTGGCGGCTTCGACCGCCGCGGGGGTCGCCCTGCGCGACCGCTTCCCCGGGTCGCCCGACGGTTCGGCGCTGCGCGCCGGAATGCACGGCTTCTGCGGGATTCTCGTGGGTGCGGCGGCCTTCACCATGCTCGGAGCGGGCTGGGCCGGTGTGATCGCCACGGTGGTCGGCGGATTGCTGTGCGGTCCGATCACCGTCGCCCTCGTCGCGCTGTTCGCCGCCCGCGGATTCGCGCAGTTCGCGCTGCCCGCGACGACGGCGCCGTTCTGCCTGGTGCCTGGTGGCCGAGGCCGTCCACTACGCCACCGAGCCGCTGCAGGAGCCCGCGGGCGCGCTGGCGGAGATCGACGGCAACCGCTTCGAGGTCGCCGTGCACGCGATCCTCAGCGGGATCTCGCAGGTGGTTCTGATCGACGATCCGATCTCCGGTCTGCTGATCCTCGTCGGCCTGACCGTCGCGGGCTGGCGGGTGGGTCTGGCGGCGCTCCTGGGCAGCGCGCTGGCCGCCGGTTTCGCCGTCGCGATCGGATCCTCGCCGCTGCGCGACTATCACGGACTCGACGGCTACTCGTCGGTGCTGGTAGCGATCGCGATGGCGTGCGTGTTCCTCTCTGGACGGTGGATGCCGTGGGTGATGGCGGTGATCGGAGCACTGCTGGCGGTCCTGCTCGAGCGGCTCATGCTCGGAACCCAGGTGCCGCTCTTCACGTGGCCGTACGTTCTGATCACCTGGATCCTGCTGGTGATCGTCCGCTTCGTGCCGGGTGTGCAACGCGCGCCGGGCTGACCCCGACACGCTGCTGGTGCCGGAGCCGCCGAACCGGGCTAATCTGACGGACGTGGATGGAATCACCGGCGACAGCAACCCCGTTCAGCACGTGGGACCCGACCTCAGCCTGGTCTCCGGGCGCGAGGCTCTGCAGCACCTCGTGGACCTGCGGAACACCGCCGGGTTCGCCGTCGTCGACGATGACGACGACGATCCCATCCTGCTGACGCTCCCGACCCGGAACGTGGTGGACACCTGGCGCGAGGACTACCCGTACGACGAGCGGATGAGCCGCCGCGAGTACGAGGTCACCAAACGCCGTCTGCAGATCGAACTGCTGAAGCTGCAGAAGTGGACCAAGCAGACCGGGCAGCGGCATCTGCTCGTTTTCGAGGGGCGCGACGCGGCGGGCAAGGGTGGCACCATCAAGCGGTTCAACGAGCACCTCAATCCCCGCGGTGCCAGGACCGTCGCCCTGGAGAAGCCCACCGAGCGCGAAGCCACCGAGTGGTATTTCCAGCGGTACGTCCAGCATCTGCCCGCAGCCGGAGAGATGGTCTTCTTCGACCGCTCCTGGTACAACCGGGCCGGCGTGGAGCGGGTGATGAACTTCTGCACCGACGCGCAGTACGCGCAGTTCATGCAGCAGGCGCCCGCGTTCGAGAAGATGCTGGTCGACGATGGCATCCACCTGGTGAAGTTCTGGTTCTCGGTGACGCCGCTGGAACAGCGGACCCGGTTCGCGATCCGGCAGATCGACCCGGTGCGCCAGTGGAAGCTCTCGCCGATGGATCTGGCGTCGCTCGATCGCTGGGACTCGTACACCGAGGCCAAGGAGCAGATGTTCGCCGACACCGACACCGATTTCGCGCCATGGACCGTCGTGAAGAGCAACGACAAGAAGCGGGCCCGCATCAACGCCATGCGGTACGTGCTGAGTCTGCACGAGTACGACGGCAAGGACGAGGCGCTGGTGGGAGTCCCCGATCCGGCGATCGTGGGCCGCGCGCGCGATGTGATCGGTGAATGACCCCGGCCTCGTCGGCTTGGCAGTCCGCCGCGATCACCCGGTAGCCTCGGCACCGTGCGAAGCGTAGTTTCCGGCCTGTTCACCGTGGTCGCGATGATCTGCATGATCGTCGCGGTGCCGAGCATGTGGCTGTCACAGAGAGTCGTGTCGTCGGACGGGTTCACCTCTTCGGCGGCGGAAGCCGCGCACAGCTCCGAAGTGCAGGACTACTTCGCCCAGAAGGTCGCGGCGTCGGTGGAGGAGAACACCGGATCCAAGGTCGCGAGCGACCTGGTACTGCCCGCCGCGAAGAACTACGCGCGCAGCGACGGCTTCGTCGAGGACTTCTCCGAGGTCGCGAGGCAGCAGCACAGTTGGCTCTTCACCGCTCCGGCACCGGACGCCGACCTGCACATGATGGAACTCGACATCAGTCCGATGATCAATCGGGTGATCGCGTCGGCCCCCATCCCGGTGCCCGTGTCCATCGGTCATCCGGTGATCGTGACGATCGATCAGAGCCAGATCACTGCGGGGTCGCTCGAAGACAGCGGAAAGATCATCGACGTCGTGTCGTGGGTGACGGTGATCGGCGCCGTGATCGCGGCGGTCATCGCACTGCTCGTGGCCAACCGCCGCAGCACCGTCCTCGCGTGGCTCGGCGTCGGTGCGGTCCTGGCGGGCGTTGCCGGCTGGGGGCTGGCGGCATTCACCAAGCACATCGTGAGCGAGCGGCTGGCCGACACCGAGCAGGCCGCGCGCTCCACCATCGAGGTGGTGGTCGGGGTGATCGCCGATCACCTCACGACGGTGTCGTTGTTCGTCGGGGTCGCCGGCGCGGTGGTGGCGGTCGTGGGCGTCATCGCGCGCGTCGCGGCGGGACGACGCTACGCGTAGCGGTACCGGGGTCGGTCCGGCGGTTTCGACTCGCTCCGCTCGCTCAACCAGCGGAAAGGCGAGCCCGTGTCAGTGGAGTCGAGCCAGCCGCATCCCTTCCATGGGGTTGAGCGGGTCGTGTTTTGTTATTTCAGGCTTGTTGAGCGAGCGGAGCGAGTCGAAACCCCCGACCCCCCATCACGATCGCGGTCGCACGCCCATGAGTTGCGCGAGCTGAGTGGCGAGGGTGTTGAGGTTCAACTTGTCCGGGTCCTTCTTGGCCGTGTGATCCCACGGTTGCGCGTAGGCGGGATCGGCGAGTGCAGCGTTGTTCGCGCCGCGGACCGCCGTCGGGCTGCCGGTCGGCACCGTGCAGTGCACATCGGTGTTGAACGGGAAGTCGTCGTAACTCTGGTCGAAATCCGGGTTCTTGCGCTTGATCTCGGCGATCATCTTCGCGGTGCTCTCGTAACCGCGCGTGCACGACGGCGGATTCCCCGTTTCGAGCACGATTCCGAATCGGATCGAACCGTCGGGCGAGGCCGCCGTATGGCTGCCCGCCGACAGTGCCGAGAGCATCCAGAACGTCGGCTCGGCGGCATAGGACGCCGGAGCGATCGCGTGGACCGTCCCGCCGAGCCGGCCGATCAGTTCGGTGGCCTCGTCGCCGGTCTCGTCGAGGAGACGGGAGAGCGCCGACGCAGCGCGCGGACCGTCGGTGAGGATCCGGCGGACCGCCGGATCCGATGACGCCAGCGTCGCGGTGACCGCGTCGAGATTCTTCGACCAGCGCAGAATCTCGTCGGACTGCTCGTTCTGGGTCGCCAGAACCGAGTCGGCGGAGGTGATGAGCCCGATCGTCTCGTCGAGGCTCTCGACGCCCTCCTTCGACAGACGGTCGAGGGAGTCGACGAGCCGGCTCATGTCGTCTCCGCGGCCGTTGAACGCCGCGCCCAGTTCGGTGACGGTTCTGCGCAGCGCATCGACGGGGATCGTGTCGGTCAGGTCGATGGCCGATCGCACCACTTCGTCGAGCCGAGGCGGCAGCCGGTTCTCGTCGATCACCGAGCCGTCGCGCAGGTACGGTCCCGCGTCGGAGGGCGGCTGCAGATCCAGGAACTGTTCTCCGATCGCCGATCGGTCGGAGACGACGGCGACCGCCGAGGCCGGAACCTTCGCCTCGCTCGAGTCGAGGGCCAGAGTGACGTCGATCCCGCCCGGGACGATCGACATCTTCTGCACCCGGCCGATCTCGACGCCGCGGTAGGTGACCTGCGCTTGCTCGAACAGTCCGCCGGAGTCGGGCATGCGCACGGTCACGTGGTACACCCCGACGCCTGCCGCCTGATCGAGGCGCGCGTATCGGATGCCGCCGTAGACCGACGCCACCAATCCGATCAGCAGCACGACGATCAACTGGGTGCGCACGAGACGACTGAGCGGCGGCATGCAGTCCCTTTCCGGTCGGAAGAGTTCGAACGCCCGCGATTCATCCAGGAGCGTAGGAATTGACGGCAGAAGAATGCCGACGATCTGCGATGACGTCGTGACCGTCGGTGCTTGCTGATGTTAAACGCAGGGGTCGCAAGCGAGGCAATCCCGGTATGTCGGGAGTGGGGCGGGTAACAGTGGTGATTCGGAGTGAGACGGCGGGAGGAGAGGGCGGGGGGCGGGGTGTGTCACGGTGGGTGGGCGTGCGGGTGCGGATGGTTTCGACTCGCTGCGCTCGCTCAACCAGCGGGCGGGAGGCTCGCTCAACCAGCGGGCGGGAAGCTCGCTCGGCCGGCGGGCGGGAGGCTCGCTCAACCAGCGGGCGGGAAGCTCGCTCGGTCGGCGGGGGAGAGGTTCGGTCAGCCGGTGGGCGGAGGCTCGACCGCCGGATGCTGTGACGAACCGTCCTGCACCTCGAACACGAACCTCTCCGGGTCGAAGCGGAGCCGGCCTCGATCGAAGGCGGCGGAGACGGCACCGGAGGAGGCCACGTCGAGCGGGGTGCCGGTGTGCATCACGCCGCCGGGGGCGAGGAGCCAGATCGCGTCCGAGAGGCGCATCGCCAGCTCCAGTTCATGGGACGACACCAGGACGGTGAGACGCTGCTCGCGGGCCAGCGTGCTCAGCAGATCCAAGAACTCGACGCGCGACGGTGCGTCCAGGTGCGAGGTCGGCTCGTCGAGCACGAGGAGTTCCGGATCCTGCGCGAGGGCGCGGGCGGCGAGGACGCGCTGCGCCTCGCCGTCGGACAGGTCGTGGAAGGGGCGGTCGGCCAGCGCCGCAGCGCGAACGGCCTCCAGCGCCCAGTCGACGCGCAGGCGATCATGGGCGCCGAGCCGGCCGGTGGCGCCCAGGTAGGGAGTCCGGCCCAGCTCCACCACTTCTCGCGCGGTGAGCCGGCCCGGGTCGACGATCTGGGTCCCGACGGTCGCGATCCGGCGAGCCAGCCGGGCCGGCCTCATGCGTGTGACGTCGGTGCCGTCGGCGAGGAGAGCCGATCCCGACAGTGGTCGCTCCAGACCGCAGACGGTCCGCAGCAGTGTCGACTTTCCGGCGCCGTTCGGACCGATCAGCGTCGTCAACCGGCCCACCTGCGCCTCGGCGGTCAGATCGGAGGCGATGGTGACCGGCCGTCGGCCCCGGTAGCCGATGGTCAGCCCGGCGAGGGTGAGACCGGCCGTCATACCGCACCGCCGTTCCCACGACCGCGCAGCAGAACGGTGATGACCACCGGCGCGCCGATCAGAGCGGTGACCGCGTTGAGGGGCAGCGAACTGTCCTTACCCGGCAGATCTGCGACGATGCCGCACCAGATCGCGAGCAGCGCTCCCACGAGGACGCATCCGGGCAGAATCACCCGATGATTCGAGGTGCGGAACACTCCGCGCGCGAGATGCGGAATCACGAGACCGAGGAATCCGACGGGTCCGCAGTACGCGGTGACCACACCGGTGAGAACCGCGGCCGACAGCAGCGTGACGGTGCGGGTGAGACGCAGGTCGACGCCCATCGACCGCGCGTACTCCTCGCCGAGCAGCAGGGCGTTGAGCGCTCGCATCGAGGTCGACGACAACAGGACGGCACTGAGGATCACAGGTGCGGCGACGCGCAGGTCGGACCACGACGTCGCGGAGAAGGTCCCCAGGCCCCAGATCATGTACTTCTGGACCGAGTCGGGATCGGCGTAGACGATGAGGACTGCGACGAGCGAGCCGGTGACGGCACCGATCATCACGCCGATCAGCAGCAGGGTCACCGCGCTGCGGACCCAGACCGCGAACAGCAGGATCAGTCCCAGCACCGCCGCGGCACCGAAGGCGGCGGCCACCACGCTTCCCGCTCGTCCCCAGCCCGCGAGGCCGCCGGCGAAGGTCGCGGCGCCGGTGACTCCGCCGCCCAGTGCGACCAGCGCCACGCCCAGGCTGGCGCCGGAGTTGGCGCCGAGCACATAGGGATCGGCGAGGGGGTTCCGGAACAGGGTCTGCATCTGCAGCCCGGCCACTCCGAGCGCGGCGCCGACCAGCGCGGCAGTCGCGATCCGCGGCAGCCGCACCTCGCGCAGAATGAAGTCGCTCCCCGCGTCCAGCGCGTGACCGCCGGTCAGTACCCGGAGCGTCTCCGCGGGCGGGATCGCGACCGATCCGACCGCGGCGGCCACCAGCAGCGACGCGAGGAGTGCGACGGCGAGTCCGACCCAGACCCCGGATCGGGCGCGTGGTCGCCGGGCTGCCGCCGAGGTCCGGACCGGTGTCATCGCTGCGGCAGATGGAGGTAGAACTCGAAGGCATGACCCGGGAAGAGATCCGGGTGCGCAATTGCGGCGATGTCCGCCAACACGAGGTCCGGGCGCAGCACACCAGTCTCCCAGTAGTCGTTGCCGCCACCGGAATTGACGGCCTTGGTGCTGTTCCACGCTTGTTTCGCCGGACCGGCGAAGGCGCGGTACCGCGGATCCTGCTTGTCGAGATCGGCCACAGAGTTCACCGTCGGGTCGCTCAGCAGCCACACGGCGGAATCACGGGCGCGGGCGATGACCGATTCGATCGACAACTGCAGGCTGCCCGCGGCGCGATCGTCGATCCACGGATAGGTGGCGCCGGCGTCGGCGACGAGCTTGCCGAAGTAGCTGCCCCCGGAGGGCATGGTCCACGAGCCGTTGGCGATCGAGCCGAGCAGGACCGGCGTCTTCGGCACTCCCGACAGCCGGTCGGCCACGCTGCGGTACTGGGACTTGATGTTCTGGTAGACGCTCGAGGCCTGCTTCTCGGTGCCGGTGAGGGCGGCGAAGAACTTGAGCCATTCGGCGCGGCCGAGTGGGCTCTCCTCCAGCCAGTCGGCGTCGGCGAGGACGGGAATGCCCGCGTCGCGGATCTTGCCGAAGGCCGGACTGTCGCTGCCGTCGGTCACGAGCACGTCCGGGCGTCCGGCGATCACCTTCTCAGCGTTGACGGCGCCGGCGTCGGTGAACTGCTGCACCTTCCCTGCGTCGATCCGCTCGACGATCTCGGGAGTGGAGACGAAGCCGGTGGTCGCGACCCCGGTCACCGCATCGGCCGCGCCGAGAGCGGCGAGTCCCGGCAGATGCGTCGTCGAGCCCGCGTAGACGGTCCGCACGGGAACCTCGACCTGAGGCGCGTCCGCGAGTTCTCCGGTCAGCTCCGGGGCGGGGGCGCCGCATCGCACCAGAACGTACGACGCGGGCGGCGCTCCCTGCGCCGGATGCGCCACGGTAACGACCTGGTACGAGCGGTGATACTCGATGGTCAGGCCGGTGGCGTCCTCGATCGTCGACTTCTCCGGGAAGTAGTCCTTCGACGGGTCGAAGTCGGTGATGCAGTCGCGTGCGGCTCCCGCGGAGCGGGGCGCCGGCGACGAGCAAGCGCTCGCACCGAGCGGAATGAGGACGGCGATGCTCGCGAGCAGGGCGCCGATGCGTGGTGATCGCACGTGCAGACCTCCCTCGGGGAGGCTCCGCCCCCGGGATCTCGGTGGCGCGACGCAGGAGGGTCTGGCTGCCGCCCGCGGGGATCGTCTCCTGCCGGGCAGACCACAGTGGCGGGACCGCACCGGAATCGCACCGGATTTCCTCGTCTGGCATCGCGTGCTGGACGGCGCAAATCTAACACGCGCGGTTCGCGGGCAGATCTGGCGCGCGGTGGTCGGCGGGCCTACCGTGAGACGGTGACCAGCGTTCGGAGCAGGTGGCGCCGCGGCCTCGGCGCCGTCGCGCGATGGATTCGGAGCGCGCCGGTCACCTACGCGTGGCTGGTGATCCTGCTGGCCACCACCATCGTGGCGCACCGGGTGTCGCCGCAGCGGCTGGACCGGATCCTGGGCAAACGGTCGACGAACATCGACAACCTGCTGCACGATCCGGTCCGTGCGATCTTCGGCAGCCTGTTCTGGCTCGACGGCGCGTACTGGATTCCGTACGTCGTCGGATTCACCGTCTTCCTTATGCCCGCGGAACGCTGGCTCGGCAGTCGGCGGTTCGTCGTCGTCGGCCTGAGCGGACACATTCTCGCGACCCTGGTCAGCCAGGGGCTCGTCGGCGCCGAGATCGCGCGCGGCGACGCCAATCCGTCGCTCACTTACGCCATCGACGTCGGGGTCAGCTACTTCATGGCATCGGTGATCGGCATCCTGGCCTACCGGTTTCCGCGGCCGTGGCGGTGGGTGTACGTCGCCGGGGCGACGGTCGCCTTCTGCGCACCGCTGGCGGTGGCTCCCGTGACCTTCACGGCGATCGGTCACGCGAGCGCGCTGCTCATCGGTTTCGCGTGGTATCCGATGGCCCGGGGACGGCCGATGCTGGACGTCGAGGCGACGGTGCGCCGGCTCCGTCAGCGCTCCGGAGCCGCGGCTCCGACTGTGCGCCACAGGAACTCGTAGGCCAGCGCCGATTTGAACGCCGCCTGGCGGTTGTCGGCCGCGCCGCCGTGCCCTCCCTCGATGTTCTCGTAGTACCGGACCGGGTGACCCTGTTCCTCCATCCGCGCCGCGAACTTCCGGGCGTGGCCGGGGTGCACGCGGTCGTCCCGAGTCGAGGTGGTCACGAGCATCTCGGGCATGGCGGCGTCGGCACTCAGCCGCTGATACGGCGAGTACCTCGAGATGAACTCCCACTCGTCCGGATCGTCCGGATCGCCGTACTCGGCCATCCACGACGCTCCGGCGAGCAACAGGTGGTACCGGCGCATGTCGAGCAGGGGGACCTGGCACACCAGCGCGCCGAACAGGTCCGGATAGGTGGTGGCCATGACCCCCATCAGCAGACCGCCGTTGGAGCCACCCTGCGCGGCCAACCGGGCCGGGGTGGTCAGTCCGCGCCCCACGAGGTCGCGGGCCACCGCCGCGAAGTCCTCGTACACCAGGTGTCGGCCGGCCTTCTGCGCCTGCGTGTGCCAGGCCGGGCCGTACTCGCCGCCCCCGCGGATGTTCGCGATCACGTAGATGCCGCCCCGGCTGATCCAGCTCCGCCCGGCGATACCGAGATAGCTGGGCGTCATCGAGTTCTCGAAGCCGCCGTATCCGTAGAGCAGGGTGGGACCGGACGCCACGTCGTCGCGTTTGACGACGAAATAGGGGATGGCCGTGCCGTCGTCGGACGTGGCGAAGAACTGTTGCGCCGACACGGCGGACGCGTCGTAGAACTCGGGGGACGATTTGATGACCGACACCCCCTCGGACGTGGAACCCTGGAGCAGGCTCGGGGCCTGGACGAAGGTGCTGGCCGACAACCAGATCTCGTCACTGTGATCGGGGTCGGTGTCGAGCACGCCGATCGTCGCGAGTTCGGGCAGCCCGTTCAGCGGCTCGGACTCCCAGGTGCCCAAGCGGAGAAGCTCGACGCGGGTGGCCACGTCGTGCAGCGTCACCATCACCAGGTGCGAGCGGGTGTACGCGAGGTCCTGCAGGCTGGTGTGCGCGTCGGGAGTGAACAGCACGCGGTGGGTGCGGTCGCCCGACAGGTACGAGGGGTAATCGAAGAGCAGCAGCGCTCCGGCCGGATGCTCCTGGCCGTCGACCGTCCACGGCGACCGCGTCAGGACGGTCAGCCAGTCGTGCCGGACGTCGAAGTGCGAGTCGGTCGGCACGTCGATGCGGAGGAGTTCGTCGCCGCGCAGTTCGTAGGCGATCTCGTTGAAGAAGTCCACCGACCGGGAGACGAAGTGCCGCACATGGCCGGGCGTCCGGTCGCAGGCTGCGCCGACGGCGACGTCGGACACCTCGCCCGCGAAGACCGTCGGGGCGTCCGCCACGTCGGTGCCACGCGACCAGCGCCGGACGGTCCTCGGATAACCGGAGGAGGTCAGCGCGGGCAGCCCGTCCGGCGTCTCGACGAAGTCGGTGCCGACGTACACCGTGTCGCGGTCGATCCAGCTGACGGACGACTTGGCCTCCGGCAGGACGAAGCCGTCGTCCACCCAGTCCCGCGCGAGTACGTCGAACTCCCGCACCACTGCCGCGTCGGCGCCGCCTCGAGACAGCGAGATCAGCGCGCGGTCGTACTCGGGCCGGTTCATGGTGGCGCCCGACCACACCCAGTTCTCACCCTCCGCCGCGGCGAGGGCGTCGACGTCGATCAGGACGTCCCATTCGGGTTCGGCGGAGCGGTAGCTGTCGAGAGTGGTACGCCGCCAGAGACCTTTCGGGTGCGCCGAATCGCGCCAGAAGTTGTAGAGGAAGCCGCCGCGCCGGCGCACGTACGGAATGCGTTCGTCGTTGTCGAGCACTTCGAGGGCGCCGGCTTCGAGTTCGGCGAAGCGCTCCGAGCCGGTCAGCTCGGCGACGGTGGGAGCGTTGTGCTCACGCACCCACCGCAGGGCGTCGTCGCCGGTCACGTCTTCGAGCCACAGGTACGGATCGTCGTCGGTCACGGTGTCCAACGTACCGGCGCCGGCGCGGCGGCCTTCCGGTGGCGGGCTACGCGCCCACCCGCGAGGTCTCGACAGCGTCCTCGACCGGCTCGGCACCCGGAGTCTTGGTTCCGGCGATCGAGCAACCGGCGGTCTCGCGCAGGAAGCTGAGGGCGATACCGCCCACCACGCACGCGGCCATCATGTACACGGCCGGGAAAAGGTTCCAGCCGGTCTGGTCGACGACGGCGTCGTTGACCAGGGGTGCCGTACCGCCGAAGGCGGCGGTGGACAGGTTGTACGAGATCGCGAAGCCCGCATAGCGCACGTGAGTGGGGAACATCGCGGGGAAGGTCGCCGAAATGGTCGCCAGCTGCGGGATGTAGAGGACGCCGAGCACGACGAATCCGACGATCGCCCATCCGAAACCCTGGCCCATCAGCCAGTACATCGGCAGCGCGAAGACGAACAGACCCACGAGGGAGACCCGCCACATCGGTTTGCGGCCGGTGCTGTCGGACCACATGCCGAACACCGGGATGAGCAGCATCATCACCACCTGGCCGATCAGGACCACCACCGAGGCGGTGTCCTCGCTCAGGCCGATGGTGCCCTTGAGGTACTGCGGCTGGTAGGCCAGCAGGGTGTAGTTCGCGATGTTGAGCGCGACCACCATGCCGAACATGATGAGGATCGGCTTCCAGTAGTGCACCAGCGTCTGACGCAGCTGACCGGTGATTCCGCCCGGATCGGCGACCTTCTTCTCCACATCGGTGTACAGCGGCGGATCGTCGAGCTGCGACCGCAGGTAGAGGCCGGCCAGACCCAGGGGGAGAGCGATCAGGAACGGGATGCGCCAGCCCCATTCCTGCATCTGCGACTCGCTCAGGCCGAGGTTCATCAGCAGGACGATGGCGGTTCCCGAGGCGAAGCCGGCCATGGTGCCGAACTCGAGGAAGCTGCCGTACCGTCCGCGCTTGTCGGCCGGCGCGTACTCGGCCATGAACGTGGCCGCGCCGCCGTACTCGCCGCCGGTCGAGAAGCCCTGCACCACTCGCAGTGCGATCAGCAGGATCGGAGCCCAGATACCGATCGACGCGTGGGTCGGCAGTACGCCGATCAGCGCGGTGGCCAGCGAGATCAGCAGGATCGTCAGCGCCAGGACGTGTTTGCGGCCGAGGCGGTCGCCGATCGGTCCCCAGACGAAGCCGCCGAGCGGCCGGAGCACGAAGGAGACGGCGAAGCCGAGCATGGTGCCGATGGTGCCGAGGTGGCCGGGGAAGAACGCCTGGGTGAGGTAGGTGGTGGTCGCGGCGTAGACGCCGTAGTCGTACCACTCGGTGGCGTTGCCGATCGCGGACGCCGCGATCGCCTTCCGGAGCGTCGCCGTGGAGGTGGCGTCGGTGGAGACGGTCGAGTCAGTCATCTGACCTCCGAATTGTCGATAGTCGTTTCTCGGGTCGGGCGAACTGGATTCATTCGACGGCGGCGACGTGGAGCGCCGCGGATCTGACTACCACTTCCCCCGGCCGGTAGGGCCCATCGACTCTCGGGTCAGTGACCCGAACGGACTAATCCTGCCTATCACGTTTCGCGGACCAGTGGAAACCGCGCGGACCGCGGGGCGGGTGGTCCCGCGGTCCGCGCGACGGCCGGAATCAGCCTGCGGCGGTCAGCGGATCGGGGACCTCTCCGGTCCGGATCGGGCAGCGGGTGTGGGAGTAGATGGTCGGCATGCAGAGGTTGCAATGCACGCACTTGCTGCGGGTGGACGGGTCCGCCTCGATGAGGTGCGGCAGATCCGGCTCGCGCAGCAGCGCGCGGCCCATCGCGACGAAGTCGAAGCCCTCGTCCATCGCCGTCCGCATCGATGCGTGATCGGTCACGCCGCCGAGCAGGATCAGCGGCAGGGACACCGCCTTGCGGAGTTCGCGGGCGAGCGGAAGCAGGTAGGTGTCGGTGTACGGGTAGTGCTTCAGGAACAGACGGCCGCCGAGCTTCATACCGGTCTTGACCGGTCCGGCCATCGCCTCGGCGAACGATTCCAGCGGCGGCTCGCCGTGGAACAGGTACATCGGATTCAGCAGCGAACTCCCCGCGGTGGGCTCGATGGCGTCGATGAACCCGTCGCTCTCGAACAGCTCGGCGTATTTGATCGCATCGTCGAGATTGGTGCAGCTCCAAGGTCTGCCACCGCGTCCGCGGGCGGGTTTGCCGAGGCCGTCGAACATGTTGAGCTTGGCCCAGACAGCGGCCTCGTCGCCGACCTCGTTGCGCACCGCTTCGAGGACTTCGCGGGCGAACCGGGCGCGATTCACGGCCGAGCCGCCGTATTCGTCGCGCCGGTGGTTCAGCAGCGGTGACATGAATGCGCTGAGCAGGTAGTTGTGGCCGCAGTGGATCTCCAAGCCGTCGAACCCGCTGTCGACGGCCAGCCGCGCGGCGGTGGCGAACTTGCGCACCAGTCCGGGGATGTCGTCGCGCGCGACCTTCGCGGTCAGCGACATGCCCATCGGCGCGGGGATCCGGCCCGGACCGAGCGCCGGAAGCCTGTTGGACACGGCGTTCGCGACCGGCCCGGCGTGCCCGAGTTGAGCTGCGGCCAGAGCGCCTTCGGCGTGGATCGCCGAGGTGAGCCGCTGCAGGCCCGGGACCGCCTCGGGCCGCATCCAGATCTGATGGCGGTCGGTGCGGCCTTCGGGCGCGATCGCGCAGTAGGCGACCGTCGACATCGCCGCGCCGCCCGCGGCCACCTCGCGGTGGAACTCGATGAGCTCGTCGGTCACCAGTGCGTCGGGCGTCATGGCCTCGAAGGTCGCGCACTTGATGATCCGGTTCCGGAGCGTGAGCGGTCCGAGCACAGCTGGGCTCAGCGGGTCGTTCCCGGCTCTCGGTGCGGGATCTTTCGGACTCGGGCTGGTGGTCATCGAATGCCTTTCGGTAGGCCGGCGAGGCCGGCGATGAGGAAGTCGGACAGGGCTGCGACGTTGTCGGGGGAGATCTCCCGGGGTGCGGCGAACTCGGTCATCATCAGGCCGAACGCGAAGCGCCAGCGGCGTCGTGCGACGTCGGGGTCCAGGCCGGGCACGGTGGCGGTGAGCAGTTCGGTCCACACGTCGAGCTGGAACCACCGGCTGTCCCACGGCGCTCGCGGATGAGTGAGCACGAATTGGGCGAGGGTGCGGACCAGGGGTGCGGTCTCGGGGGCGGCCTGCAACGCGATGAGCGGGTCGAGAATCGCCTCGACGATGTCGGTGACGGTGCGCGGACCCGCTTGGAGTGTGTCGAGCTGGTCGGACCATTCCGGTTCGAGGCGGTCTTGGAGCAGCGCGGCGACCAGGGCCTCCTTCGATCCGAAGTGGTAGTGCACGGCCGCGGGGTTGGCGCCGGCCTCGCCGCACACCGCCCGCACCGACAGGTCGTCGTAGGGCACGGCGGTGAGGAGTCGTTCGGCCGCGTCCAACAGGCGCGAGCGTGTGGTGGCGGCAGTCGGGTCGACGGGCATCTGTTGAGCAGATCACATTTCAATCAGCGTTTCAATCACTGATTGAATTGTGATTCGTGACTGAGCGTGACCGGACACCTGCGTGGCACACAGGGGAGAAGTACGCTGAACTGCGTGGCTGAACATTTTCAAACAGTTGTCCTGGGAGCCGGTCCCGGTGGGTACGTGGCCGCGATCCGGTCCGCCCAGCTGGGCATGAAGACCGCCGTCATCGAAGAGAAGTGGTGGGGAGGTGTCTGTCTCAACGTCGGGTGCATCCCCTCGAAGGCGTTGCTGCGCAACGCCGAACTCGCACACGTCTTCAATCACGAGGCCAAGACCTTCGGTATCAGCGGTGAGGTGAGCTTCGACTTCGGAGCCGCCTTCGACCGCAGCCGCAAGGTGTCCGACGGCATCGTGAAGGGCGTTCACTTCTTGATGAAGAAGAACGGCATCACCGAGATCGACGGATACGGCGTCTTCCGCGACGCTGAGACGATCGTCGTCGGAGATCGGGAGATCACCTTCGACAACGTCATCATCGACACCGGTTCCACCGTCAAGCTGCTCCCGGGCGTCGCGCTGAGCGACAACGTGGTGACCTACGAGACGCAGATCCTCACCCGCGATCTGCCCGGCTCGATCGTCATCGTGGGTGCCGGCGCCATCGGCATGGAGTTCGGGTACGTACTCGCCAACTACGGCGTCGACGTCACCATCATCGAGTTCATGCCGCGCGTGCTGCCGAACGAGGACGCCGACGTCTCGAAGGAGATCGCGAAGGCCTACAAGAAGCTCGGCGTCAAGATTCTCACCGGCACCGGTGTGCAGAGCGTCGACGACAACGGCGACAACGTCACGGTGACGTACAAGGACGCCAAGGGCGCCGACGGAAGCATCACCGTCGACAAGGTCCTGATGTCGGTCGGCTTCGCTCCCCGGGTGGAGGGCTACGGCCTGGAGAACACCGGTGTCGCACTCACCGACCGCGGCGCCATCGCGATCGACGACCACATGCGCACCAACGTTCCCGGCATCTACGCGATCGGCGACGTGACCGCCAAACTGCAGCTGGCCCACGTGGCCGAGGCGCAGGGCGTCGTGGCCGCCGAGACCATGGCCGGCGCCGAGACGATGACGCTGGGCGACTACCGGATGATGCCGCGCGCCACGTTCTGCCAGCCGCAGGTCGCGTCGTTCGGTCTCACCGAGGAGCAGGCCGAGGCCGAGGGCTACCGGATCACCGTCTCCAAGTTCCCGTTCAGCGCCAACGGCAAGGCTCAGGGCCTGGCCGCCCCGGCCGGCTTCGTGAAGCTCATCACCGATGCCGAGACCGAGGAACTGCTCGGCGGCCACCTGGTCGGCGACAACGTCTCCGAGATGCTGCCCGAACTGACGCTGGCGCAGAAGTGGGACCTCACCGCTCGTGAACTGGCCCGCAACGTCCACACCCATCCGACGATGAGCGAGGCTCTCCAGGAGACCTTCCACGGCGCGATCGGTCACATGATCAACCTGTAGCGACACCCGCTCAGATCCGCTCGGCGAGGGCGCCGCACCGACACCCGGTGCGGCGCCCTCGCGTCTGCGGTCCGCGCGCACAATGGGTGGCATGCTGCAGCGCGAGTGGACGCCCGGATGGCGTGTTCCGGTGCGCGCGATGCTCTCACTGCACCGCCGGGGGCGGGCCGATCCGGCGTACCGGGTGGCGACCGACGGATCCGTGTGGCGCGCGGTCCACACGCCCGACGGTCCCGGCACGCTCGCGGTCGCGGGCCGCGCCGACGGTTCGGTGTTCGCCCGGGCGTGGGGGCCCGGCGCGGGCTGGCTCGTCGAGAACGTGCCGGCGATGCTGGGTGCGCACGACGACCCCGCGGCGCTGACCCCCCTCGATCGGGCGGTCGCACGTCTGGCGGAACGGGTTCCCGACCTCCGCATCGGGCGCACCGACCGCGTCTGGGAGGCCCTGGTGGCGGCGGTCTTCGAACAGAAGGTGGTGGGCGACGAGGCCTACCGGGCCTGGCGCTATCTGCTGACCCGATACGGCGACCGCGCGCCCGGTCCGGTCCCGGCCGACATGAGGGTGCCGCCGCCGCGCCCGAGGTGGCGGGAGATCACCGAGTCGGACTGGCACCGGAGCGGGCTCGAACCGGTGCGCGCTCGGACCGTCAGAGCCGCCGCGACGGTCGACGTGGAGCGGAAGGCGGACCGCCTCACCGCCCTTCGCGGCATCGGCCCGTGGACCGCCGCGCACACCCGGATACGCGCGGTCGGTGACCCGGACGCGGTCCCGGTGGGCGACTATCACACTCCGTCGGTCGTCGGACTCGCATTGATCGGCGAGCGGGTCGACGACGACGGGATGCTGGAGTTGCTGGAACCGTATGCGGGCCAACGCTATCGGGTGATCCGGTTGTGCGAGCTGGGTGCGGGGATGCCGGCCCGTCGCGGACCGCGGATGCCGGTGCGCGACTACCGCTCGTTCTGACATCCGAGTCAGCGTGCAGGGGTGCGAACTTCAGGGGGTGCGAACTGCAGGAGTGTGAACTCCGGACAACCGCAGCACGAGTTCGCAGTCGCCGGCCGAATCGGGCGAGACGTCGACGGCATAGGCGCCTCCCAGTGCCGGCGACGCCTGCTCGAGTGCGAACTCCACCGCGCCGCGGACGATGCCGTGGGCGATCTCGGGGTTACGTGACGCGATGCTCTGCAGCGGGCAGCCGCAGACCGACAACTGGTGCTCGCCGAATGCGCTGAGCGCATCGGTCACCCGGAAGCCGAGCCGCGTCAGCATCGCCTCGACCACCGTCACCGGGTCGGGGACAGCGACCGCATCGATGTCGGCGCCACGCCGGCCGCGTGCCCAGAGTCGGCCGGTCTCCGCGGCGACCCGTTCGCGTTCGGCCTCGGTCTCGCCGATGCGGCGCAGCAGCAGGTGCACGAGTTCGTCGGCGGACGGGGCGGGCACGATGCGGTAGACCACGCGCGGCCGCCCGACGCCGCGGGGTTCGGTGGTCTCGGTGACGGCCGAACCCTCGTCGACCAGGTTGTTCAGGTGGAACCGGGCGGTCGTGACGTGAACGCCCAGCGCATCGGCCACCTCATGCGCGTCCATTCCGTCCGGGGCGTCGGCGAGGAGCGCGCGGGCTCGGTCTCGAGGGCGCACGGGCATGGCGACCCCCTCCTGATGTCAGCTTCCGTGGATCATCACCAGTGTTACCGCACCGTCGGTGACCGCGTGCAGCGAGTGGGTCACCCGGGCGTCGACCCGGATCGCGGTGCCGGGTTCGAGCCGGACGGTGGCGCCCGCGACCGTGAAGTCCACGGCGCCCGACTGGCCGAGCACCACGATCGGGTGGGCGGCGAGGTGGTCGGGCATCTCCTGTCCCGCGCGGAAGGAGAGCCGAACGACGGTCTCGGTATCGCTCCGGTGGATCCGCTTCACCGCCGGCTTCGACCCGGTGTCCCCGGTGTTGGGTGCGTTCAGTCCGGTCAGATAGGTGAACGGCGCCGCCGCCGTCTCTCTGCCCGCTGTCTCACTGCTCGACATCGGGTTTCCTCACGATCACTTCGATGGCGGCCATCTGGTCACGGTACTTCGCGAACACCTTGCGCATCCCCAGGATCCGCTTGCGCGCCGACGGGTTGCGGGCCACGTTGAAGGCGATCCTCAGTGTCCCGGCCACACCCTCGTCGGCGATCATCCGTGCGGGTTCCAGGAGCGCCATCGGCGCGAACCGCACACGCTCGACGACGAACCCCGATCGCTCCAGAGCCTCGCGCCACTCGGCCTCGGTGAGCGGGCGGGCGTTCACCTTGATCGAGCGTGCCAGCGCTTTGCGGATCTCGGTCTTCGCGTCGTCCGGCAGGGTGTCGGGATGCAGCGACAACTCGTGCACGGCGTATCGGCCTCCGGGACGCAGCACTCGGAACGCCTCGTCGATGATGGCGGATTTGCCTCGATCGGACTGCATGGTCAGCATCGCCTCGCCGACCACGACGTCGGCGCTCGCCGCATCGAGCCCGGTGTCGTCGGCGTCGGCGTGAACCACTCGGCCGCGGTCGCCGATCGCGGCCGCGGTCAGTGCGACGGCCTGCTCATCGGCTTCCACGCCGAGGTAGCTCCGCGGCCGGCGGCCGAGGATCTCGACCGCGGTCTTGCCGAGGCCCGGTGCCAGTTCCACCACGTCGGCGCCGGCGAGCGCGGCATCGTCGAGCAAGGCGGCGGTGAGCTCGCGGCCGCCGGGCCGCAGCACGCGCTTGCCGACCTTGGCGAGCAGCCAGTGGCCGGGCAGATCCTCGTCGCGGCGGTCGGACAGAGGGAGCTCTCCTGTATGCGGATCGGACATGACCACTCCTGCCTATTCAGCGGAATAACTTCCTTTAAATAGGCTAGCCTAAGCTAGTTCGCTTGCCTAGGGGTCAGACGCGAGGTCGCCGCGCGTGAACGTATTGGCCGACGCCGGTGATGGTCTGCTCCACGTGTGTCATCCCGAGATCGTCGAACCGGTCCAGCAACTCCCGGCGCCCGAAGATCCGCAGTCCCGACAGCCCGGCGACGAGATCGGCGCCGGGGACTGCGGCGATCGACGATCGCACGGAGGTGAAGACGATCAGTTCGCCGCCCGGCTTCACCACGCGGGCCATCTCGTCGAGCACAGGGAGCGGGTCGGGGATCAGGTAGAGCGCGGCGAGGCACATCACGGTGTCGAACGACGCGTCCGGCACCGGCAGTCGGTGGGCGTCGCCGCGGACGTAGGCGATGCGGTCGTCGCGGTGATCGCGCTGCGCCTGTTCGAGCATGCTCGCGGAGAAGTCGAGGCCGACGTACCGGCCGTCGCCCGTGAGCCCCGAGGCGGCGTCCCGGCTGTAGTTGCCGGGGCCGCAGGCGACGTCGAGGACGAGCCGTTCGCCGGGCCTGGCCAGGTAGGCGCGCAGCGCGCGGTCGTAGTCCAGAGTCTGCGATCCGCCGAGGCTGAAGCCCCTGGTGAACACCGGCCGCCAGAGGCGCTCGTAGATCTGCGAGAACGCCGGGTTGCCCATGAGTCGTTGCGCCACGGAGGTCATCGGCGACCGCTTCCCCGGAACTCGTCACGCTGGACGCGGAGCGCGGTGATGGTGGTCGCGAGCCCGTCGTACTGCTCCACCAGCAGGACGAAGGCGACGGCGCGGCGCTCGTCGAGGTGCCGGCGCAGCGCCTGCCAGGTCTGATCGCCCAGGTCGCGCTCGGCGACGAGTTCGTCCACGGCCGACAGCAGGGTTCGCTCGCGGTCTCCCCAGCCGGCGTCGGGTCCCTCGAGGATCTGCTCGAACGCCTCAGCGGTGATCCCCGCGCGTGCCCCCAGACGTCGATGGTGGTCGAGCTCGTAGTCGCAGGAGCGCAGGTGGGCGACGCGGATGATGATCATCTCGGTCTCTTTGCGCGACAGTTCGCCGAACGGCATCATGCGCGACGAGTAGTGCAACCAACCGCGGAACAGGCCCCGGCTGCGGCCGAGCGTGGCGAAGATGTGCGGGTCGTCGGTGCCGGTGGCCAGGCCCATCGCGCGGACCACCAGCCAGTTCACCGGGCCGAGTTCGAGCAGAGTGCCGGGGGCGACGCGAGGTGTGTTCATGTCGACCCAAGGTAGTCCAGCCGCGGCTCACCCCGGCATGTACGGAGAAACCGTGCTGCGGTGTTCGTCGATCGCCAGATTGGCGCCGAGTTGTGGAAAGGCGCGCTGGGGGCAGTTGAGACGGTCGCAGACCCGGCACCCGGCGCCGATCGGCGTCGTTCGCGCATCGGTGCCGATCTCGGTGCCGTCGGAGTAGACGATGCGTCCGGCGTGGCGCAGTTCGCAGCCCATGCCGATCGCGAACGACTTGCCGGGCTGCCCGTACCGCGCAGCGCGCCGCTCCACGGTGCGCGACACCCAGAAGTACTCGCGGCCGTCCGGCATCTCGGTGATCTGGGTCAGGATCTTGCCCGGCGAGACGAATGCCTCGTACACGTTCCAGAGCGGGCAGGTGCCGCCGCTGGAGGAGAAGTTGAAGCCGGTGGCCGACTGCCTCTTGGACATGTTCCCGGCGCGGTCGACGCGGACGAAGGTCCACGGGACTCCGCGCAGACTCGGCCGCTGGAGCGTCGAGAGCCGATGGCAGATGGTCTCGTACGAGACGGCGTAGAAGGCCGAGAGCCGTTCGATGTCGTAGCGGAAGTCCTCGGCCGCACCGTGGAACTGCCCGTAGGGCAGCATCGCGGCGGCGGCGAAGTAGTTGGCCAGCCCCTGTCGGCCGAGGGCCAAGGCGTCGTCTGTGGTGAACCCGCCGTCGGCCACGAGTTCGTCGATCAGATCGCCGAGCTCGAGGTAGGCCAGTTCCGCGGCGATCTTGAAGGTGCGCTGGCCGGCGGAGAGCGCCGCGGAGAATTCCAGCTGGCGCCGCTCGGGGTCGAACCGGTGCAGCACGTCGTCGCCCAGGTCCACGCGCCGGATGATCCGCACGCCGTGCCGGTCCTCGAGGCGCGAGGCCAGGCCGGCGCGGATGTCGGCCGAGTGCATGCGCATCCGCGAGGTCAGGTCCTCGGCGGCCTCGTCCAGTTCGTGCACGTAGTTGCGACGTTGGTAGAAGAAGTTGCGGACCTCCTCGTGCGGGGCGCTGATGGTTCCGCGCGTGCCGGAGTCGCCGCGACCGGCCGTCGCCGCCGCGAGTTGCTCGGAGACCACGCGGTACCGCTGGTAGATCCCGACCAGTGCTTCGGCGATCGCCCGGTGGCTGCCGACCAGCGACGCCACCTCACCCGCCTCGCTGGCGGCGGGATCGAAGTCGAGGTCCTCGTCCTGCAGTGCCTCCCGCAGTTCGGCGACGAGCCGGACGTCGTCCTGCGGGTCGAAGAAGTCGATGTCGAGTCCGAACAGATCGGTGATCTTCGCCAGGACCGGGCCGGTCAGCGGCCGGTTGTCGTGCTCGATCTGGTTCAGGTACGACGCGGAGATGCCCAGCATGCCCGCCAGGGCCTGCTGCGAGAGTCCGCGGTCGGCGCGGAGCCCGCGGATCCGCCCGCCGACGAACATCTTCTGGCCGGCCGGGTGTTCAGTGCTCACGCGATGTGCCTCCCTCCCCGCGGCTCTCCGCCGGGTACGGTGCCGGTGTGCTTCGCTCCATTCTGTCCCGTTCCGCACTCGCCCGTACCACCGCACTCGCGGCCGCCTGCGCGGGTCTGATCGGCGTCGCCGGATGCGGGGACGGCAGTGCGCAGGAGCCGACGTTGCCGAGCCTGCTGCTCACCAGCGATCAGCTGCCGCCGGACTTCACCGCGGTTCCGATGATGGTCAACGATCTGATCGTGTCGAATCGCAGCACGCTGGAACAGTCGAAGACGGTCGCCTTCACCCCGCCGGAGTGCGCGCCCACCGCTGATGCCGAGTTCAATCCGCAACTGACCGAGGACAACTCGGCTCTGCTGGTGGCGCGCTCGGACACCGGAGTCTTCAGTGAACTGCTCTCTAGCGTCCGCCGCGACATCGATGTGGACCGTCGTGCGACGACGGGCCCGTGCGCGGTCGTGACGGCGGTTCCCAGCAAGGGCACGCTGGCCGGGGCGCACATCGTGACCACGACGGTGGAACTGCCCGCGCTCCGCGACTCGGCCGTGGAGCAGTCGTTCCTGGTGCGCAGCGATTCGGTGACCACGCTGCCCGGCGGCGCCGTCCGCGCCCGCGCGGGTCTGATGGGCAACATCCTGGTCCGGCGGCCCAGCGGCGAGACCGTCACGCTGCAGCTGGGCCTGTCGACCGACGAACGCGCCGTCAGCGAGCAGGAGCGCGCGGCGGTGGTTCCGGGTTCGGCGCTCGTCGCGGCGCCGGTGACCGACGACGAGTTCGTGCGGCTCGTTCGAGACGCCGTCACGCGTGCCGCACGCTGATCTTCCGTCGTTTCGCGCCGCGGCCGTCTGTGAAGTGCCGCACTTTCGGCCGCGGTGCCCGTCGCCGCCGAGTGCCGCGGTCGGTGTCGCGCGGCCGAGCGTCCCGCGACGAGTTTTCCCAGTACGCGCGTACTTTTTTGAGATTCGGCCCGTGAGGTTCACACATCAATATTTACAAGCTTTGCAAAACTCGTCGGTAACATGCCCGTTATTTGCATCCATGTAGGGATTGAACTGCAGGTTTTCCCTATGGCAACCTGATGTCAGGCATCGCCTCAAGGTGTCAACCGGTTCGCAAGAATCGGATGGGGCCGTAAACCCTCAAAGCACTGCGATCGAGCAGTTCTAACGAAAGCGAAGGCTATGAGCAACGTCGGAAAGCCGCGTACCGCCGCCGAGATCCAGCAGGACTGGGACACCAACCCCCGCTGGAAGGGCATCAAGCGCGATTACACCGCGGAGCAGGTCGCTGAGCTCCAGGGCAACGTCGTCGAGGAGCACACGCTCGCCCGCCGCGGCGCGGAGATCCTGTGGGAAGGCGTCACCAAGGGTGACGACAGCTACATCAACGCGCTCGGCGCACTGACCGGCAACATGGCCGTGCAGCAGGTCCGCGCGGGCCTCAAGGCCATCTACCTGTCGGGCTGGCAGGTCGCCGGTGACGCGAACCTCTCGGGCCACACCTACCCGGACCAGTCGCTGTACCCGGCCAACTCGGTGCCGTCGGTGGTCCGCCGCATCAACAATGCGATGCTGCGCGCCGACGAGATCGCTCGCGTCGAGGGCGACGACTCGGTCGACAACTGGGTCGTGCCGATCGTGGCCGACGGTGAGGCCGGCTTCGGTGGCGCTCTCAACGTCTACGAGCTGCAGAAGGCCATGATCGCCGCGGGTGCCGCAGGCACCCACTGGGAGGATCAGCTGGCTTCGGAGAAGAAGTGCGGCCACCTCGGCGGCAAGGTGCTGATCCCGACCCAGCAGCACATCCGCACCCTGACCTCGGCGCGTCTGGCCGCCGACGTCGCCAACACCCCGACCGTCGTCGTCGCCCGCACCGACGCCGAGGCCGCCACCCTGATCACCTCGGACGTCGACGAGCGCGACCGTCCGTTCATCACCGGTGAGCGCACCTCCGAGGGCTTCTACAACGTCAAGAACGGCATCGAGCCCTGCATCGCTCGCGCCAAGGCCTACGCTCCGTACGCCGACCTGATCTGGATGGAGACCGGCAAGCCCGACTTGGCCCTCGCGAAGCAGTTCGCCGAGGCCGTCAAGGCCGAGTACCCGGACCAGCTCCTGGCCTACAACTGCTCGCCTTCCTTCAACTGGAAGCAGCACCTGGACGACGACACCATCGCCAAGTTCCAGAACGAGCTGGGCGCGATGGGCTTCAAGTTCCAGTTCATCACGCTGGCCGGCTTCCACGCCCTCAACTACTCGATGTTCGATCTGGCCTACGGCTACGCTCGCGAGCAGATGAAGGCGTACGTCGACCTGCAGGAGCGCGAGTTCGCTGCCGAGGAGCGCGGTTACACCGCTACCAAGCACCAGCGTGAGGTCGGTGCCGGCTACTTCGACAAGATCGCCACCACCGTCGACCCGAACACCTCGACCGCGGCTCTGAAGGGCTCGACCGAAGAGGGACAGTTCCACTAGGAACCGACGCGACCTTCGCTTGAAAGGTTGACGATCTCGTGATGATCCCGGGGCAGTGGGGTATTGAACCCCAACTGCCCCGGGATCATTGCTAAACAGGTAGTACTCCGCCGTTCGCGCGGCGCGACACGTCAGACAACACTTCAGGAGCCTTCACAATGGCAGGTGAGAAGATTTCACGCGTCGGTATCATCGGCGCAGGTCAGATGGGTGCAGGTATCGCCGAAGTGTGTGCCCGCGCGAACGCCGACGTCCTCGTCTACGAGTCGACGCGCGAACTCGCCGCGGCCGGCCGCTCCCGTATCCTCCGCTCCCTCGACCGCGGCGTCAGCAGCGGCAAACTCACCGAGCGCGAGCGCGAGCAGGCCTCGTGGCGCCTGCGATTCACCTCCGACCTCGGAGACTTCGCCGACCGCCAGCTGGTGGTCGAGGCGATCATCGAGGACGAGGAGGTCAAGACACAGATCTTCCGGGAACTCGACAAGGTGGTGACCGACCCCAACGCGGTGCTGGCCTCCAATACCTCGTCGATCCCGATCATGAAGCTCGGCATGGCGACCGAGAACGCGAGCCGGGTCATCGGCATGCACTTCTTCAATCCGGTCCCGGTGCTGCCCCTCGTGGAACTGGTGACCACGCTGATGACCTCCACCGAGGTCAGCGAGCGCGCCGAGGCCTTCGCGCACGACGTGCTCGGCAAGCAGGTGGTCCGCTCGTCCGACCGTTCCGGCTTCGTGGTCAACGCGCTGCTGGTGCCGTACCTGCTGTCGGCGGTGCGCATGGTGGAGAGCGGATTCGCCACGGTGGAGGACATCGACAAGGCGATGGTGCTCGGCTGCGCACATCCGATGGGTCCGCTCAAGCTCACGGACCTCGTCGGGCTCGACACCGTCAAGGCGATCGCCGACAGCATGTACGAGGAGTTCAAGGAACCGCTGTACTCGCCGCCGCCGCTGCTGCTGCGCATGGTCGAGGCAGGGCGTCTGGGTAAGAAGTCCGGTCGCGGTTTCTATCAGTACGGCGACGGCGCGGCCAAGTAGGCGTGCGCCATGACACGCGCTGACGGTATCGAGTACGGGTCATCGATTCTCGGGTACCCGAGAATCGGTGCGCGCCGCGAACTGAAATTCGCGCTCGAGGACTACTGGCACGGCTCCGGCGATCGCGGGAAGCTCCTCGCCGCCGGCCGTGAGCTCGCCGAGTCGACGTGGCGTGAGCTCGCCGCCACCGGTCTCGAGCAGGTTCCGGGCAACACCTTCTCGTTCTACGACCACGTTCTCGACAACGCGCTGATGTTCGGGATGGTGCCGCGTCGCTTCGAGCCGCTGCACGCCGAGCTCGATCCGATCGACTTCTACTTCGCGATGGCTCGCGGCAAGCCCGACTTCCCGCCGTTGGAGCTGATCAAGTACTTCGACACCAACTACTACTACCGGCAGCCGGAGGTCGGCCCGGACACCGAGTTCTCGCTCGGCCGAGCGAGTTGGCTCAGCGAGAACCTGCTCGACGAGCATGCGCGCGCCGCGGAAGCGGGCATCGAACTGCGACCGATCATGCTGGGGCCGGTCAGCCTGCTGCTGATGAGCAAGCCTGCGGCCGACGCACCGGAAGGGTTCCGTCCGCTCGACCGGCTCGACGACCTGCTCGAGGTGTACATCGAGTTGTTCGAGAAGCTGGCCAAGCAGAACACCAAGTGTGTTCAGCTCGACGAGCCCGCTTTCACCTCCGACCGCACCGACGCCGATCTCGCGGCGCTCGCCCGCGCCTACGACCGACTCGGCGGCGCGGGGCTGCGTCCGCGGATCCTCGTCACCGGCGAGTACGGCGATCTGGGCCCGGCGCTCCCGATTCTCGCGGCGTCCAAGATCGAGGCGATCGGTCTCGATCTCGTGTCCGCGCCCATGACGCCGAGCATGCTGATGGAGATCGCCGGGCTCCGCCGCAAGCGGCTGTACGCGGGGGTGATCGACGGCCGCAACGTCTGGAAGGCGGCCAAGGGCGGGAAGCTCGACTACCTGCTCCAGATCAAGAAGGTGATCCCCGATCTCGTCGTGTCGACGTCGTGCACCCTGATGCACGTCCCGGTCGACAAGCTCATCGAACCCGACCTTCCCGGCGATGTGGCCGACCGGCTCTCGTTCGCCAAGCAGAAGGTCGCCGAGGTGATCGCGCTGGCGAAGGCGATCTCCGAGGGGGCGCCCGAACACTGGTACACGCGTCCGGCGACCGTCCACTTCAAGCTCAAGCACGAGGTCCGTCAACGAGTCGCCAATATCCGACCGGACCAGCGCGAACGAGCTCCGTACGCCGAACGCCGGAGGGCCCAGGCCGCAGTCCTCGGGCTGCCGCCGGTGCCGACGTGCACGCTGGGGTCGTTTCCGCAGACCGCGGACATCCGACGCGCCCGGTACTACTACGGGCAGGGTCGGCTCACCTGGGACGAGTACGCCGAGCGGCTCCGCGAGGAGATCCGGCGGGTCATCGAGTTGCAGGAGGACATCGGGCTCGACGTCCTCGTCCACGGTGAACCCGAGCGCAACGACATGATCCAGTACTTCGCCGAACTGATGGAGGGCTACGCCTTCACCCACATGGGCTGGGTCCAGGTATACGGCTCGCGATACGTCCGGCCGCCGATCCTCTACGGCGATGTGAAGCGGCGGGGTCCGATGACGATCGAATGGATCACCTACGCGCAGTCGCTGACCGACAAGCCCGTCAAGGGCATTCTCACCGGCCCGGTCACGATGCTCGCACGGTCGTTCGTCCGGCAGGACCAGCCGCTGTACGAGACCGCCGAGCAACTGGCGCTGGCCGTCCGCGACGAGGTGGCGGATCTGGAGCGGGCGGGAATCAAGATCATCCAGGTCGACGAGCCGTCGATCCGGGAGTTGCTGCCTCTGCGCGAACGGGGCCGCGAAGGCTATCTCGACTGGGCGGTCGCGGCGTTCAAACTGGCGGTCGGCGGCGCGAAACCCGAGACGCAGATCCACACGCACCTCGGCTACTCCTCGATCGCCGAAGTTGTCGAGGCGTTCAACGCGATGGACGCCGACGTCACGTCGATCGTGGCGACGCGGTCCATCGACTGGGTGCTGAGCGAACTGACCGAGCACGGCACCGCCATCGAGCGCGGGGTGGGGCCGGGGGTTTACGAGAGCCGCAGCGCGGTGATCCCGGACATCGACACGATCGACGACCGTCTCACCCGGGCCGCGTCGGCGATTCCGATCGATCGGCTCTGGGCCAACCCGGACGGCGGATTGAAGACGCGGCACTACTGGCAACTGGAACCGGCACTCCGCAACATGGTTGCTGCAGCACGCAGGTTGCGGCGTCGGATGGACGCTGACAAAGCGCCTAAGGCGTAGATTCTGCTAGCAGCGAACTAAAGGGTTGCGCTGGAGCGGACGGGTGGTAGTTGCGCAAGAAACCACGGTGAACACGACGTTTATTGCAGGCGGAAGTACTTTCAGTAGCAGTGACATCGACCACTCACACGCTCCTAGCGCTAGCATTTGCTAGCACATTGACGCACACTGGTGGTGCAAGTTAAAGCAAGCAAGGAGTTGCCATGAGCACCGCCGAACGTACTCTGCCCACCCCGGTCTACGCCGTCGTCGGCGCCGGCGACGTCGCCGTCCAGGAAGTCAAGGACGCCCTCGCCGAGCTGAAGAACCGCGCCCAGGCCTCGCGCGAGCGCACCCAGAGCCGCCTGGACGAGACCCGTAGCCGGATCACCGATCTGCCGACCGAGTTCCCGTCGATCGAGGAACTGCGCGCCAAGCTGACCGCTGACGAACTGCGCAAGGTCGCCGAGCCCTACATCGAGGCCACCACCGGCCTGTACAACTCGCTCGCCGAGCGCGGCGAGAGCGCCGTGGAGCGTCTTCGCCAGACCCCGTACGTCGAGGAGAACCTGGCTCGCGTCGAGAAGGTCTACAACGACGCCGTCGACCTGACCGAGGACGCCCTGGGCGCCGTCTCGACCCAGACCCGTGCCGTGGGCGAGCGCGCTGCCGCACTCGCCGGCCGCGCCGCCGACCGCGTCGAGGATGCGGCTGTCGCCGCCGACGAGGTCTCCGAGAAGCTGCAGGAGACCGCGGCGGACATCGAGAAGGCCGGCACCAAGGCCAAGGCCGACGCCGATGCCGCCGCCAAGAAGGTGAGCACCGCTGCCGCGCGCAAGCCGGCTCCGGCCAAGAAGGCCACCCCGGCCAAGAAGGCCGCGCCCGCCAAGAAGGCTGCGCCGACCGAGAAGTAGTTCCGGTCCGCCGAAACGGCCCCGACACTCGAGAGAGTGCCGGGGCCGATTCGTTGTCTGCGGAGCGTGGGAGACGCTCAGCGGGGAAGCGCGGCCAGGCGCGCGTGCGCTTGCGTCATGATCGAGGTGATCAGTTCCGCGCAGGACGGCAGATCGTCGATCATGCCGACCACCTGGCCGGACGCGAGCACGCCGGCGTCGGTGTTGCCGTCGACCAATCCGGCCTTGAGCAGCATCGGGGTGTTGCCTGCCATGATGATCTGCTGCCAGGTCCGCTCGCCCGACTTCTTCATCGACGCACCGTCGCGCAGCATGGTGGTCCACTTCATACCGGTGAGCTGCTTGAACTCGTTGGCGTTGCGCGCCGCGGCCAGCAGCGCCTTCGCGCGGGAACCGCTTTCGAGGGCGTTGACGAGCTCGGTCCGCAGCACGCGGTGCGGCATGCCGTCCACCTTGAGCGACACCACCGTGTCGTTCAGTCCGCGTTTGAGGTATTCGCGCTTGACGCTGTCCGGGACGGCGGAGTCACTGGTCAGGAGGAACCGGGTGCCCATCGCTATGCCTTCGGCGCCGTAGGCGAGTGCGGCCACCAGACCGCGACCGTCGAAGAAGCCGCCGGCGGCGATCACCGGGATCGACGTCGGCCCGTCGCCGCCGCCGAGGGCGTCGATCACCGACGGCAGCAGCAGCGTGGTCGCCACGCCGCCGGTGTGGCCGCCGCCCTCGCCGCCCTGCACGATGACGGCGTCGGCGCCCCATGACGCGACCTTCACCGCGTGCTTGGCGGCGCCGATCGACGGCACCACCACCAGGCCGTTGTCCTTCAGCTTCGCGATCAGCTCCTTCTTCGGAGCCAGCGCGAACGAGGCGACCTTCACGCCTTCGCGGATCATCAGATCCACGCGCTCGGCCGCATCGGTCGCGTCCGCGCGCAGGTTGACCCCGAAGGGCTTGTCGGTCAGCGACTTGGTCTTCTTGATCGCGAACTCGAGTTCGTCGTAGGTCATCGTCGCCGATGCGAGGATGCCCAGTCCGCCGGCTTCGGCGGTGGCGGCCGTCAGTGACGGTCCGGAGACCCAGCCCATGCCGGTCTGCACGATCGGATAGTCGATGCCGACCAGTTCGGTGAAGCGAGTCGACAGCGGAGCCGCGGGCGCCGGTCCGTTGTGAGGCGCGGTCACGACCGGACCTCGCGGTCGCGGAGATTCCTGGGGTCGAGGACCTCGCGGATGATCCGCAACTGTTCGTCGGTCGGGTCCGCGGTGGCCGGGGCCGATTCGAGGTCGGCCACCGGGAAGCCGGTGGCGTCGGCGACCGCCTCCGGCGTCACGCCCGGATGCAGCGACAGGGCCCGCATGGTGTGGCCGGGTCCGCGGAAGTCGAAAACGCCGAGGTTGGTGACCACTCGGTGGATGTTCAGATCGTCGAAGGCGGGATTGCGCTCGTCCACCTTGTCGAAGCCGACGCCGGAGACGATGTCGACCCGCTCCGGGAACACCCGAGCCGTATGGTTCCCGACCCAGTAGCTGGTCGGGTGGTTGATGGTGTTGCCGGGAGCGCCGCGCACGCCGAACATCTGGCGAGTCGGCTGCTGCAGCGGACCGAACGCCGAGAGGTTCTGGTTTCCGTAGCGGTCGATCTGGTTGGCGCCCATCACCACGTGCCGCCGGCCGGAGGCGACCACGTCGAACACCTTGCGGAAGGGCATCCACCCTTCCACCGGACCCGACTGGCCCACCGCGGGTGTGTCGGCCAGGATGAGCGCTTCGCCGTCGGTGATGAGCAGATCGGGTTCGGTGGTCAGTCGCGCCAGCCGGGCGCCGATCAGCGGAGTGGTGGCCATCGGCGACGCCATGATCTCGCCCGCGCCGGTGAAGATGTCGGCACACGCCGCGACGCAGTACTCGGCGCGGGTGATGACAGCGGTGGTCTCGGGACTGCTCACTTGGCTTCCTCCTGCTCGGCCTGCCACTTGGCGACCTCGGTCTGGTATCCGGCCTCGTCGACGTCGAGGAAGCGGGTCTTGAACGCCGACCAGCTCTCGTCGTCTGCCGCAGAGGTCGCGTAGTGCTTCAGGAACGCGTTGTCGCGGCCGTATCCGCCCGCGAAGGTGAAGTGTGCGCCGTTCGGGGTGTGGACCACGCGGTCGACGTTCATCCGGTTGATCAGAAGACGTTCGCGGGCGACGGAGTCCACCAGTTCCTCGGTGGGGACCACCTGGTCGGCTTCCAGATAGCGGCGCCGCGCCGCGGCCAGGTACAGATCGTCGAAGTACGGATCGACTCCGGTGTAGGCGGCGTTCCCGTGAGGATCGGCGATGTCGAGGTGGACGAATGCCGCGTCGAGCTCGAGCGCGGGCATCGCGATGAGAGTCTGGGTGCGTCCGTCGGCATCCGGATACGGGGATTCGACGGTTTTGAGCTCGCCTTCCCAGAAATCGGGGACGGCGGAGCCGAGTCCGGCGCGGATGGGCAGGAAGGGCAGGCGTGCGGCGGCGGCCTCCAGGCCGCACTTGACCATGCCCTCGTCCATCTCGCGGGCCTCGATGGCGCCGGACAGACGCGCCTTGGCGAACCAGGGATCGTAGAACGGTGCGGCGTCGAGGGAGACGAAGCCGTAGTACGCGCGTTTCACCTTGCCCGCCGCGCACAGCAGCCCGAGGTCGGCGCCGCCGTAGGTCACCACGGTCAGATCCTTCACATCCGAGCGGGCGATGGCGCGGACCAGCGCCATCGGCTTGCGCCGGGAGCCCCAGCCGCCGATGCCGATCGTCATGCCGTCGCGCAGTTCGGCGACCACGTCGTCGAGGCTCGACGTCTTGTCAGTCTTGGTGGCCATTCGGTGTCAGTTCCCCTTCAGTGTCTTACCGGTCTCGACGAACGCGTCGCGGTGCTCGTCGGCCACTCCGGCCAGATTCAGTTCGTACGTGTAGCGCTGCTCGAGCAGATAGCTGGTCTTGACGTCCACCGGATCGATACCGTTGATCGCAGCCTTGGCCGCCCGGATGACACGCGTGTCCTTGGCGTCGATCAGACGGGCGACCTCGAGCGCGGTCTCCAGCAGTTCCTCTCGTGGGACGGCCTTGTAGCAGGAGCCGAACTGCACCAGCTGCTGCGCGGTCACGTTCTGCGCGGTGTAGTACAGCGTTCGCATGAGGTGCTGCGGCACCAGGCGTGCCAGATGCGTGGCCGCGCCGAGCGCACCGCGATCGACCTCCGGCAGGCCGAAGACGGCGTCGTCGGAGGCGACGATCACGTCGGCGTTGCCGACCAGGCCGATGCCGCCGCCCACGCAGAAGCCGTTGACCGCGACGATCACCGGGACCTCGCAGTCGTACACGGCGGAGAACGCCGCAGCGCACCCGCGGTTGGCGTCGATCAGGGCACCGAAACCGGTGGTCTGCTGCATCTCTTTGATGTCGACGCCCGCATTGAAGCCGCGTCCCTCTGCTCGCAGGATGACCACGGAGGTCTCCGGATCGGCGCCCGCGGCGCTGATCGCGTCGGCGAGTTCGAACCATGCGGCGCTGGGCAGCGCGTTGACCGGCGGAAAGTCGACCGTCACGGTGACGATGCCGGATTCGGCGCGGGCGGTGGTGATCGGCACACCGACTCCTTTGTCTGGGCTGGGTGAGGCTCTGACGAGCCACCCAAGCAAATGCTTGGTTGTTTGTTACAGTAGCACCATGACCGAAGCAGTGCACGGCCCGGTGAATCTGGGGCTGGCAGGGAGAATCGTCCTGATCACCGGCGGTGTCCGCGGGGTGGGCGCGGGAATCGCGCAAGTGCTAGACGACCTCGGCGCCACGCCCGTCGTCTGCGCTAGACGCCCGGGCGACGACGACCGCGAGTTCTATCCCTGCGACGTCCGCGACGGTGATGCGGTGGCCTCGATGATCGAGCAGATCGTCGCCGCGCACGGCAGGCTCGACGGCGTGGTGAACAACGCGGGCGGCTCGCCGTTCGCGCCGGCCGCGGATGCCTCCGACAACTTCTCCCGGAAGATCGTCGAACTCAATCTCGTCGCGCCGCTGATCGTCGCGCGCGCCGCGCACCGAGTGATGTCGACCCAGGACGGCGGCGGCGCCATCGTCAACGTGTCGAGCGTCAGCGGGCACCGGCCGTCCCCGGGCACCGCCGCCTACGGTGCGGCGAAGGCCGGTCTGGACAATCTCACCGAGACGCTCGCCGTCGAATGGGCGCCGTCGGTGCGGGTCAACTCGGTGGTCTGCGGCCCGGTGCAGACCGAGCTGGCGCATCTGCACTTCGGCGACGAGGCGGGGGTGGCCGCCGTCGGCGCCACCATCCCGATGGGCCGCATGGCCCGGCCCGCCGACATCGGCAACGCGGTGGCTTTTCTGCTGTCGCCGCTGTCGCAGTACATCACCGGTTCCACCGTCACCGTCCACGGCGGCGGCGAGAAGCCGGCCTTCCTGTCCGCCGCGAACGCCGGCAACGACGCCTGAGAACCGCGACGGTCGGGTAACCGCCGCAGACTTCCGAGAGAGAGTGAAGAGCATTGAGCAACAAGACCAATGAGGGCCGCGTCGTCATCGTCACCGGTGCCGGCCAAGGGATCGGGCGCGCACACGCGCACGCTTTCGCCGCCGACGGCACCAAGGTGGTGGTCAACGACTACGCGGCGGAATCGGCCGCGGCCGTCGTCGACGAGATCAGGGCGGCCGGCGGCGAGGCCGTCGCGGCGGTGGGCGACGTCGCCGACTGGGACACCGGCGCCGCGATCGTCGCGACTGCGATCGATGCCTTCGGCCGTCTCGACGCGCTGGTCAACAACGCGGGATTCCTGCGGGACCGGATGCTGCTCTCGCTGAGTGAGGACGAGTGGGATTCGGTGGTCCGCGTGCACCTCAAGGGGCACTTCGTGATGCTGCGTCATGCCGGAGCGCACTGGCGCGCCCAGGCCAAAGCCGGTGAACGCGTGCAGGCCCGGATCATCAACACCAGCTCGGGAGCCGGCATCTTCGGCTCGGTGGGGCAGGGCAACTACGCCGCCGCCAAGGCCGCCATCGCCGAACTGACGATTCAAGCGGCCGCCGAACTCGGCGGATACGGGGTCACCGTCAACGGCATCGCCCCGGCCGCACGCACTCAGATGACGATGGGTGCGGGCGAGGCGATGGCCGCGCAGATGGCGGCGCCGGAGGACGGCTCCTTCGACGCGATGGATCCCGCGAACATCTCGCCGCTGGTGGTGTGGCTGGGCTCGCCGGCGTCGGCCTCCGTCACCGGGCGGCTCTTCGAGGTCGAGGGCGGCCGCGTCACGGTGCTCGACGGCTGGCAGCGTGCGGCCTCGCGCGACAAGGGCGCGCGCTGGGACGTCGCGGAGCTGACTCCGGTGGTCGCCGAGCTGATCGACGCTTCACCGGTCCAAGTCAAGGCATACGGCGCCCGCTGAGAGGGCTCGCAGATGTCTGAGACCGCGGAGGGATCGGTCCGCTACGAAGCGTGCGACGGCGTCGCCGTGGTGACGCTGAACCGGCCCGAGGCGCTGAACGCGATCGACGGGGCAGTCGCGACCGGGCTGGGGGAGGCGCTGGAGAGGGCCTCCGCCGATCGCGCGGTGCGGGCGGTGGTGCTCACCGGAGCGGGCCGAGCCTTCTGCGCGGGGGCCGACCTCAAGGCCGTCGCACGCGGTGAGCCGATCATCGACGACACCCATCCGGAGTGGGGGCTGGCGGGGCTGGTGCGGCACTGGACCGACAAGCCGCTCATCGCGGCGGTCAACGGAACGGCGCTCGGCGGCGGGACCGAACTCGCTCTCGCCTGCGATCTCGTGGTCGCCGCCGACTCCGCGGTCTTCGGACTGCCCGAGGTGAAACGCGGACTGATCGCCGGTGGCGGCGGTGTGATCCGGCTGGCGCGGCAGCTTCCGCTCAAGCGGGCCCTGGAGATGATCCTCACCGGCGACGGGGTCGACGCCGCGACCGCCTGCGAGTGGGGACTGGTCAACCGCGTCGTCCCGGCCGCCGAGGTCCTGGACACCGCGCTCGCGTTGGCGCACCGGATAGCGGCCAACGCACCGCTGGCGGTACAGCTCAGCAAACGCGCCGTCTACCGGACACATCAGGGCCGGTCGGAGTGGGACCCCGAATGGGGCGCCGAAGAGCCCTGGGCCGTCAATCAGGAGGCCGGGCTCACGGTCCTCGCCTCCGCTGACGCGAGGGAGGGACCGCGCGCGTTCGCCGAGAAGCGCGAACCGGTCTGGCGCGGAGAGTAGGTCTCGGGTATCGGCGGTCCGATCAGTGCCTGACCGGGCATCCGGGCGGTGCGAAGGTGCCCATCCGCTCGATGTCGAAGCCGTTCGGATAGCTCTTGATCCGGGGCAGATCGTGAACATGTCGCGGCCGCCGACGCCGGGGCAGCAGTGAGACCAGCCGGCCCCGGATTCGGAGGCCTGCCCTCGACGCGAACCGCAGCGCGGCGGGCGGACGCCGGTAGCCGAAGGCGTCGAGCAGTGCGTCGTCCATCACCGACAGACTGAAGGCGCCGATCAACGGTCGCAGCGGCGCCGGGTAGAAGGTCTTGAACAGGTCGATCGTCGCGTCGCCGGTGCGGCGGACGCCCGCGGTGCCGCCGGACCGGTAGTGGGCGGCTTCGTACGAGTCCATCAGAGCTGCGAACTCCTCGTAGGTCTCCGGTACGTCCTTGATCGCCATGTGTCTGCCGAGTTGCCGGTAGTACAGCACGGTCGCGCGGATCTCGTCGTCGGTGAGCGGGCGTCTGCCGTAATCGGCGATCCAGCGGACCGGCACGACGACGAAGGTGGACAGTACGTACCGCATGTCGTCGTTGCTGATCTCGAACATCTTGTGCATCTGGTTGATCCGGCGAATCGCGGCCCTGCCGTCGGTGCTGTCGAAGCCTTTCAGGAGCGGCACCTCGAGCAGGACGGCGGTGTCGTCGTACCGCTTCTGCGGTCGGTCGCGGAACTCGCCGGTCCGGTCGAGGAGGTCGCCGATGCTCGGGACCGCGTACGTCCGGAACAGGGCGAAGCTCAGCGCTTGATTGATGTCCCAGGGGAACTCGTACGTGGCCAGGGCACGGTAGATCTCGTGGAACTCGGTCTCCGGATCCATGCCCGCGGTCCGGGACGGTGTCTGGACCGGCGTCTTGAGTGTCATCGGTCGGCTCCTGCCTGTCGGTGAGCTCACTGTAAGTTGAGTTATAGTTTTGTGCAAGGGGTCACGTCGCAGGTGCGGGAGGCGGGTTCGCATGGTGAAGAAGCAATCGGTGCCGTCCGAGCATGCGCGCAGGCGGTTTCTGGACGCGGGCCTGGAGGTGCTGGGGGAGCACGGGCACGCCGGTCTCAAACTGGCGCAGGTCTGCCGGGTCGCCGGCACGACGACGGGCAGCTTCTATCACGCCTTCGCGGACTGGGCCGAGTACAAGTCGGCGCTGATCGACTACTGGCGAGAGGAACACAGCCGCAGACCGATCGGAGACGCGATCGCCGTCGACGACCCCAGGGAGCGGATCGACTTCCTGATCGGCGTCGGCCTCGGGCTCGACCGTGCCTCCGAAGCGGCGATCCGGGTCTGGTCGACCCACGATTCCGGGGTGCTGGCGCACTTGGCGGAGGTCGACCGGGAGCGCGCGGAGGTGATTCGCGAGACGTCGGCCGAGGTCATCGGTGACGCCGACAGGGCGGAGAAGTTCGCGCAGGTGGCCATGTACCTGCTCATCGGCTACCAGATGGGGACGGTCGATTCGCTGGACGCGCTGCGGTTCGGTTTCGAGTCCATGCTGGCCGGCGCAATGGGCGACGGGCCCGGTCCGTCGTGGACCGGGCCCGCCTGAGGGTCTGCAGGGTGCCGCGTCAGGCGCTGGGGGCCCGCACGACCATCGGGACGCCGGGGAACAGCGCTGCCATCTCCGAGCGCGACTTGCGCAGCGCCGCAGTGCCGTAGCCGCGCTTGCGTGATTCCGGGCGAATCCAGATGCGGACGTCGACCTCTCCGTCGTTCAGCTCGCCGAAGACGATGCCCACCTTCTGGTCGCCTTCCACGGCCACCAGCCAGACGGCGTCTTCGGCGTCGACGCGGTCGACGCCCTTGGTGATCTCGTCTGCGACGTCCCCGGCCGGCGCGCCCGACCCGTCGCCTGCGACACCCTGTTCGGCGGTGCGTTCGGCGAACAGATCGGCGTCGTCGTCGGCGGAGAAGGGACGGAGGTCGAGGCTGTCGCCCGAACTCGCCGGCCGCTCGGCGAGCGTGAAGGTGATCTCCTCGTTGAGATTGTCGAGTTCGGCCTGGTTGTGGCGCCGCTCGGTCTTGGTGAGCTGGTAGAAGGACATGTTCAGGACCGCTTCCGCGCCCAGTTTCGACTTGCCGAGAAGGTCGGCGATCGCAGTCGCCGCGGCATCGCGATCCTCTGCGTCGACGATCGCGTCGAGTACCTCGTGCCGCCGCTCCATCGCGGTCAACAGCGCGTCGGTGATGTCTCGTCGGGTTGCTGCCTGGTCCAGATCCGTCATATCTCGATACTAGGTCCGATCCCGGCCGAACGGTTGGACTTCTTTTCGCCGGTCGCGATCTCGGCGCTCTTTTCGTGACGGGATCCCGAATCGGAGACGTCTCGAGAGAGTCTGTGCGGCAACAGTTTTCGATCGAGTGCTTCCAGTCAGCTAGAACACGTTCTAGTATTTGCGCACATGGGATCCGAAATGACTGCGGCCGACGCGCTGCGCAACCCCGTCCACCTCGGCGACCTGATGGTCGCGGCCCTGCGCCGTCACCGGGACAAGCCGGTTCTGAAGCTCGGCGACGCCGAACTCACCGGCGGTGAGATGGCCGACCAGATCAGTCGCTACATCCAGGCCTTCGAGGCGGCCGGTGCAGGCACGGGAACCGCCGTCGGGCTGCTCGCACTGAACCGCCCCGAGGTGCTGTTCGTGATCGGAGCGGGCCAGACGCAGGGCTGGCGCCGAACGGCGCTGCACCCGCTCGGGTCGCTCGACGATCACGCCTACGTCCTCGCGGACGCCGGCGTGTCGACGCTGGTCATCGATCCGAATCCGATGTTCGTCGAGCGAGCGGTGGAACTGGTGAAGCGGGTCGACGGGCTCACCCGGGTCCTCACTCTCGGCCCGGTGCCCGCTGAGCTCACCGACATCGGCGTGGACATCGTCGCCGCCGCTCAGGAGTACCCCGTCCGAGAGTTGACCGCCGCGGTGCTCGATCCCGACCACGTCGTCTCGATCACCTACACCGGCGGCACCACCGGAAAGCCCAAGGGCGTCATCGGGACCGCCCGCGCGATGTCGACGATGACGCAGATCCAGCTGGCCGAGTGGGAATGGCCCGAGCGGCCGAAGTTCCTGATGTGCACTCCGCTCTCGCATGCGGGCGCGGCCTTCTTCGTGCCCACCCTCATCAAGGGCGGCACGATGCTGGTCCTGAGCAAGTTCGATCCGGCGCTGGTCCTCGAGACCATCGAGCGGGAGCGGATCACCGCCACCATGCTCGTGCCGTCGATGCTGTACGCCCTGATGGACCACCCGGACTCCCGCACCCGCGATCTCTCGTCCCTTGAAACCGTCTATTACGGCGCGTCGCCGATGAATCCGGTCCGGCTGGCGGAGGCGATCGAGCGGTTCGGGCCGATCTTCGCGCAGTACTACGGCCAGTCCGAGGCGCCGATGGTCATCAGCTACCTGCGCAAAGACGAACACGACAAGGCCCGCCTCGGCAGTTGCGGACGCCCGTCGGCGTTCCTGCGCACGGCCCTGCTCGATTCGGAGGGCAACCGCGTGGCGCGGGGTGAGCCGGGTGAGATCTGCGTGTCCGGTCCGCTGCTGGCCGGCGGTTATCTCGGGCTGCCCGAGCAGACCGCCGAGACCTTCGTCGACGGCTGGCTGCACACCGGCGACGTCGCCCGCGAGGACGAGGACGGCTTCTGGTTCATCGTCGACCGCACCAAGGACATGATCGTCTCCGGCGGATTCAACGTGTTCCCCCGCGAGGTGGAGGACGTGGTCGCCGAGCATCCCGCGGTCGCACAGGTCGGGGTGATCGGCGTGCCCGATGAGAAATGGGGAGAGGCGGTGACCGCGGTGGTGGTCCTGCGCCCCGACGCCGATGCCGGGGACGCGGCGCAGACGCAGATCGCCGCGGACATCCAGGCCGCGGTCAAGGAACGCAAGGGTGCGGTGCAGGCGCCCAAACAGGTCGTGTTCGCCGAATCGCTGCCGTTGACGGCGCTCGGCAAGCCGGACAAGAAGGCCCTGCGCGCGCAGTTCTGGGAGGGTGCCGGCCGCGCCGTCGGATAGTTCGGCGGGACAGGAGCCGGGCGAGTGTGCAGGAATCGTGACAGTTCCGGCGTCGCAGGCCGGGAGACGATGAGCCCGAACCGGCCTCGCCTCTCGGGGCCACCGACAGCGAAAGTCCTGACATGGCTATTCTCCCGAACGGTGTCCGCGTCCGGCTGACGGCTCTTCTCACCGGCCTCGTCCTGCTGACCGCCGGGGCGCCGGGCACGGCACACGCCGGCACCCCGCATCCGCGCTTCCTGCTGACCGCGGGTACCGCGTCCCAGGGTATCAGCGTCCTGCGCGTGCACGACGACGGTGCACTCACCCCGGTCCCGGGCAGCCCCTTCGCCACCGGTCTCGGGGTGCTGTCGCTCGTGGTGAGTCCGGATGGAGAGAAGGTCTACGTTCCGCACGCACTCGATGGCGGGGTCAGCGGTTACCGGATCTCCGGCAGCGGCCGGCTCACTCCGATCCCGGGTGCCGATGTGAAGGTGGGCGGCGCGCCGACGGCCGCCCGGCTCACGCCCGACGGCAAGTATCTGTACGTGGTTCTCGGCGGCGTCCCCGGCCGGGTGACGTCGTATCGCGTCACCGGCAGCGGTGCGCTGATCGCGACGGGGAAGCCGACCGCGCCGGTCGACGGGTTCAGCATGGTCGGTATGGGCGGCATCGACCCGAGCGGCACCCGGATGCGCGTGGTCAGCTACATCGGCAACACGATGACGAATTACGCCCTCGGCCCGGGCGGCGGCATCCGCCGTCTCGGTGTGACGCAGGTGGGGCTCGGGCCGGTCGCCCCCGGTTACTCGCCCGACGGTCGGTTCCTGTACGTCAGCGACGAGTTCTCCATGGGACTGTCGGGATTCCGCATCGGCGACGACGGCTCCGTGACACGGACACCGGGGTCTCCGTACCCCACCGGAGGCGTCCCGCACGGCATCGTCATGACGCCGGACGGCAAGCGCCTGTACGTCCCGAACGCGGTCGGCACATCGATCGCCGCGTACAACGCCCACGCCGACGGGCGGCTGACGCCGATCGCGGGCTCGCCCTACCCGGGGCCGGCCGGAACCCTCCCCGGGCAGGTGCTCCTGCACCCGAACGGGCGCTACCTGTACGACATCGACGTGCTGACCGCACGGCTGACCTCGAGGGTGACCACCTATCGGATCGGGGCCGACGGGTCGCTCTCCCGGACGTCCCGACCGGAGGTGGACACCGGCGTGATCATGTCCGACGGCCCGATCGCCGCGATGACGCCGTGAGCGATCACACCGGTTCGCAGATCACGACCGGGATCTCGCGGTCGGTCCACGCGGCGTACGTGTCGAAGTCCGCGTACATCTCGACCAGCCGCGGCCAGAGTTCGGCGCGTTCGGCGTCGCCCGCGATTCGCGCCAGATAGTTGCGCTCTTCCCGGCCGATCTGGATCCGGACGTTCGGCTCATCGCGCACGTTGTAGTACCAGGCCGGATTGTTCGGCAGTCCGCCCTGCGAGGCGACGAGCACGATCGACTCGCCGTCGCGCAGGAACAGGAGCGGAACGGTGCGCTCCTGTCCCGACTTGCGCCCCGTCGTGGTGAGCAGGCAGACGGGTGTGGGGCGGCGCAGCGCGGCACCGACTCGCCAGGTCCCGCCCAGCCGTCCGCGCGTGAGCCGGTACAGCCGGGTGTTGAGCCGTGAACCGATCCTGATGATCCGCGCGACCACCGGCGAATCGAGTTGGGCCGGTCGGGAGCTCGCCTCCAAATCAGATCCGTTCGATGATGGTCGCGGTCGCCAGCGCGCCGCCGGCGCACATCGTGACGAGCGCGGTCTGCTGGTCGCTGCGCTCGAGTTCGTGCAACGCGGTGGTGAGCAGCCGGGAGCCGGTGCTGCCCACGGGGTGCCCGAGGGCGATGGCGCCGCCGTTGACGTTCACCTTGTCCATGTCGGCACCGTGCACCTGGGCCCAGCTGAGGACGACGGAGGCGAAGGCCTCGTTGATCTCGACCAGATCGATGTCGTTGAGATTCATCCCCGAGCGGGAGAGGACTCGTTCGGTGGCCTGAACGGGTCCGTCGAGGTGGTAGTACGGTTCGGCTCCGACGAGCGCCTGGCTCACCAGCCGGGCCCGCGGACGCAGGCCGAGGGCCTTGGCCTTGTCCTCGTCCATCAGCAGCACGGCCGCCGCGCCGTCGGAGATCTGCGACGAGTTGCCGGCGGTGTGGATGCCGCCCTCGATCACCGCCTTGAGTCCGTTCAGCGACTCGGCCGTGGTGTCGCGCAGACCCTGATCGCGGTTCACCTCGAGGATCTGACCGGTCAGCTCGCCCTCCTTGGTGCGCTCGGGCGCCTTGACCGTGAGGACCTCGCGGTCGAAGCGGCCCTCGTCCCACGCACGCTTGGCCTTGGTCTGCGAGGCGAGCCCGAGTGCGTCGACGTCGGCGCGGGTGATGCCCCGGCGCTTGGCGATCCGCTCGGCGGCGTCGAACTGGTTGGGCATGTCGATGTCCCACGAATCGGGGCGGCGGGGGCCCGCATCCGTGCCGACGTTGGCGCCGAGCGGCACATGTGACATGCATTCGACGCCGCAAGCGATGCCGATGTCGATGGTGCCGGTCGCGATCAGGCCGGCGACCATGTGATTGGCCTGTTGTGCGGATCCGCACTGGCAGTCGATGGTGGTGGCGCCGGTCTGCCACGGTAGGCCCGAGTGCAGCCATGCGGTGCGTGTGACATTGTTGCCCTGCTCGCCGACCTGCATGACGCAGCCGCCGACCACTTGCTCCACCAGGCCCGGATCGATTCCCGCGCGTTCGACGACGCCGCGCTGTGCCGCACCGAGGATCTCCGCCGCATGCAGGCCCGACAGCCAGCCGTTGCGCTTGCCGATCGGAGTACGGACCGCTTCGACGATCACCGGTACACCCATGCCAACTCCTTGTTCGAGAAACGTTTCTCCGTCAAAACTAGAACAAGTTCTTGTTCGCGTCTATCCAGTGTGGCAGAGTGTGAGTTACGCAAATTGTAACGGGTTCTCGTTCCGATCGAGACCGGAGAACATGGCCAGAGAATTGAGGTGATGACGTGACTCAGGCGCAGAGCGTTGAAGCGTCCGGCACGTGTCCGTTCATGCATCAGGAGGGGTGGGATTTCACGAACCCGGACCTCCTGGTCGAGGGTATTCCCGTCAAGGAGTTCGCCGAGCTCCGCAAGACCGCGCCGGTGTGGTGGAACGCTCAGCTGCCCGGCAAGGGCGGCGGCTTCCATGACGGCGGCTACTGGGCCGTCACCAAGCACGAGCACATCCGTGAGATCTCGAAGAACGCCGACGACTGGTCGGCGAACGAGAACGGCGTGATCATCCGCTTCGAGGACGACATGGACCCGGAGCAGCTCGAGGTCACGAAGACCCTGCTGATCAACCACGATCCGCCCGAGCACACGCGCCTGCGCAAGGTGGTCTCCCGTGCGTTCACGCCGAAGGCGGTCCACGCGCTGGAGGAGAAGCTCGACGCCGCCGCGCGAGAGATCGTTCAGAAGGCCGCGGACGAGGGCAAGGGCGACTTCGTCCACCAGGTCGCCGTCGACCTGCCTCTGCTGGCGATCGCCGATCTGCTCGGCGTGCCCGAAGTGGACCGGATGAAGCTATTCGACTGGTCGAACTCGATGATGAACGCCGATGACCCGGAGTTCACCACGGACCCGCTCACCGCGAACATGGAGATCCTCGGCTACGGCTACAACATGGCCGAGGAGCGCAAGAAGTGCCCGGCCGACGACATCGTCACGCAGCTGATCGAGGCCGACATCGACGGTCACGGTCTCACCGAGGCGGAGTTCGGCTTCTTCTTCATCCTGCTGACGGTCGCGGGCAACGAGACCACCCGCAACGCCATCACGCACGGTATGAACGCCTTCCTGGACAACCCGGATCAGTGGGAGCTGTTCAAGAAGCAGCGTCCGGCCACGGCGGTGGACGAGATCGTCCGGTGGGCGACTCCGGTCAACGTCTTCCAGCGCACGGCCAAGCACGACACCCAGGTCGGCGGCGTCGACATCAAGGCCGGTCAGCGCGTGGGCATGTTCTACGGTTCGGCGAACTACGACGAGGACGTCTTCGAGGATCCGTTCACGTTCAACATCCTGCGCGATCCGAACCCGCACGTCGGCTTCGGCGGCAACGGCACGCACTTCTGCATCGGCGCCAACCTGGCTCGCATGGAGATCAACCTGATGTTCAACGCGCTCGCCGACCTGGTGCCCGACATCACCAAGCTCGAGCAGCCGCGCCGGCTGCGTCACGGCTGGATCAACGGCATCAAGGAACTGCAGGTCGATTATGGGACGAAGTCTTGACCGACACCCAGAACTCTCCCGCGTATCTGAACATCGACCGCGCGAACCATCCGGCGGTACTCGCCGGGCGGCGCTCGCGGGAGGCCGTCGAAGCTCGTGACAAGGCGGCATGGCTGGCGAACTTCGCCGCGAACGGATCCGTCGAGGATCCGGTCGGCCCGTCGATGTTCGACGAGGAAGGGCGGGGTCATCGTGGCGCCGACGGGCTGTCGGCGTTCTGGGACAAGGCGATCGCACCGACCGAGAGCATCGACTTCCAGTTCGAGAAGGAGATCATCTGTGGTCGCGAGGTGGCCTACATCGGCACCATCGTCACCCGGATCGGCGGCCACATCTCCGAGGCCGAAGGCGTGTTCACTTACAAGGCGGACGAGAACGGAGACCTGGAGGCGCTCCGCGCGTTCTGGGAGGTCGAAGCGACGATGAAGTCGTTCCGGCCCCAGTAGGTCTGCGGATGCAGTAACGGGCGAAGAAGTCCCGGCGACCGAGATGGTCGCCGGGACTTCTTCATGTCGAGCCTCGCGGCTGCGCCCGACGGACCCGCGTCCGTCTCGATGCGCTCCGTCGCTCCGCTCCTGCGCTTACTCGACTGGCCCTGAGCGGTGCCCCCGAGGGCTGTCGAGTAGGACGAGGCGCTAGCCGAGGACGTATCGAGGCCGACGTCCGTCTCGATGCGCTCCGTCGCTCCGCTCCTGCGCTTACTCGACTGCCCTGGCGGAACGGCCCGCTTACTCGGCTGGCTTGACGGAGCGACCCCCAGGGCAGTCGAGTAGGACGAGGCGCTAGCCGAGGACGTATCGAGGCTGACGCGGGGCCGTCTCGATGCGCTTCGTCGCTTCGCTCCTGCGCTTACTCGACTGGCCTTAGCGGTGCCCCAGGGTAGCCGAGTAGGACGAGGCGCTAGCCGAGGACGTATCGAGGCCGCCTCGATGCGCTGCTGGAATCAACGGCCGTTCAGCTGTCGGCGCCGACCTTCTCGGGGGCCTTGTCCGCGGAGACCGCCTTGAGGAGGTGGGTGTCGACGGCCAGCACTCCCTGCTTGACGAAACCGACGGCCAGCAGGCCGGCGATCAGGGCCAGGACCAGTTCGTAACCGCCGTCCGAGGCCCAGAAACCCGCGTCGATGTGGGCGATGAAGATCGCGCCGATCATGTCGACGATCAGGATCACCGACACCACCGGAACCGCGAGGCCCACGATCAGCAGGCCGCCTCCGATCAATTCGGCCAGCGCGGCGAGCCAGGCGCTCACACCGGGGACCGGCGCGCCCATCATCTCGAAGTTGGCCTTGACTCCGTCCATGCCGAACGTGAAGAACTTCTGCCAGCCGTGGGCGAAGAAGATGACGCCGAGGATGATCCGGGCGATGCTGACGGCCAGGCCCTGGCCCTGCTTGAAGTAGGTCATGGTCGAGGTGACTCCTTGTGGGATCGTTCTGTTCTCGCCCACCGAGATGTGTGGGGTCACCGGAATTCAATCACTTACTTTTCGTAAGCGCAAAAGGTCAGGGCTAGTATCGAGGTATGATCCCGTTCGACGTCTTCGCGAAGCAGTGCCCGTCCCGGGAGGTGTTCTCGCACGTCACCGGCCGCTGGGGAGCTCTCGTGCTGGGCAAGCTGAAGACCGTTCCGCAGCGTTTCTGTGAATTGCGTGAGCAGGTGGAGGGCATCAGCGACCGGATGCTGACGCAGACGTTGAAGACGCTGACGAACGACGGCCTCGTCGTGCGGACGATGTCCGACGAGAGGCCGTCGCACCCGGAGTACTCGCTGACCGACTCCGGGGTGGAGGTGGCGCGCGCGGTGCGCGCCCTGGTGGAGGCTGTTCAGAACAACATGCCCGCGCAGGCGTACGTCTGACGCCCGCGCGGCGCGGCTAGGGCTTGTCCGCGCCGAGAAGCCACATCGAGAAGTACTGTGAGCCGCCGCCATAGGCGTGGCCGAAGGCCTTGCGGACATCGGGCACCTGGTGATCGCCGCCCTTGCCCATCACCTGGATCGCAGCCTCAGCGCACCGGATCATGCCCGAGGCGCCGATCGGGTTCGACGACAGCACGCCGCCGGACGCGTTGACGGGGAGCTTCCCGCCGATCTCGGTCTCTCCCGCCTCGGTGAGCTTCCAGCCCTCGTACTCCGGCATGAAGCCGAGGTTCTCCAGCCACATCGGCTCGAACCAGGAGAAGGGCACGTAGATCTCGGCCGTGTCCACCTCTTCCAGCGGATTGGTGATCCCGGCGGCCTTCCACAGCGCGGCCGAGGCGTCGCGTCCGGCCTGCGGGCTGACCACATTGCGGTGCGAGTACGAGAGCGGCTCGGTGCGCATGGCGGTCGCGTGCACCCACGCCACGGGGCGTCCTTCGGCGATCGCATCGTCCGCGGATCGCTCGTCGCCGAGCACCACCGCGCACGCTCCGTCGGACGACGGGCACGTCTCGTCGAAACGGATCGGATCCCACAGCATCTGCGAGGCCATCACCTTCTCGACGGTGATATCGGGCTGGTGCAGATGCGCGAGCGGATTCTTCGCGCCGTTGCGGCGGTCCTTGGCGGCGACCATCGCGCCGATGTGCGCCGGCGCCTTCGAATTGTTGATGTAGGCGCGCACGTGCGGGGCGAAGAATCCGCCCGCGCCGGCACCGACCGGCATCGTGAACGGCACCGGGATCGAGAGCGCCCACATGGCGTTCGACTCCGACTGCTTCTCCCAGGAGACGGCCAGCACGCGTCCGTGGACGCCGCTGCTGACCAGGGAGGAGCCCACGATCGCGGTGGACGCTCCCACCGAGCCCGCGGTGTGCACGCGGATCAGTCGTTTGCCGACCGCGCCGATGGCCTCGGCCATCGCCAGCTCCGGCATCATCGAGCCCTCGAAGAGATCGGGTGCCTTGCCGATCACGATGGCGTCGATGTCGTCGATCGAGACGTGGGCGTCGGCGAGTGCACGGTCGATCGCCTCGCGGACCATGCCCGCCATCGTCACGTCGGTGCGCTTGGCGACGTACTTGGTCTGGCCGGTTCCGAGGACGGCGACGCGATTGCGGCCCATCAGTTCTCTCCTCCTGCGAGTGTGACGACCATGTTCTGCTGCAACAGCGGTCCGCTGGTCGCGTGAGCGACCGCGGTGCGCGCGTTGCCCGCGAGGATCTCGTGCGCGGCGTAGCCGATGCGCTGAAGACCCACGGAGAACAGGGCGTTTCCGGTCAGGGCGCCGCCCGACGGGTTGATTCTGGTGCGGGCGCCGAGCCCGAGTTCGCGCGCGACGATCAGTTCCTGATGCGTGTAGGTGGCGTGGATCTCGGCGACGTCCACATCGCGCGAGCGGTCGCCGAACGCGGTGTTCGCGGCGAGTTCGGTGGACGGCGACCGCGTCAGGTCGCGTGCACCGAAATTGGGTGTGTCGATGCGGTGATCCCAGCCGGTCACCCACGCCGGGTTCGCGACCAGCTCACGGGCGCGGGCCTCGGAGGCCAACACCACGGCGGCACCGGCATCGGCGTACGGCGCGATGTCGTGAGCGCGTAGCGGATCGGCGACGTAGTCGGCGGCCAGCAGTTCCTCGACCGAGGCTCCGGTGGTGCGCGCGGCGACCGCCGCCATGTCGGCCTCGGTCCAGGCGCCCGACTCCAGGCCTGCGCGAGCCTGCAGGCCCGCGAGCGACCGGGCGTCCGGCCACAGCGGAGCCACCGTGTAGGGGTCGGTCTGCATCGCGAGCGTACGGTCGGAGTCGCCGGCCGAGGCCTTGCCGAATCCGTAGGCCAGTGCGATGTCGACCTCGCCGGTCGCGATCTTGACCCACGCCTCGTACAGAGCCCAGGCTCCGTCCATCTCGACGTGCGACTCGTTGATCGGCGGAACGGCGCCGATGGCGTCGATCGCGGAGATGAAGGAGAACGCGCGGCCGGCCAGGTAGTCCGACGATCCACTGCACCAGAAGTCGATGTCGGTGCGGCTGATGCCCAGATCGGCGTACAGCTTCTGGAAACAGGGGATCAGCATCTCGACGCCGTTGGTGGTGCCGGTCGATGCGGGGTCGTTGGTACTGTGCGCGAATCCCACGACTGCGATGCGCGGGAGTGTGCTGTTGCTCATGTGAATAGCTCCTTCCCGCTCAGAGGTGATTCCGGTACGCGTCGAAGTCGGCGTCCGGTTCGCCGCTCGGGGCGAAGTGGCTGATATTGCGCATGGTGTAGTCCCATTCGGCCTCGGGACGCCATACGGCCTTGACCCGCATGCCCATGCGTACCTCTTCCGCGGGGCAGTCGAGGATCAGGTGCAGGAACGGGATGTCGGCGCCGTCGAGCAGAACGTAGGCGGCGACGTAGGGCGGCTTGATCTGCTGCCCCAGGAAGGGCACGTTCACGATGCAGAAAGTGGTGACGGTGCCGGTGTCGGGCAGCTCCACCCGCTCGACGGTCGGGCTGCCGTCGGCCGGGCTCACGTACCGGGGTGGGAAGTACACCTCGCCGGTACGCACCCGACCGCCGATGAGACGGCCTGCCTTGAGGCCCTCGAGGTACCAGCTCTCGGACTCCGCGGCCGAATGCATGATGTCGGTGGTGATCGGCGTGGTGATGATGACGTCGCCCGCGTCGTCGACGATCATCTCGCCGGTCGCCTCCGGTGCGGTCTCCGGTGTCTCACCCAGGCTGAAGTGGGCGATGTCGGTGATCGCTCCGCTGCGCGCCGCATGCCACACGGCGTGGACGCGTGCGCCGACGCTCATCTGCGACGGCTCGTCGGCGTCCACCACGTGCAGCAGCGCGGTGTCGGCGCCGTCGAGCCTGATGAGGGCGAAGGCGAACGGCCGGTCGAGGATCTGGCCGTCGAGCGGCTCCGGCTGCCAGGACCAGCTCTCGACCGTGCCGACCGGCGCGACCTCCACAAGCGAGGTCGTCGGCTCCCCGGAGGAGGGGTCGAACTCGGCGGGAGGAACCGTGACGCGGCCGTCGGAGCCGCGGCTTCCGACGATGCGGCCGTCGCGCAGGGCGAGGGCGAACTGCGACAGGACCGGTCCGAGCGAGCGTGTGTAGGCGAAGGTGTTGGTCAGCTTCGCGGACAGGATTCGTGACTCGGGTGCGGGGACCTGCACCTCGGGAGTCGGGTGGGTTGCACTATTGGACACCACCAAAGTAGAACACGTTCTAGTATGTGTCGCAAGGGTTCGACGGAAGGGTTCTCGCGTGAAACTTGGCCTACATCTGGGGTATTGGAGTGCGCAACCGCCGCTGGGCGTCCCGGAGATGTTGGTGGCCGCGGAGGAGTCGGGATTCGACTCGGTGTTCACCGCGGAGTCCTGGGGATCGGATGCGTACACCCCGCTGGCCTGGTGGGGAGCGGCCACCGCGACCCTGCGGCTCGGCACGGCGGTGGCCCAGCTGTCGGCCCGGCCGCCCACCACCCTGGCCATGGCGGCCTTGACCCTCGACCATCTCTCGGGCGGCAGGCACATCATCGGTCTCGGCGTCTCCGGGCCGCAGGTGGTGGAGGGCTGGTACGGGCAGTCGTTCGGCAAGCCGTTGGCGCGCACCCGCGAATACGTGCGGATCGTCCGCGACGTGCTGGCGCGCGAGGGCGCCGTGGTCAGCGACGGACCCCACTACCCGCTGCCGCGGCGGGAGGGCGAGGGGGTCACCGGTCTGGGGAAGTCGCTCAAGCCGATCACCCATCCGCTGCGCGCGGACATCCCGATCTGGCTGGGAGCCGAAGGTCCCAAGAACGTCGCGCAGACCGCCGAGATCGCCGACGGCTGGCTCGCGATCTTCTACACGCCGCGGCTCGCGGGCATGTACGACGAGTGGCTCGACGAGGGCTTCGCCCGTCCCGGCGCGCGCCGATCGCGTGCCGACTTCGAGATCTCGGCGACCGTTCAGTGTGTGATCACCGACGACGTCGCCGCGGCGATCGACCGCTATCGGCCGTCGACCGCGCTCTACGTCGGCGGGATGGGGGCGGCGGAGAAGAACTTTCACGCCGACCTCTATCGGCGTATGGGGTACGGCCAGGCGGTCGACGACATCGGCCGGCTGTTCCGGTCCGGCCGCAAGGAGGAGGCTCTGGCTGCGGTGCCCGACGAGATGGTCCGCGAGACGATGCTGGTCGGCACCGCCGACGAGGTGCGCGAACAGATCGGGTTGTGGGAGGCCGCAGGGGTCACCACGCTGATGGTGACCGCGCGCGATGTGCAGACCGTGCGAGCACTCGGCGAACTGGTCTAGCGACGCAGCGGCGAGCGGTTCAGGGCGCGACCACCACGCCGCCGCAGCTGCGCGCGGGTATCGCCCAGAGTGCGTTGCGGTTCACCGTGCTCAGCCGCAACTGCACTCTGCCGGGCCCGAAGGTGCTGCGGGGGAGGCTGAAGTTGTGCACCCCGGTGTTCGGCGGCCGCACCTGGCTGTGGTCGATCATCGTGCCCTTCCGCCCGGTCTGCAGGTTGTGCCAGTCCAGGCGGGCCACCGAGTCGTATCCGACCCCGATCCAGAGGCTGCCGTAGTCGATCTGGATATACGTGGTCCCGGCGTACTCGGAGACGATCGCGCGGAAGGGCCGGTAGGGCATGTCGACGATGTTCGGACTGACGTTGAGGCAGCCGTGGAGCGGGTACTCGCGTGTCACGGCGCCGGCGCTTCCCGCTCCGGCGAGAAGCGACGAGACGACGGCAGCGGCGGCGACCGCCGCGGCGAGGACACGGGTCCGGAGTGAACGACGATGTGTCGGCAGGGTGGGCATGAGCTTCTCCTCGGCGGGCTCGTCGCGTGGCTTCGTACCCGGTATGTCGACGCCGAGGGGGCGATCTGTTAGCCGGATCACAGAATCGGTGAGCCCCGGGCGTCAGGTCTCGCGGTCGGACGGGAACGAGACCTCGGCCACCACGACGTGGCCGTTCGCCAGTCTGCGCGGGTGCCGAGTCCGGACGCCGACGTCGTCGGCGATCGATTTCAGATCGCGATCGGAGACGACGGTGAACCCGAAATCCTCCAGCAGGTCGCGCATCGCCGCCGGTCTCCAGGCCGAGACATGGCGTTCCTCGCCCATCGGATCGGGCCGCCCGGCGATCGCGAAGACCGTCTTGAGCGCATAGTGCGCCGGACGGCTCACCGTGTGGCGTTGCGGATAGGTCGCTATCAGCTGAGATCCCGGAGCCGAGCGTTCGGCGACGTCCGCGAGGGTGGCACGGACCTGGTCCGTCGTGAGATACGGCAGCACGCCCTCCCAGATCCACGTGGTGGGGAGTTCGGAGCGATGGCCGGCTGATTCCAGGGCGCCGGTGAGACTGTCGGTGCCGAACTCGACCGGGACGAAGGTGAGTTCCTCGGTGACCGGCTCCAGATTCCGGACGCGCCTGCGCTTGTCGGCCTGCGATGCGGGGCGGTCCACCTCGAAGACGGTGGTCTGCGGCAGCTTTCGCATCCGCCAGGCCCGGGCGTCCAGGCCCGCTCCGAGGACGACGAGTTGGCTGTGCCGCCGCTGGCGCACGGCGTCGTCGATCGCGACGGTGCGCGCCGCCAGGATCTCCACGGTCGCCGTCAGCAGTTCATAGGCCGGACGGTCGCGCCAGTGTCTCGGGGCCGGCCCGCGTGCCGTCTCGACCTCTCTGCGCTCGTCGTCGTCGAGCAGGTCGATGGCGATGGGATCGCTGAACCGTCCGATCGCGATGCGCCCGTCCGCGACGGCGCGCGCCTGGCAGACCAGGACGGCGGTGCGGCTCGCTTTCGGCATGGCAACGACCGTAGGCCGGGACGGACCGATGGGCAACGCAGCCGCTCCTACTCGCCGGTGAACACCGGCTTCTCGCGGTTGGCGAAGGCGCGCGGGCCGATCTTGGCGTCCTTGGACGCGAAGACCTTGGCGCCGAGTTCGGCGTCGATCTTGAAGGCCTCCTCCTCGTGCAGGCCCTCGCTGTCGCGAATGGTCTTGAGGATGGCCTGGACTGCGAGCGGGCCGTTGGCCGCGATCTGGTCGGCGATCTCGAGAGCCTTGTCCAGCGCCGTGCCGTCCGGAACCACGTGGCCCACGAGTCCGTACTCCTTGGCCTCGGCGGCGGTGATGTGACGGCCGGTCAGGAGGATGTCGGCCGCCACGGTGTAGGGGATCTGGCGGACCAGCCGGACGGCGCTGCCGCCGAGCGGGAACAGGCCCCACTTGGCTTCGGAGACGCCGAACTTCGCGCTCTCGGCGGCGACGCGGATGTCGGTGCCCTGGAGGATCTCGGTTCCGCCGGCGATCGCCGGGCCCTCGACCGCGGCGATCAACGGCTTCGACAGCCGACGTCCCTTGAGCAGTGCGGGGAGCCGCGTGAGGTCCCATCCGCCTTTCGCGAAGGAGTCGCCCGGTGCCGACTGGTTCATGGCCTTGAGGTCGGCGCCCGCGCAGAAGTAGCCGCCCGCTCCGGTCAGGATCGCGACCCGGATGTCCGGATCGTCGTCCACCTGGTCCCACGCCTGCTCCATGATCCGCATCATCGGACCCGACAGTGCGTTGCGCGCCTCGGGTCGGTTCATCGTCACGATCAGCACGTGGCCGCGCTTCTCGACGAGGCACTCCGGTGCGGCGGCGGTGGTGGCGGCAGCGCTTTCTGGGGACATGTTTCCTCCTGGCCCGACGTTTTCCTTGCCGCGAACAGTAACACGTTCTAGTTTTGATGCATGGCCTTCACTGTCGCGGACCTCTTCGAGCACGCCGTGGACCTCATGCCCGACCGCGTGGCGCTGGAATCGGGCGACCGCTCGCTGACCTACGCCGAGCTCGATCGCCGGGCCAACGCGCTGGCGCACCGGCTGCGGTCGCTCGGCGTGGCACCCGGCGACGCGGTGGGCCTGTACAGCAGAAACACCATCGAAGCAGTCGAGTCGATGATCGCGATCTTCAAGGCGCGGGCAGTGATGGTGAACGTCAACTACCGCTACGTGGAGAACGAGCTGAAGCACATCTTCACCGATTCGCAGATGACGGTGCTGATCCATGAGCGCCAGTACGCCGCGAAGGTCTGCAACGTGTTATCGAATGCGACCACCGACATCACCGCGCGCATCGTCGTCGAAGACGGATCCGACGCGCCTGCCGAGTGTTCGGACGCGGCCGGCGTCGCGGTCGTCGGATACGAGGCGGCGATCGCCGAGTCGTCGTCGGAACGGGACTTCGAGGAGCGGTCGGACGACGATCTCTACCTGCTCTACACGGGCGGCACGACGGGAAAGCCGAAGGGCGTCGTCTGGCGTCAGGAGGACGTGTGGCGGGTGCTCGGGGGCGGGATCGACTGGTACACCGGACGGCCTGTCGAGGACGAATGGGAGCACGCGCGGACCGGATCGCAGGGCGGCCAGCTGGTGCGCTTCCCGATTCCGCCGTTCATCCACGGCGGCAGCCAGTGGGCGGTGTTCCAGTCCCTGTTCGCCGGCGGGAAGGCGGTGGTCTACCCGGATTTCGACGCCGCCGAGGTGTGGAAGGCGGTGCAACGGCACGGTGTGAACGTCGTGTTCATCACCGGTGACGCGATGGGCCGGCCGATGATCGAAGAACTCGAGAAGGGTGGCTACGACACCTCGACGGTGGTGTCGGTGGCCTCGTCCGCGGCCCTGTTCTCGGCGTCGATCAAGGACCGCTACCTGGAGCGTCTGCCGAACGCGGTCATCGTCGACGCGATCGGATCGTCGGAGACCGGCTTCGGCGGCATGGGAGTGGCGGTGAAGGGTCAGAGCCGGGTCGGTGCGCCGACGGTGAAGGCCGACCCGAGCGCTCACGTCCTCGCCGAGGACGGTCGCCGTCTGGAGCCGGGCAGCGGAGAGGTGGGGCGCCTGGCGCGGTCGGGTCACATTCCGCTGCGCTACCACAACGATCCGGTCAAATCGGCCGAGACCTTCGTCGTCTACGACGGTGTCCGCTACTCCATGCCGGGCGACTTCGCGACCATCGAGGCCGACGGCACGATCACGATGCTCGGCCGCGGGTCGATGTCGATCAACACCGGCGGCGAGAAGGTCTTCCCCGAGGAGGTCGAGGCCGCGCTCAAGGGTCATCCGGACGTCTTCGACGCAGTCGTGGTGGGCGTGGCGGACGATCGCTTCGGTCAGCGGGTCGCGGCCGTGCTGCAGACCCGCGACGGGGTCCGGCCGGACCTGGTGACCCTCAACGAGGCCGTCCGCGCCGAACTCGCGGGGTACAAGTGCCCGCGGAGCGTCTGGTTCGTCGACGAGGTGAAGCGCTCACCCGCGGGCAAACCCGACTATCGGTGGGCGCGCGAGGTGACCGGCTCCCGCGAAGCCGACCACGCTCTCTGAACCCGTGACTCCCATCCCTTCTACGACCATCGCCTCTACGACCATCTCCTTTACACAATCTCTTCTACGACAAGGACATCGATGAAAACCCCATTGTGCGAGCGGTTCGGGATCGAATACCCGATCTTCGGCTTCACCCCCAGCGAGGAGGTGGCCGCCGCGATCAGCCGCGCGGGCGGCCTCGGCGTCCTGGGATGCGTGCGGTTCAACGAGCCGGATGAACTCGACGCGGTCCTGGAATGGATGCACGAGAACACCGACGGGAAGCCCTTCGGCGTCGACGTCGTGATGCCCGCCAAGATCCCCACCGAGGGATCCAAGATGGACCTCGACGCGATGATCCCGCCCGAGCACCGTGCGTTCGTCGAGCGGACGCTCGACGATCTCGGAGTGCCGCAGCTGCCGGACGGCGGCGATCGGGTGAACACCGGCGTGCTCGGCTGGCTGCACTCGGTCGCACGCTCGCATGTCGACATCGCGATGGAGCACACGCGCAAGTACGGGCAGATCAAGCTGATCGCCAATGCGCTCGGCTCGCCTCCCGAGGACGTCATCGGCATCGCGCACGACAACGGTGTGGCGGTCGCGGCGCTCGCGGGAGCGCGGGAGCATGCGCTGCACCACCTCGACGCCGGCGTCGACATCGTCATCGCGCAGGGCTATGAGGGCGGCGGGCACACCGGCGAGGTCACGTCGATGGTCCTCTGGCCGGAGTTGGTCGACGCCGCCGGTGAGGCTCCGGTGCTCGCCGCGGGCGGTGTGGGCAGCGGCAGGCAGATCGCCGCCGCCATCGCGCTCGGTGCGCAGGGCGTGTGGATGGGCACCTATTGGCTCACCGCCGCCGAGTACAACCTCGGCGCGCACAAGCCGGGCGAACCGTCGACCGTTCAGCAGGCACTGCTGGCCGCGACCTCGCGCGACACCGTCCGGCGTCGGATCTACTCGGGCAAGCCGGCGCGCCTGCTCAAGACGGCGTGGACCGACGCGTGGGACGCTCCCGGCGCCCCGGAACCGCTGCCGATGCCGCTGCAGAATCTCCTGGTGGGCGAGGCGCACGCGCGGATCTCGGCATCCGACGACCCGAAGGTGGTGGCGATGCCGGCCGGACAGATCGTCGGGCGCTGCAACGAGATCACCCCGGTGGAGAAACTGATCGACGGACTGGTCTCGGAGTACCGCGAAGCGGTCGCGAGGATGAACGCCACCCTGGACTGAGCGTCCGGGTCGGCTCTACAGCCCGTACCGCCGCTTGAACCGTTCGACGCGGCCCTCGGCGTCCACCAGACGCTGGGTGCCGGTCCAGAACGGATGGGAATCGCTCGTCACATCGACGGTGATCAGCGGGTAGACCTCGCCGTCCTCCCACTCGACGGTCGCGTCCGAGGCGGCCGTCGATCGGGTGAGGAAACTCGTGCCGGTGGTCGCGTCGCGGAATACGACGTGGCGGTACTCGGGGTGGATTCCGGGCTTCATCGGTTCTCTCCTTCGGTCTGGTCCACGGTGGCGGACCGGTCGGTGGTCTCGAGGTCGTCGCACGGGTCGCGATGGTCGGTGCCGAACGGGGACGGCAGGTTCGCCAGGGCCCGCGGCCCAGCGGCCAGTTCGTCATCGGTGACGAGCGCCGCGTCGAAGGCGGCGCGGATCTCGTCGGGCGCGGCCCGATGGCACAGGACGACGATGCTGGTGTGGCGATCACCGTGCACGTCGTCCCAGTAGAACGCCGCCGTCGCGGACTGCTGCGGATCCGCGGCGGCCGCGGGATCGGTGGCCAGCCAGGTGCCGACGCGGCGGATGCCCAGGGCGCCGCCGGCCGAGTCGAGCCACAGCACGTCGTTCGGATTCGCCGCGATCCACAGCCGACCCTGCGCGGTCACGACGCCGTCGAGCAAGGCGTCGAGCGCCACGTGCAGCCGCTCAGGGTGGAACGGGCGCGTCGCTTCGATCGTCATCAGCTCCACGCCGCAGTCGGCGGTGAGGTCCGGTCGTCCCGACAGCAGGGGATCGAACGGGCGGCGCGGGCGTCCGTGAGGTGACTCCGCCGTGCCGGAGGCGAGCGCCCGCGCCATCAGTGCGGCGTCGAGCGGCTGCCTGCTGTTGAGCGTGCGCATTCCCGCGGCCGGCGCCAACCGGACGAGCACGGCGTGCAGTCGTGCGAGCTCCCATGCACCCGCGGCCGAGTCGGCGCGCTCCACGATCACGGTGTCGGCGAATCGCACCTGCCCGACGGCCACCTGTGCGAGGGTGCGCTCGTCCTCGGCGGCCGAGAGTCCCGCCTCAGCGAGCGTGAGATCGCCGGTGGCGTCGGCGAGCCACCGTGCCGCGTCGACGCCGCAGACGGTGTGGCTCAGGCACACGTCGTCGCCCGCGGGGGCGGGTGGCAGCCCCGGCACGTGCACGACCGTCTGGTGGACCTCGAGCGCGACGTTCTCCGGTTCCGCCACCGGATCGAGAACCACCACGATCCGGGACACCTGCGTCTCGCGGTGCAGGGTGCGCAGGAGCGGGAGGAGATCGAGTCGGAGTGTGCACGACACGCATCCGTGTTCCAGGTCGATGTCGTCGACACTGAACTCGTCGTGGCCGTCGGTGTCGATCCGATGCACGGTTCGCGTGACGCGGCCGCGCTCGACGTCACGCAGATCGTGGCTCACCACCGCGGTCCCGGGAGTGGCCAGGGTGTGGGCGATTCTGGCGGAGATAGTGCGATCGAGGCCGGTGACCAGGGTCAACGGTGTTCTGTGCGAACGTTCCTGCGGCATCTCGACTCATTCCTTACTTGTAATGGTTTTCATTAATTTCGGATTTCACTGTACCGTCATCGGCGAAATTAATGCGAATAGTTGTCAGTAAGGAGGCTTCATGTCAGCGAGATGCCAGGTGACGGGGGCGGTACCCGGATTCGGGAAGTCGGTGTCGCACTCGCACCGTCGGACGTCGCGTCAATGGCAGCCCAATCTGTTCCGGAAGACGTACTGGGTGCCCAGTCTGGGTCGCCGGGTGACGTTGCGGGTCAGCGCCAAGGGGATCAAGGAGATCGATCGGGACGGGATCGATGCGGTCGTCGGTCGCATCCGGCGGCGAGGGGAGCGGGTCTGATGGCGAGCAGCACTGATCTGCGGCCGGTGATCAAGCTCCGGTCGACGGCCGGTACCGGATACACGTACGTGACGCGCAAGAACCGCAGGAACGACCCCGATCGTCTCGTCCTGCGCAAATACGACCCGATCGTGCGGCGGCACGTGGATTTCAAGGAGGACCGCTGATGGCGAAGAAGTCGAAGATCGTCCGTGACGGGCAGCGGCGCGCGGTGGTCGAGCGGTACGCCGAGCGGCGGGCCGAGCTGAAGCGGATCGTCGTCGATGCGAGCGCCGAGCCCGCGGCCCGCCGGGCGGCTCAGGCGGAGTTGTCGAAGCAGCCGCGCGACGCCAGCGCCACCCGGCTGCGCAATCGTGACGCGGTCGACGGCCGGCCGCGCGGCTACCTCCGCAAAGCGGGAGTGTCGCGCATCAGATTCCGTGAGATGGCGCACCGCGGCGAGCTGCCCGGCATTCAGAAGGCGAGCTGGTGATGCGTGAGGTGAAACGGCGTACCGCCGGTCCGAACCTGACCTTCGACTACAAGGACACGCAGACGCTCAGGCGCTTCCTGACCGACCGCGGCCGCATCCGGAAGCGATCGGTCACCGGCTTGTCCGTGCAGCAGCAACGCCGCCTCGCGGTCGCGGTGCGGAATGCGCGGGAGATGGCGCTGCTGCCCTGACGCTCAGCCGGCCAGGCGCCAGGTCGGCTCGCCGAGCGACGCGGCGAGGGCGGCGCGGGCGGTCTTGAAGGTCGCGGTCTCGGGCTGCGAATCGGTGAGCCAGACCAGGGTCGGCCACTGCTTCGGCCCGAGATCGGTCTGCGCCTTCAAGAACTCCACCAGCGACTCCCGCGTCAGTCCCGGTGCCACCAGCACGGCACCGACGGCGTCGCCGATGTCGTCGGGGACGCCCAGCACGGTGGCGTCGGCTATCAACCGATGGCGCAGCAGGATCTGCTCGATGGGACGGGTACCGAGATTCTCGCCGTCCACCCGCAGCCAGTCGCCGAGACGGCCGGCGAAGTGCACGTACCCGTCGTCATCCACCCATCCCAGATCTCCGGTGCGGTACACGCCGCCGCGCAGGCGCTGCGCCGTCGCCTCCTCATCGCCGTAATAGCCGTCGAAGAGTCCGGCACCGGCGGTGTTGACGATCTCGCCGATCCGTCCGGCGGCGACGGGTTCGAGTGTGTCCGGGTCGACGACGGCGTTCGGGGCGGTGAGCGGCCCGAGCGCATCGTCCGGGGTGTCCGCGGTGCGGGTGATCGAGACACCGCCCTCGGTGGACCCGAAACCGTCGACCACGCGCGCGCCGAACCGGCGCGCGAACTCGGTGCGATCGGCGGCCCCGGCCTCGTTTCCGTACACCAGGCGGAGGGTGCTGCGGGCGTCGTCGTCGCGCTCGGGCGTGGCCAGGACATAGCGCAGCGGCTTGCCGACGTAGTTCGCGTAGGTGACACCGTACCGACGCACGTCCTCGCAGAACCCGGTCGCCGAGAACTTCCTGCGAAGGACGATCGACGCGCCGGCGGCCACCGCCACCGACCATCCGGCGATCAGCGAATTGGAGTGGAACATCGGCATCGACAGGTAGGCGACGTCGTCGGGTCCGAGTCCGAAACGCTGCGCCAGCATCACTCCCGGCGCACCGAACTTGCGCTGACTGCAGCGCACGGCCTTGGGGTCGCCCGTAGTGCCGGAGGTGAAGATGAGCATCACCAGATCGTCGGGTCGCACGGGCGCCGGTGCGAACCCGTCGGACGACGCCGCGGAGACCGTCTCGGCCCACTCGGCGCCGTCGACGTTGAGCACCGGGACCGGGAGATCCGCCGGAATCAGCTCGGCCGTCTCGTCCGAGACGATCACGATCTGACAGTCCGCCCGGGCCACGTCCGCGGCCAGCGCCGCACCCCGGCGCGTGCTGTTGAGCCCGACGAGGACGAACGCGCCTAGTGCGGCCGCTCCGAACAGGAAGCTGAACTCGGGGACGTTCGGCAGCAGCACGCCGACGTGCGGAGGACGGACGGGATCGAGTCGTTCGCGCAGCGCCGCAGCACGTTTCCTGGTCGCAGTGAAGTGATCGCGCCACGGGGTGAACCCGCCCTCGAAATGCATCCCGCGGTCGGTGACCTCCGACAGCGAGGCGTAGAGGTCCGACAGGCAGCGGGCGTCGGTGACGGCGGCGGGCGGCGCGGTCACCGAATCACCGCGTCGCCGTCAGCAGGTCGCCGAGTTCGGCGAGCACCACCGGGGCGCTGCCCAGCGTGAATTCGTTCTGCTTGGCGCGCAGGAAGTACCGGTGCACCGGGTGGCTGGTGTCCAGACCGACGCCACCGTGCACGTGAACCGTGGTGTGGGCGACGCGGTGTCCGGCTTCGGCCGCCCAGAACTTGGCGGTGTCGACCGCGGCGGTGGCCCCGTCGGCGTCGGTGTCGGCGAGTCCCGACAGCAGCCAGGCGGCCTGCAGCACGCTCAGCGTGAGTGCCTGGACATCGATGTAACCGTCGGCGAGGCGCGCGGCCACGGCCTGGAACGAACCGATCGGCCTTCCGAACTGCTCTCGTTCGCGTGCGTAACGGGCGGTGGCGTCGAGGGCTCCGGCGATCACGCCGGCCTGGTCCGCGCTGACGGCCAGCCGCAGCAGGTCGAGTGCTCGATCGACGGTGGCGGCGCCGCCGTCGAGGATCTCGTCGGCCGCCACCTCCACCGCGTCGAACTCGACGAGATAGGTCGGGGTGAGACCGGTCGTGACGGTCTCGGTGATGCGCACGCCGGACCGGTCCGCGGGTACGACGGCGATCAGCGGCCCGCCCGCGCTCGCGGCGGTGACGAGGAGGGTGTCCGCGGCCGCCGCGTAGGGGACGTTGACTTTGGAACCGGTGAGAGCCGAGCCGTCGAATGCGGTGAGCCCGTCGACGGGTCCGTAGGCGCCGTCCTCCTCGACCGCGGCGGTCAGCACCTGCTCGCCGGAGACGGCCCGCGGCAGCAGTTCGGATCGGAGCCGGTCGCTCGCGTGCGCGCAGAGCAGCGGAACGCCGGCCACCGCGTGCGGACCGAACGGCACTCGGGCCAGGGCGCGGCCCAGTTCGGTGGCCACCGCGGTGGTCTCCAACGTGGTGAGACCGGCGCCGTCGACGGCCTCGGGTGCGGCCAGGCCGAGGAGGCCGGCCGCGGCGATCTCGGTCCAGAGCCGCCGGTCGATCGGCGCGCGATCGCTCTCGAGTTCGGCGACCCGCTCGGCGGGGCTGAGCCGGTCGACGATGTCGGACGTCAGCTTGGCGAGGTCGGTCGCAGCTTCGGTGGGGTTGAAGTCCATGGGTTCGTCCTTTTGAGTACGGCGGCGGTTCAGCGGCGGGCCGGCGGGAGCTTCAATGCGAGCATGCCGATGATGTCGCGCTGGATCTCGTTGGTGCCGCCACCGAAGGTGAGGATCAGGGAGGTGCGCGCGAAGCGCTCCAGCCGGCCGAGCAGATGAGCTCCCGGACTGCCCTGCCGCAGAGTGGCGGCGGGTCCGACCACCTCCATCAGCAACCGGTAGGCCTCAGTGGCGAACTCGGTGCCGAACACCTTCGTCGCCGAGGCGTCGGCGGGCGACGGCGAGCCGCCCGAGGCGGCGATCGACGCGATCTTCCAGTTCACGAGCTTGAGGAACTCGACCTTGGCGTGGACACGTGCGAGGTTGGCCCGGACCCAGGCTTGATCGGCCGGCCGCCGACCGTCGGTCTCCGCGGTGGCGAACGCCAGCGTCTCCCGCAGTGCGGTCTGGATGGGGGCGGCACTGCACAGCGCCACCCGCTCATGGTTGAGCTGGTTGGTCACCAGGCTCCATCCGCCGCCCTCTTCGCCGACGCGATTCGTGACCGGAACGCGTACGTCCTGGTAGTAGGTGGCGCTGGTGTCGACGCCCGCCATCGTGTGGACCGGGGTGTACGAGAAGCCCTCGGCGGTGGTCGGCACGATCACCATCGAGATCCCCTTGTGCTTGCTCGCCTCCGGATCGGTGCGGCAGGCCAGCCAGACGTAATCGGCGTAGGGGATCAGCGAGGTCCACATCTTCTGCCCGTTGATGACGTACTCGTCGCCGTCCCGGACCGCGGTGGTGCGCAGCGCTGCCAGGTCGGTGCCCGCACCGGGCTCGGAGTAGCCGATCGAGAAGTGCAGGTCGCCGGCCGCGATCTTCGGCAGAAAGAACTTCTTCTGTTCGTCGGTGCCGAAGTGCATGATCGTCGGCGCCACCGAATTGATCGTCAAGAACGGGACGGGGGCGCCCGCGATTGCCGCTTCGTCGGTGAAGATCAGCTGATCCATCATCGAGCGGTCGGCTCCGCCGTACTCGGTGGGCCAGCCCAGCGCGAGCCAGCCGTCCCGCCCCATCTGGCGGACGACGTCCCGGTAGGCATCGCCTTCTCCGAGTTCTCCGTCACCGCCGGTGAGTGCGGCTCGGCGCTCCGGCGTCATCAAGGCGTCGAAGTAGGCGCGAAGTTCGCTCCTGAGCTGCTCTTGTTCCTGCGTGTAGGCGATCCGCATGGCTCTCCCGCCGTTGCTGTTTCCCAATCGGGGCGCAATACTGCTTCCCTAGTATTGAAACACGTTCTAACGTGTAGGACGCGAGCCCGTCAACTGTTCGGGCTGCAAGCGGAGGAGGAATAGATGCACATCAAATGCGACTTCGATCTGTGCGAGTCGAACGCTGTCTGCGTCGGTATGGCACCCGACGTCTTCGAGCTCGACGACAACGACTACCTGGTGATTCTGCAGGACGACGTGGCCGAGACCCGGCGCGAGGAGATGCGTCAGGTGGTCGCCAGCTGCCCCCGCTCGGCACTGTCCATCGTCGACGACTGACAACACTCATTTCCCGATCGAGTGGATGCTCGCAGGGATCTGTGTTAGAACAAGTTCTAGTTTTCGCGTCGAAGGGATAGAAGTGAGTCAGTCGTTGGACGGTCGGGTAGCAGTCGTCACCGGTGCGGGTGCGGGTCTGGGGCGTGCGGAGGCGATCGGTCTCGCGCGCGACGGGGCCACCGTCATCGTGAACGACCTTCAGTCGGCGCTCGACTCCAGCGACGTCTTCGACGAGATCGCCGGTGTGGGCGGCAAGGCGGTTCCGGTGGCAGGCGACATCGCCGACTCGGCCACCGCGGCCGAGATCATGCGTGTCGCGACGCAGGACCTCGGCGGTCTGCACGTCGTCATGAACAACGCGGGCATCACCCGCGACGCCATGCTCTTCAACATGACCGATGAGCAGTGGGATCTGGTGCAGCGCGTCCACCTGCGGGGTCACTTCCTGCTCAACCGGAACGCCGCCGCACACTGGCGCGCCGAGTCCAAGGCCTCCGGTGCGCCCGTGTACGGCCGCCTGATCAACACATCGTCGGAAGCGGCGCTCCTCGGTGGCGCCGGCCAGGCGAACTACTCCGCGGCGAAGGCCGGCATCTCGATGCTGACGGTCTCCGCGAGCCGCGCACTGGCCCGCTACGGCGCCACCGCCAATGCGATCTGTCCCCGTGCGCGCACGGCGATGACCGCGGACGTCTTCGGTGCAGCCCCCGAGGACGCCGTCGACCCGCTGTCGCCCGAGCATGTGGTGACCCTGGTCCGCTACCTCGCCGGTCCCTCGGCGCAGAATGTCTCCGGACAGGTCTTCGTGGTCTACGGCCCCAAGGTCAGTCTGATGGCCGCTCCCAAAGTGCAAGAGGTCTTCGCCGCGGACGGCGACCAGTGGTCGCCCGAGGCGCTCGGCGACGTCGTCTCGGCGTACTTCGCCGAGCCGGAGAAGGTCGGCACATTCTCGGCCTCGGATTTGATGGACTAGCACACCTCTCTTTAGAGTGTGTCGGCTCGGCTTGTAACGCAGAGCACAATTTTCGTACGTGATAGGTTGCCAGCATCGGAGCGGGAGGAGGGGCCTTGACGAGCAGACTCGCTGCCCCGATGAACGGCGTGGGAGAGTTCGTCTCCCTGGGTGTGGAATCCGCCCGTGAGCTTTTTCGACGTCCTTTTCAGTGGCGTGAGACCGTCGAGCAGTCGTGGGCCATCGCCCGCGTCTCACTCGTGCCCACCCTGCTGGTCGCGATCCCGTTCACGGTGCTGGTGAGCTTCACGCTCAACATCCTGCTCCGGGAGATCGGTGCGCAGGACCTCTCCGGCGCCGGTGCCGCGCTCGGAACGATCACCCAGATCGGCCCGATCGTCACGGTGCTCATCGTCGCCGGTGCCGGCGCCACCGCGATCTGCGCCGACCTCGGTGCGCGCACCATCCGTGAGGAGATCGACGCGCTCGAGGTGCTCGGCATCAACCCCGTCCACCGGCTGGTGGTGCCGCGCATCATCGCCTCGACCGGGGTGGCGCTGCTGCTCAACAGCCTGGTGTGCACCATCGGCATCGCGGGCGGCTTCATCTTCTCCGTATATCTGCAGGACGTGAATCCCGGCGCCTTCATCGCCAACCTCACGCTGCTCACCGGTCTCGGGGAACTGGTGATCTCCATGATCAAGGCCGCGCTCTTCGGCCTGTTCGCCGGACTGGTGGGCTGCTACCGCGGCCTCAACGTCAAGGGCGGAGCGAAGGGCGTCGGTGACGCCGTCAATGAGACCGTCGTCTACTCGTTCATGGCGCTGTTCGTCGTGAACGTGGTCGTCACCGCGGTCGGTCTCAAGGCGACGATGGGATAATTGATGGTTCTGCCAGGTACTACCCGTCTGCTCACTGCCCGTGTCGCGCTCAAGCGCGCCGGCGAGGACTGGAACAAGATCGGTGATCAGGCCCTCTTCTACTGGGACGCGATCGCCTCGATTCCGCGTGCCGTCCGGCTCTACAAGAAGGAGACGCTCCGCCTCATCGCGGAGATCTCCATGGGTACCGGTGCGCTCGCGATGATCGGCGGCACGGTGGTCGTGGTCGGCTTCCTGACCCTGTTCACCGGCGGCACGATCGCCGTCCAGGGATACAACTCGCTCGCGAACATCGGCGTCGAGGCCCTCACCGGCTTCTTCTCCGCGTTCATCAACGTGCGAATCGCCGTCCCGGTGATCGCCGGCATCGCCCTGGCGGCGACGATCGGCGCGGGGGCCACCGCTCAGCTCGGCGCGATGCGAGTGTCCGAGGAGATCGACGCCCTGGAAGTGATGGCGATCGCGTCCGTGCCCTACCTGGTGAGCACGCGCATCGTCGCGGGACTGGTCGCGATCATTCCGCTGTACTCCCTCGCGGCGCTGGCGTCGTTCCTGGCCAGCCGGTTCGCGACCGTGGTGCTCTACGGCCAGTCCTCCGGCGTGTACGACCACTACTTCTCCACGTTCCTGATCCCGTCGGACATCCTGTGGTCGTTCGTACAGGCGATCTGCATGGCCGTCGCGGTCATGCTCATCCACACCTACTACGGATTCAACGCGTCCGGCGGTCCGGTCGGCGTCGGTGTGGCGGTCGGCAACGCGGTCCGCGCCTCGCTGGTCGTGGTCGTGGTCATCACCCTTCTGACGTCGCTCGCGATCTACGGCGCCGACGGCAAGTTCAATCTGGCGGGCTGAACGGATGGCGAAGAAGAACAGCAGAGGCTACAGCGACCGCACCCGGAAGCTCGCAGCCGTCATCATGGTCGGCGTGCTCGCCGGCATCGTCGCGCTGGCGTCCGGGCAGTTCCTCGGATGGTTCGCCAGCACCGAGACGGTCACCCTCTTCGCGCCGCGCGCGGGACTGGTGATGAATCCCGACGCGAAGGTCAAGCTCCGCGGGGTGGAGGTCGGGCGCGTCGCCTCGGTGACCACCCTCGGTGACCGGGCCGAACTCAAGCTCGACATGGCCTCCGACCAGATCGGCATGGTTCCGGCCAACGTCAAGGCCGACATCAAGTCGAACACGATCTTCGGGGCCAAGGCCGTGAACCTCGTGGTGCCGGAGTCCGGGCCGGAGGGACAGCTGCGGGCGGGCTCGGTCATCACCGCCGACCACGTGGTCGTGGAGCTGAACACGGTGTACCAGCAGTTGGTCAACGTGCTCGCCGAGCTGCAGCCGGACAAGCTCAACGTCACCATCGGCGCCGTCGACGAGGCCCTCTCGGGACGCGGGAAGCAGATCGGCGACGCGCTGGTCCAGCTCACGGACGTGCTCGGCAAGACCAACCCGCACCTGCCCGAGCTCAACCGGCTGCTCCGCGAGGGTGCAGGCGCCACCAACGTCTACGCCGACGCGATGCCCGATTTGATGCGCGTGCTCGACAACGCGACCGTCGTCGGGAACACCCTGGTCGACAACGCCGCGAACCTCGACGCGCTGCTCATCAACGTCACCGGCATGACCAACACCGTCAACGGCGTGCTGACGGCGTCGAAGAAGAACCTCATCTCCACTCTGACCGATCTCAACCCGGTCAGCCGGCTGCTCGGCAGGCAGGCGCCGGGACTGCGGTGCTTCATCACCGCGGCGTCGGACGCCACCGACATCGCCACGCCGCTGCTCGGCGGGCGTAACGGCATGCTGCTGCTCGACGCCGGACTGATCCCCGGTCAGGACCCGTACCGCTACCCGCAGGACCTGCCCGAGGTCCACGGCGACGGCCCGCCGACCTGCCAGGCCGGACTGACCGATGTGCAGTCCAAGGAACACATCCCGTTCTACGTCATCGACAACGCGCCGCAGCCGTATCAGCCGCGCACCACCCCGAAGGTGGAGTCGCGCAAGCTCTTCCAGTTGCTGTTCGGAGGTACCCCCCGTGGATAGTCGCGCACGCGCATTCCGTGCGACCGTCATCAAGCTCGGCGCCTTCGCCCTCGCCATGATCCTGGTGCTCGTCGGCCTGGTGCTGGTGTTCAGCCGTTACCAGGGCGGAAGCAGTGACAAGTACAGCGCCGTCTTCGCCAGCGCCTCCGCCATGAAGTCCGGCAGCGTCGTCAAGATCGCGGGCGTCGACGTCGGAGCCGTGAGTTCGGTGAAACTCAATCGCGACAACCAGGCCGAGGTCACGTTCACGGTCAACGACAACTACCGGCTGCCGAAGTCGGTGCAGGCCCGGATCCGGTACCAGAATCTCACCGGCGACCGCTATCTGGAGCTGCAGCCGGGCACCGGCGACATGAGCCAGACGCTGTCGGCGGGCGATCAGATCCCGCTGAAGCAGACCGAGCCCGCTCTGGACCTCGACAACCTGCTCGGCGGATTCAAGCCGCTGTTCCGGACGCTGGACCCCGATGAGGTCAATCAGCTGACCTCCTCGCTGATCGCGATCTTCCAGGGGCAGGGCGCGGGACTGAACACGCTGCTGGCCAGCACCTCGGAGTTCACGAACAAGATCGCCGACCGCGACCAGCTGATCGGCAGCGTCATCGACAACCTCAACAAGACGCTCTCCACGCTCGAGGCCGACCACAAGGGCCTGGACCAGAGCGTGGACCGGATGCAGAAGCTGATCTCCGGACTCGCCCAGGACCGCGGTGTGTACGGCGAGGCGATCAGCCAGGCGAGCCAGGCCACCACCGGATTGGCGAGCCTGATGAACGCCACCCGCCCGGATCTCAAGGAGACGGTGTCGGCGCTCGGGCGGACCAGCGAGCAGGCGCTCAAGGCCGAGCCCTTCATCCGCAATCTGCTCGGTCGCCTGCCCGGCGACTTCAAGATGCTCTCCAACCTCGGCAGTTACGGGGCCTGGCTGCAGATCTACTTCTGCCGTATCCGGCTGCTGCTGCCCGGTCCGGGCAACACCCAGTACTACTTCACGGCGATCGACGCGATGGGCGATCAGACCAGAGCGGGCGGGAGGTGCGCGAGTTGAGTGAGAACGTGAATCCCGAGCCCGCAGAGTCGCAGGATCCGGACGTCGACGTCACACAGGCCGAGACCAAGCCCTTCCACCGTGCGGGGCGGCCCAAGTATCAGGTCGGAATCATCGGCGCACTCATCACCGCGATGGTCGTGATCATGGCCATGCAGATGGACCGGCTGCCGTATCTCTCGCAGATCAGCACCTACGACGTCTACTTCGACGACGCGGGTGGTCTGGTCACCGGGGACGTGGTGCTGGTGGCCGGCGTCAACGTCGGCACCGTCGAGGGCATCAGCCTGGCCGAGACCGATCAGGGACTCAAGGCCAAGATCAGGTTCCGGCTCAACGACACGGTCGTCATGGGCGATCGCACCCGCGCGGCGATCAAGACCGAGACCGTCCTGGGACGGCGCAATCTGACGATCACACCGATCGGCACCGGCCGGATCAAGCCCGGCGGGTCGATCCCGGTGGACTCGACCGTGTCGCCGTACTCGCTGTCGGACGCTCTGGAGGATGCGACCTCCACCCTGGCGACCACCGACACCGATCAGCTCAACAAGGCGCTGGAAACCCTCACCGAGACGTTCTCGAAGACACCGGCCAATGTCAGCGGGGCCGTCGAGGGGGTGAGCCGGCTGTCGAAGGCGATCGCGGATCGCGACAACGCGCTCAGCGACCTGCTGCGGCAGGCCCGCGGGGTGACCCAGATCGTCGGTCAGCGCAGCAACCAGATCCGCGACATGTTGATCGACGCCAATGCACTGCTCGGCGAGCTCAACATCCGCCGCGAAGCGCTGCGTCAGGTGATCAAGGGGACCAAGGACGTCACCGCCGAGATCACCGGGTTCGTCGAAGACAACAACGCTCAGCTGAAGCCGGTGCTCGACAAGTTCAACGGCGTGCTCGACATCCTCAACGACAACGAGGAGAACTTCGGCAAGGCGATCGACAACCTCGGTCCGTACGCCAACATCCTCGGTGAGGCGGTCAGCTCGGGACCGTACTTCTCCTCGCTCGTCGGACTGCCGACGTGGGGCGACTACTTCGGCACGTTCCTGAAGGTCCTGCAGCGCAAGTACCCCGAGGCGGCGAAGTACTTCTACCAGTACTCGGGTAACCCGCTGTTCCCGAAGAACTGGAACCAGGGGCCGGATGCGGGCGCCCCGGACGTGGGACGTCCCTCGCCCAAGCGTCAGTACCCGACGCCCATCCCGCAGCAACCGCAGAACAACAATGACCTGAACCCCAGCCAGCGTCACGGAACGGGAGGCTGACGTGGGCATCTCGAAACGAGTGTGGGCGATCATCGCCGGAGTCGTCGTACTGGTGCTGCTGGCCGTCGGGGTGTTCCTCGGCGTCCAGAAGGCGACCACGCGGACCATCACCGCCTATTTCCCGTCGGTGAGCGGCCTCTACAGCGGCGACCCGGTGCGCGTGATCGGCGTCAATATCGGCAAGGTCTCGTCCATCGAGACCCGTCGCGGCGATGTCAAGGTCACGATGCGCATCGACGACGACACCCCGATCCCGGCCGATGCGCGTGCCGTGATCGTCGCGCAGTCGCTCGTGTCCGGCCGGTTCATCCAGCTGACTCCGGTGTACGACAAGGGCGCGAAGCTGCAGGACGGCGACTCGATCCCGATGGAGCGGACGGCCGTGCCGATGGAGTGGGACGACGTCAAGAAGCAACTCGACGAGCTCACCAAGGCCGTCGGCCCGCACGGCGCCGAGCCGGGCACCGCCGCCGACGCCATCAACGTGATGGATAAGAACCTGTCGGGCAACGGCCAGGCGATCGCCGACTCGATCAAGCAGATGTCGACGGTCATGGGCACGCTGTCGGACAACCGCGACGATGTCTTCGCCACCATCAAGAGCCTGCAGAAGCTGACCGACGCACTCTCGACGAGCCACGAGCAGTTGGTGCAGTTCAACGGGCGGATGGCCAGCGTCAGCAGCGTGCTCGAAGGCAGCAGCGACGATCTCGGCGATGCGATGACGAATCTGAACGAGGCGGTCGGTGAGCTCGAGGGCTTCCTCGGGACCAACAGCGGCGTCGTCACCTCCACGATGAGCAAGTTGGCGCAGCTGACCGGCACGCTCAAGCGCAAGGACGAGCAACTGCGCGGCCTGCTGCACTCCGCACCCAACCAGCTCGCCAACTTCTTCAACATCTACAACCCGCTGACCGGGTCGCTCGACGGCGTCTTCGGTCTCGGCATGGGCAACAACCTGATCACGCTGCTGTGCGGATCGATGGCGTCCACCGCTCGCCCCGGCGACACCGAGAAGGACATCGAGCAGTGCGTCGACATCATCGGTCCGGTGATGAAGGACGTCGTGGTCAACTACCCGCCCTTCATGGCGAACCCGGTGATCGGGCGTACGGCGAATCCGGACCAGATCACCTACCAGAACGAGAGCGTGAAGCAGCGCGCCCAGGCCGGCGTGCGTGAGCGCGATGCGGCCAGCCGCAACGCCAATCCCGATCCGCTGGGGAAGCTGCTGGTGCCGTTCGGAGGTGAGGGCTGATGAGGTCGAAGAAGTTGGTCGCCGCCGTGGCGTGTGCGGGCCTCATCGTCGTCCCCGTCATGGCGGGCTGCAGCAGCGGCACCATCTCCACGGTGTCGGCCGTCGGCGCCGCGGGAACGGGTTCGGACGCCTACCGGATCACCGCTCGCATCCCGTCGGCCGCGGGCCTGGTGCGCAACGCGCCGGTGATGATGAACGACGCGACCGTCGGCAGCGTCGGCGACATCACGATCGACGACTGGACCGCGAAGGTGACGCTCCGACTGAACGGGGACGTCAAGGTGCCGGTCGGTTCGCACGCGATGATCGGGATGACCAGCGTGCTCGGCTCGTCGCACATCGCGATCGTTCCGCCCGACCACCCGAGCGGGCAGTATCTCCGTGAAGGCGGCTCGTTGGCGCTGCCGAACTGCCCGGAGCAGCAGAACCTGGCCCAGACCGATCCCAAGAAGATCCCCGACATCACCTCGGCGCAGACGGTCGATCCGTGCATGTATCCGACCACCGAACAGGTGCTGAGCTCGCTGTCGGTGGTCCTCAACGGCGGCGGACTGTCGCAGATGGGCGACGTGGTCCACGAATTGGACCAGATCGTCGGAGGTAACGAGGGGACGCTCAAGAGCCTCATCCCGCGGCTGAACACCCTGGTCTCCGACTTGAACACGCAGACGGACAACATCATCGACGCCATGTCCGGCCTCGATCGGCTGGCGGAGACGATCAACCGCCAGACGCCGACCGTCCAGCGTGCGCTGGAGAGCGGCCCGAGGATTCTGCAACTGCTCGTGGATCAGCGCAAGAATCTGACCAGCGCGATGGACGGGGTCGGCAAGCTCTCGGCCACCGCCAACGAGGTGCTCCGCGAGAACAGCGACGACATCAAGACGATCGTGCCGAATGTGCGCGAGTTGCTCGATCAGCTGTCGATGACGGGTCCGGCGCTCACCAACTCACTGCGGATCCTGCTGACCTTCCCGTTCGTCGAGGATCTGATTCCGACGATCGTGAAGGGCGACTACGTCAACTCCGATCTCGTGCTCGACCTGACCTGGAACCGACTGGGCAAGACGATGGTCGCCTCGGTGACCGCGGCCGGGCCGGAGACCGTCGTCGGCAAGCCGGCGGGTGGGGCCAAGCAGGGTGCGAATCCGTACTCGGCGCCCTTGAAGAAGGGGCCGACAGAGCGTAAGCAGCAGAATTCGGCGAATCCCTCGCCGCTCGACCTGCTTCCGAAGATCCAGGGCGGCAACTGATGAAGATCACGCATTTCGTCCGTGTGCAGCTGATCATCTTCAGCATCGTCACGGTCATCTCGATGGTCGCGATGGCGGTGTTCTACATCCGGCTCCCGCAGATGTTCGGGATCGGCACCTACACGATGACGCTGGAACTGCCGTCGACCGGTGGCCTCTACGAGAACGCCAACGTCAGCTACCGCGGGGTGGACGTCGGCAAGGTCACCGGCGTCCGTCTGACGCCGACGGGCGTCTCGGCGACGCTGACGATCGACTCCGGCACCGACATCCCTGCGAACTCCGCGGCCTCGGTCCGCAGCGTCTCGGCGGTCGGCGAGCAGTTCGTGAACTTCGAGCCGCCCAAGAACCCGTCGAGCGACAACCTGGGCAATGGTGCGACGGTCACGAGCAGCGATGTCCCGGTGGAGATCTCCTCGATGCTCGACCAAGCCGACGCGCTGCTCAACCAGGTCAGCGACACCAAGCTCCGCTCGGTGATGGACGAGGCTTTCACCGCGTTCAACGGCACCGGTGAGGATCTTCAGCGATTGATGGACTCGATGGTGCTCTTCGTCGGCGCGTTGAACAAGAACGTGGACGCCACCATCGATCTGGTCGATCAGGCCGGGCCGATACTGGCGACCCAGAACCGCACCGCCGACCAGATCCGCTCGTGGACCAAGGATCTGACGAAGGTGACCGATCAGCTCCGCGCCAGCCGCCCCGACATCACCGACATCCTCGCCAAGGGTCCCGGTGTGGCGTCGCAGGCGCAGAAACTGTTCGAGGACATGAGTGACTCGTTCCCGCTGGCGATCTCGAATCTGTCGGTGGCCGCGCACACGCAGGCGGTGTATCTGCCGAATCTGCGGCAGACGATCGTGTTGTATCCGCGCGTGCTCTCCGCGCTGATCACCGCGATCAACTCCGGCTCCAACCGGCACGGTCCCAACGTGAACTTCACGCTCGGCTTCCAGGATCCGCCGACCTGTACTGTCGGGTTCATGCCGACCGACCAATGGCGTTTCCCGTCAGAGCAGGATGCCCGCGACCTGCCGCCGGGCCTGCTCTGCCGGCTTCCGCAAGACGCTCAGGCCGCGGTCCGAGGCGCACGAAACTTCCCGTGCGTCGAGTATCCGGGCCGCCGTGCTCCGACACCCGAGGAGTGCAAGACCGGTTTCGTTCCCTCCAAGCGCGACAACGTCGCCTTCCCGAACGGCCTGCCGGGCACCGACCTGCCGAAGCAGCCGGCCGGGCGCGTGGTGCCGGGAACCCCGAGCGACTACGATCCGTCGCCGGCGGTCTACGCGACCACCTACGATCCGCAGACGGGACAATTCATCGGACCCGACGGAAAGACCTATGTGACCGCTGAGAATCAGCAGGCGCAGGGCAAGAAGCAGAAATGGTACGACCTGATCACGAAGACGGTGGAGTCCTGAACTCGCCCGAAGACGACGTTGTCCGCCGCTCCAGTCCGCTGAGCCGACGACGCAAGAAGCCGAAGAAGTCCGAGGCCGAACCGGCCGTGGAGACCGAGACCGAGCAGCCGGCCGAGCCGGTCGACGAGGCCCCGGCCGCCGAACCGGAACCGGAGCCCGACCCCGAAGAGGTGGAGCGCAGCGCCGGATACCGTGAGCGTCGGCGCAGCCGCGGTGTGGTGCGCAAGTCCACGCGGCAGAAGGCCGGCGACGGCTCGAAGCTGATGATCGTCGCGGTGGTGCTCACGTCGCTCGTCCTGGTGATCGGCGCGGTGCTGTCGGGCGTGTTCGGCTACCAGTACCACCAGATCGAGCAGCAGCGGCAGTGGCGGGCCGAATACTCCACCTTCGCCCAGCAGATGGTGGTGTCGATGACCACGCTCGACCCGCAGAACGCCGACCAGATGTACAAGAACGCGATCGACAAGACCAGTGGCCGCGCGAAGCAGATGTTCCAGGAGAACATGAAGCAGGTCGCGGACATGGTCCGCAAGGGCGACCTGGTCACCAAGACGACGATTCTCGCCGACGCGGTGTCGAAGGCCGACGAGGACGAGGGCTCGGTGCTCATCGTGTACGGCTGGGAGGGCCACCCGAAGAACGACCCGAAGAGCAGCGAGTCGACGACCTTCCGCGCCCGCGTGGACATGACACGCATCAATGGTGAGCTGAAGATGACGTACTTCGATTGGGTGGCGTGATGAGTCGAGTGCAGCGCTGGCTGCTGCCGGTACTGGGATTGATCGTGGTGATCGTCGTCGGCGTGACGATCGCGCTGGGCATCGTCTACGCGAACGCGGCCGCGCAGGAGCGGGCGCGTGACTCCGCGCTGTCGGCTGCGCAGACGTACGTCGTGGACATGTTCTCGTGGAACTCGAAGACCGTCGACGCGCACATCAACACCACGATGGGCCGGCTCACGGGCGGGGCCCAGAAGGACTATCAGAAGCACATCGTCGAGTCGAAGGTGGCCGAGGGCGTCAAGCAGGAGGGGGTCTCGACCGTCGTGACGGTTCAGGACTCCGGCGTCATGGAGAACACCCGCGACACCGCGAAGGTGCTGCTGTTCATCAACCAGTCGTCGACCCGGAACAATGCCGAAGACGTTCAGGTCGACAAGAGCCGCCTGATCTTCGGCATGGAGAAGCAGGGCGACGACTGGAAGATCAACGAGATCGACATCCTCACCGACGACAGTCTGCAGAAGAACGTGCAGTCCGGTGGCGAGACGCCGCCGTCGAACGCCGTGCCCATTCCGAGCGCCCCGAGCTCTCCGGCACCGCAGTCGACGCCCGCGGGCTGAGCCTCGCGCCGCTCTCCGAGCGGCTCCGGTCTGGTTGAAGCCCTCGGCAGGCTGGTCCCAGGCTGGTTGAGCGGGTCCATCCCAGGCTGGTCCAGTGGCTCTTCCCAGGCTGGTTGAGCGGTCTTTCCCCCAGGCTGGTTGAGCGAGCGAAGCGAGTCGAAACCGCGTGACATCCGCTGATCCGCGAACCGCCACCGCGGCACTCACTCGAGCCCGTCCAACCGGTCAGGCGGAGAAGGCTCCTTCGATCCAATTGCTGAACTCGCACGCGAGATGCCAGCGGTGTTCTTTAACCATCTGCGGTGCCATGAGTTTCGGGAACTCCACGCACGCGCGGAGGTGAAAGCCGTACCTGTCGTCGCGAAGCTGATGACGTACGCCGCCGACTGCCGTATCCGCGCCGGTCCGAGCGACTCCGGCGAGTTCGAGTGCGAACGCCGGATCCCGCGCGGTGGTCAGCCGGGAGGTGTCGTCGTAGTCGACGAAGAACCGGGTTGCGAAGGGACTGCCACCGGTCGTCTCGATCACCTCCTGCCTGCCGTCCGCCGTGCTGTCGATGATGAAGTGGTCCGGACTCGCGACGACCATGCTCCACGCATAATCGTCGCGGCCCGCATCCGAGAACCAGTCCACGAACCCCTGAGCGTCCCCGCCCTCTACATACAGATCACAGACGCTGGTGGCTCTGCGACCTCCCGACAGCCCGCCGGTGACGCGTGCGACCGCATCCGACAGTCGGATGTCGCGGGCCAGGCGGCGCCGGATCTCATCGACCCCCAGCTCGAACTTGCCATCGCAGAACGCGCGCCGCATATCTTCGACCGGACCCGAGGGAGCCTTCATGCCGAGTTTCCTTGAGGCTCGCGGGATCCGGCGCGCCTCCCAGGCGAGCACTTCGTCGCGGCCGACTCTGCGGCCATCGATCACGGCTGTGATCGTCACATCGTTCTCGTTCACTCGAAAGCTCCGTCCGTCGGTCGCCAATGGAATTTAAAGCAACTATAGTTGCGTTTGTCCGGAGGTGCGACGAGTGCGGCGATGAAAGGGGCTGAGCGGAGATGACCGGCGATGCGGTATCCGAACGTCGACGTCCGGGCGGTCGTTCCGCCCGGGTGGTCGCAGCGGTTCACCAGGCGACGCTCGAGATCCTCGCGGAAGTCGGGTACGCGGGACTGCAACTCACCAACGTCGCGGATCGCGCTGGTGTCAACAAGACGACCGTCTACCGCCGATGGTCGACGAAAGCGGCACTCATCGGCGACATCCTGACTCGGTTCGCTCGCACGAACGTCGCGACGCCCGACACCGGCTCGTTGCGAGGCGACCTCGAACTGCTCCTGTCGGGCATCGTCGAGGCGCTGGGGGACCGCGCGATTCGCGCGGTCGTGCAGGCAGCGGTGACGGTGGACGTGGCAGAGGACGACGTACGCCGCGCTCGCGCCGCCTTCTGGGATGAGCGGTTCCTGCGCAGCGGTGTCATCGTCGAGCGCGCTGTCGCTCGAGGGGAACTCCCGTCGACTACCGATGTGCGGGAGTTTCTGGAGACCGCCGCGAGTCCGCTCTACTTCCGGATCCTGATGACTGACGACGTCGCCGATGCCGCGTACGTCGCGGCTGTGGCGGAGCGGACTGTCCGGGCGTTCGCTGGGGTGTGAGCCGCAGGCGCTGAATGAAATGGCGCCCGCCTCCGGGGTGATTCGGAGGCGGGCGCCGGCTCTTGGGAGGGAGCGCTACGAGGTGTAACCCATCGGCATGAGGATGGCCTTGTGCTCGAGGTAGCTCTCGAGTCCTTCGCGGCCGTTCTCTCGGCCGATGCCGGACTTCTTGTAGCCGCCGAAGGGCGACGACGGGTCGATCGCGTACCAGTTGATGCCCATCGTTCCGGTGCGGATCTGCTTGGCGACCTCGACACCCTTGTCGATGTCGGTGGTCCAGACCGAGCCCGCGAGACCGTAGTCGGAGTCGTTGGCGATGGCGATGGCCTCGTCGAGATCGTCGTAGGCGATCACGCTGATCACCGGACCGAAGATCTCTTCGCGGGCGATTGTCATGTCGTTGGTGACGCCGGTGAAGATGGTGGGACCGACGAAGTTGCCGGTGCCGATCTCCGGTGCGGGCACCTCGAGAACGGCGGTGGCCCCCTCCGACTTGCCCTTGGCGATGTAGCCGGTGACCTTGGCGTGCTGCTTGTCGTTGATGATCGGGCCGACCTTCGTCTCCGGGTCGTCGGGCAGTCCCGGGGTGAAGGTGGAGGCAACCGCGACCATCGCGTCGACCACCTCGTCGTGCTTGCTGCGGGGGACCAGCACGCGCGTCTGTGCGACGCAGGCCTGACCGGAGTTCAGGATGCCCGAGAAGACGAGCATCGGCGCGCTGGCGGCGATGTCGGCGTCTTCGAGGACGATGGCCGCGGACTTGCCTCCAAGTTCCAGCGAGCAGCGCTTGAGCTGGTCACCGCAGCGTGCGGCGATGGCGCGGCCCGCCGCGGTGGAGCCGGTGAACGTGATCTTGTCGACGTCGGGGTGATCGACGAGCGCCTGGCCGGTCTCGACGCCGCCGGGTACCACGGAGATCACGCCCTCCGGAATGCCCGCCTCGGTGAAGATCTCAGCCAGGAGATTCGCGTTCAGCGGCGTCTCGGGGGCGGGCTTGAGCACGATGGAGCAGCCGGCCGCCAGAGCGGGGCCGAACTTGTTGCAGAAAAGGAACAGCGGGACGTTCCACGCGATGATCGCACCGACCACCCCGACGGGCTCGCGGACCACGAGGCTCTCGCCGAACAGGCCGGTCCGCTTCTCCTCCCATTCGTATGCGTCGGCGGCGTCCGCATAGGCGTTCAGGACCCCGGTCCCGGCCAGCTGCTGCAGGGTCGCGACGTCGCCGGGAGTGGCGCCCATCTCGGCCGAGACGAGGGCGCCGATCTCGCCGCCGCGCTCATTGATCAGCTCCGCTGCCCGACGGATCACCGCAGCTCGCTGGGCCGGCGGCGTGTTGCGCCACACGCCGGAGTCGAACGCTTCGCGGGCGGCGCGGACGGCGTTGTCAACGTCGACCTCGTCGGCCAGCGGGACCGAGCCCACCTTCTCGCCGGTGGCGGGCGAGAACACCTCGAGAATCTGCGAGGAATGCGGTGCGACCCACTTCCCGCCGATGTAGAGCTGGGTGGTCTCGATGGGCTCGGTCATACGTGCTCCTAGTATCGGGAAACCTTATTTCCTCGATACTAGAACACGTTCTAAATCACTGCCAGCGTCTTGGCGCGAAAGACGTGTGCGTGACGATCCGTCAGGACTTCGGCTCGACCTCGATCACGACCTCGAACTCGAGGAGGTCGGCTCCGGTGGCGACGGGTTTGCGGTCGCTCTTGTGCGCGGCGCGGGCATCGCCACCGGCCCACGCCTGGTAGCTCGCGTCGTCCTTCCAATGCGTGACGACGAAGTACCGGTCCTCGCCCTTGACCGGACGCAGCAGATGGAAACCGAGGAATCCCTCGGCCTCGTCCACCACTCCCGCACGCGCGGCGAAGCGCTTCTCCAGTTCGGGGCCGGCGCCTTCGGGGATCTTGATCGCGTTGATCTTCACAATTGCCATGCCGTCCAGCCTACTGACGAACCGCCCGCCGGATTAGGGTCGAGAGTCGTGAATGGACTCCTGGACTACGGCGGCCTCGACAGGGACGAGGGCGGGCTCGGGGCGATCGTTCTGCTGCACGGACTGATGGGCCGCGGACGCACCTGGAGCCGTCAGATTCCCTGGCTGCGCCGCTACGGACGAGTGTTCACCTTCGACGCCGCCTACCATCAGGGCCGGTTCGACGATTCGCGCCCGCCCGCGCCCGAGGACATCGCCACCGAGCGGTTCGTCGCGGACGTCGGAGAGGTGATCACCTGGATCGACCGCGGACCCGCCGTACTCGTGGGTCACTCGATGGGCGGGCTGCACGCGTGGTGCGCGGCAGCCGAGTTCCCCGAACTGGTGAGCGCGATCGTGGTCGAGGACATGGCGCCGGATTTCCGCGGCCGCACCACCGGCGACTGGGCCCCGTGGTTCGACAGCTGGCCCGAACGATTCGCCGGGCTCGACGAGGCGGTCGCGATGTTCGGAGACGTCGCCGGCCGGTACTTCTACGAGGCCTTCGACGACGGTCGCCTCCACGGCAGCATCCCCGTCTGGGCAGCGATAGCCGAGGAGTGGGGCACCAGAGACTTCTGGGCGCAGTGGGAGGCGGTCGACGTGCCCGCGCTGCTGGTGGAGGCGGAGCACTCCGTGACGCCGCCCGGGCAGATGGCAGACATGGCCGTCCGCGGCGGTCAGGCGCGGTACCCGCAGTCGGCCTATCTGCGAGTTCCCGGCGCCGGGCACCTGGTTCACGACGACCGCCCCGGCGTGTACCGGGGCGCGGTGGAGGCCTTCCTGTCAGGCCTCGCCGGCTAGGCAGAACAATCCGTCGTCGTTGACCTCGATGAGCCCGTCGACGAGCAGTGAGTCGAGCGCGCGGTCGCGCTGGGCGGGGTCGGCGGTCCACGCGAGGTCGAGGCGGGCGCGTTCGACGGGGCCGCGACCGCTGCGCAGCACATCGAGGAGCCGTCCGCGGGCCTGGCGGTCGGTGCCCTCGAACTTCTGGGTGCGACGCGGGGGACCGTCGTGGGCGGGTCGTCCGCGCGCCACCCAGCGGCAGCTGCCGAGCAGGGGGCATTCCTCGCACCGCGGGTTGCGCGCAGTGCACACGAGCGCCCCGAGCTCCATCACCGCGGCCGAGAACGTCGGCGCGGTGCCGTCGTCGGGCAACAGTGCCGCGGCCTCCGCCAGATCGCGCTTGGCGGGATTTCCGGCCTGCGCCCGGCCGTGCACCGCGCGGGCTATCACCCTGCGCACGTTGGTGTCGACCACCGGGACCGATCGGCCGTAGGCGAAGCACGCGACGGCGCGGGCGGTGTAGTCGCCGATCCCCGGCAGCGCGAGCAGGGTGTCGACGTCGTCGGGGACCACGTCGCCGTGCTCGGCGGCCAGGACGCCCGCGCATTCGTGGAGCCGCATCGCGCGCCGGGGATACCCCAGCCGGCCCCACGCGCGGACCACTTCTCCGGTGGTCTCGGCGGCCATCGCGGACGGAACCGGCCACCGCCGCACCCATTCCTGCCAGGGCTCGAGGACGCGCGCGACTGGAGTCTGCTGGAGCATGATCTCGCTGATCAGAATGTGCCAGCCGGGTATGCCCGGTTCGCGCCACGGCAGCGGTCGACGGGCACGGGTGAACCAATCGAGTACATCGCGCGGTGGCATACTTGCGCTCATGGAGAACTTAACCCCCGCGCAAGCATGGCAGGTCATCAAAGAAGGCAACGAGCGTTTCGTCGGTGGGGGGTCGATTCATCCGAACCAGAGTAGCGACCAGCGGGCCGCTCTGGTCTCCGGCCAGAAGCCGCACGTGGTTCTGTTCGGCTGCGGCGACTCGCGGCTGGCCGCGGAGATCATCTTCGACCAGGGGCTCGGCGACATGTTCGTGGTCCGCACCGCCGGCCATGTGCTCGATGAAGCGGTTCTCGGAACCATCGAGTTCGGCCCCGACGTTCTGAATGTTCCGCTGATCGTGGTGCTCGGCCACAGCAGCTGCGGTGCCGTCGGCTCGACGCTCGAGTCCCTCGACAACAACACCCTCCCGAACGGCTACGTGCGGACGATCGTCGAGAAGGTGATGCCGAGCATTCTGGCCGGACGCGCCGAGGGCATCGACGACTACTACGGGTTCATCGGCAGGCACGTGAAGGAGACGGTGCATCTGCTGATGGACCGCAGCCAGATCATCGCCGACCGGGTCGAGAAGGGGACGCTCGCCGTCGTCGGCCTCACGTACCGTCTCGAAGACGGTCAGGTCGAGATGGTCGAGGTGATCGGCGACATCGGCGAGTGAGCCCTCGGTCGGCGGAATCGACGACACGCCGGACGGCCTCGCTGCTCTTGACAGGGGAGCGGCGATACCGTTGAGGGCGTGATTGAACCGCAAGGACCACTGCCGCCCGAGGTGTATTGGCGCCGGCGCCTCGTCGCCGGCGTCGGGGCGGTCGTCGCGATCGTTGTGGTCATCCTCCTGATCGTCTGGCTCAGCGGCGGTTCCGACAGCACCCCCGACTCGAAGAACGCCGCGGCGAAGTCCTCGACCGAGCCCGCGGCGCCTTCGACCGCAGTGGAGAGCGCCCCGCCGAGCAGTGAGGCGCCAAGCGGCGGAGGCGAGCACGGCCAGGGCGGCGATCCGAGTGCCACGCCCTCGGCTCCCGCCCCCGCGCCCGCGCAGCAGTCCGACGCACCCGCCGCGGACGCCGGTGCTCCCGGATGCTCCGACCAGAGCCTGTCGGTGGTGCTCTACACGGACAAGCCCACATACACCGTCGGCGACCAGCCGGTCTTCACGATCGTCACCACCAACGGCGGACTCGCCGCCTGTTCGCGCGACGTGGGCAAGGCCGCCCAGAACGTCATCGTCCGCACGCTGGACGGAAGCCGGACGCTGTGGTCGGCGCAGGACTGCGCGCCGGACAAAGGCGTGAACATCCAGGTTCTTGCGCCGGGCCAGCAGGTCACCGACACCATCACCTGGTCGGGCACCACCAGCAATCCCGGATGCACCAAGAAGCGCGTCCAGGTGGCGGCGGGCGGCTACCAGGCCACCGCGAAGCTGGCCGAGCGCGAGTCGGCGCCGATCACGTTCAACTTCGTCGCTCCGGCGCAGGCACCCGCACAGCAGTAGCGATCCGACGTCAGTCGAACCGTTCGAGGCTGCTCTCGGCGAGCCGCGAGAGCCCCTCCCGGATGTGCCGGGCCCAGATGCTCCCGATGCCCTCGACCGACTGAAGATCGGCTGCGCTGCTCGCGAGCAGCGACTGCAGGGTGCCGAAATGACGGACGAGCCGGTCGATGTGGCCGAACTGCAGGCGGGAGATGCGGGCCAGCAGACGGTAGCCGCGGGGGCTCATCGCGGTGTCCTGGGCCTCGAGCGAGGTCGGGTAGCCGAAGGCCCCGGCCACCATCGTCAGATCGAGCAGATCGGCGTCTGAGAGCGACTCCACCGCTTCGAGTATCTGGCGCACCTGTTCGGTGCTGGCCGGCTCCGGGCTCGCGTGGTAGTCGCGCACCAGCAGTTCGCGCATCGTGTCGTTGTCGTTGATCAACTCCTCCAACTGCAGCGACACCTGCCTGCCGTTGACTCCGAGTTCGAGGACGTACTCGTCGATCTCGACCGAGACGCGTCGGACCATCTCCATCCGCTGGGCGGCACTCATCGCATCGCGCAGCAGCACGTAGTCCTCGATCTCCGCGCGCGAGAGCTGGCTGCTGACCTCGTCGAGGCGAGACTTGTAGCGTTCGAGCGTGGTGAGCGCGACGTTGGCGCGCGAGAGGATGGCGTCCGGGTTCTCGACGACGCGACGCTGCCCGCCCACGTACACGCTCACGATCGACATCGACGCACTCACTGAGATCACCGGGACCCCGGTCTGGATGGCGGTCCGCTCGGCGGCGCGGTGCCGTGTGCCCGACTCCTCGGTGGGGATGGTGGGATCGGGCATCAGCTGGACGTTGGCGCGCACGATCCGTTTGCCGTCGTCGGAGAGCACCACGGCGCCGTCCATCTTCGACAGTTCGCGCAGACGGGTGGGGGCGAACTCGATGTCGAGGTGGAAACCGCCGTCGCAGAGCCGCTCGGTGTCGTCGTCGTATCCGAGGACGATCAGCGCGCCGGTGCCGCCGCGGAGGATGCGTTCGAGTCCGTCGCGAAGCCCGGTCCCCGGAGCCACGCGGCGGAGCGCGGAACGGATCTGCTCGGCGCGGCTGGACTCGGGGATAACGGTGTCGGTCACCTGAACTAGGGTAGCGGTACGTGAAGACCTCATTCGTGCTGCCCGCAGACATCGAGCCACTGTCCCGCGACCCGAAGGCGACGTCGCCCGGCCGTCGAATCAACCTGCATCACAGTATGTGTTTCGGATGCGGCGCCGACGCGCCGGTGGGCCTGCGAATCGACGTGATCGCGGGCGAGGGGCTCACGGTGTCCGCATCGATGAAGGTGGAGGACTGGATGCAGGGCGGTCCCGGCGTGATCCACGGCGGACTCCTCTCCACCGCCTTCGACGAGGTGATGGGAACCTCGCCGCTGCTGCTCCGCATGCCGGTGGTGACCGGGCACCTGGAGATCGACTACGCCAAGCCGATTCCGCTGGGCTCCACCGTGCAGTTCACCGGTGAGATCCTCGGGGGCGTGCGCCGCAAGGTCTACACGCGCGCCGTCGCCCATCTCGGCGATCCCCAGGAGCCCGTCGCCGCGGCGCACGGGCTGTTCATCGCCATCGATCTCGAGAAGCACTTCGCCGGATACCGCGATCGCGCGGTGCATCCCTCAGGGCATCAGAACGGGGCCTGAGCGTAGTCCGACCGCGCCGTCGCCGCCGACTGTGCCTCCAGGAGGTTGTTGACCCGGCTGATGCGGATTCCGCGCGGCAGATCCTCGTCCTGCGTTCCGGCGGGAATGATCGCGTGCCCGAACCCGAGCCGTTTGGCCTCGGCGACTCGGCGGCCCACCGACGACACACGGCGGACCTCGCCGGCGAGGCCGACCTCGCCGATCGCGACGGTCGACGACGGTACCGCGACGTTGTGGTGCGACGAGTAGAGCGCCAGGAAGATCGCCAGGTCGGCGGCCGGCTCGGTGACTTTCATCCCGCCGACGGTGGAGGCGTAGACCTCCTTGGTGCTGGCCTTGATGCCCGCGTGCTTCTCGGCGACGGCGAGCATCATCGCCACACGCGCCGAGTCCAGACCGGAGACCGCGCGCCTGGGCGAGGTCATCTGGGTGTCGTTGAGCAGCGCCTGGATCTGGCCGACGAGGGCGCGGCGGCCGTCCATCGCGACCAGGGCGGCGCTGCCCGCGACATCGGACTCGTGGTGGTGTACGAAGATGCCCGACGGGTCGCTGACCTGATGGATGCCGTCGGACCGCTGCTCGAAGCAGCCGACTTCGTCGGAGGGGCCGAATCGGTTCTTGATGCCCCGGATCATCCGCAGCGACGAGTGGCGGTCGCCTTCGAAGGCCAGCACCACGTCCACCAGATGCTCCAGTGAGCGGGGACCGGCCACGGTGCCGTCCTTGGTGACGTGACCGACCAGGATCACGGCGATTCCGCTCGTCTTGGCGAGCGAGACCAGTGCGGTGGTGACCGCCCGGATCTGCGTGACACCGCCGGTGACGCCGTCGGTGCCCGTCGCGACCATCGTCTGCACGGAGTCGACGATCAGCAGGGTGGGCGCCACCGCCTCGACGTGTCCGAGCACCGTCGCGAGGTCGGTCTCCGACGCCAGGTAGATGTTCTCGTGCACCGCGTCGGTGCGTTCGGCGCGAAGCCGGACCTGGCCGGCCGACTCCTCCCCGGTGACGTACAGGGCCGTCTTGCCTTGCGCCGCCCAGTGTTTCACGGTTTCGAGCAGGAGTGTCGATTTGCCGACCCCGGGCTCGCCCGCGAGCAGGATCACCGAACCGGGGACCACTCCGCGGCCGAGCACGCGGTCGAACTCGGCGATGCCGGTGGGGCATGAGCCCACCGCTCCGGAGACCACCTCGGTGATGCGGACGGCCGGACTGGACGGTGCCACCGACGTGGTGCCGGTGCGTGCGGCGGCGGCCGCCGGCGCCGATTCGGCGATGGTTCCCCATTCGCCGCACTCGGGGCATCTGCCGAACCACTTCGCCACCTGGTGACCGCATGCGGAGCAGCGGAACACCGATCGGGTCTTAGCCATGTCTTCCCCTGTCCGCCGACGCGCTCGTCACCCGGTCCGTCCGGCCACGCAGACACTGTAGGCGACCGGTACGACAAGAGCGGCGCCCCGGGTCGAGTGACCGGGGCGCCGCTGTGAGGAGTTCGGTGCGGCTCAGTGCTCGCTCTCGCCCTGCACGTCGCGGACGACGTCCTGGCGCTCGTTGAGCGTGCCGCCGTCGACCGGGGTGTCGACGGTGGTCGACACGGTCTCGACCTGCTTGCCGCCCAGGTCGTAGACGGCGAAGTTGAAGGTGATCGGGACGGTCAGACCGGCGGCGACGGTGTCGCCGGCGTTGGTGAGCTCCACCGTCCAGCGGCTGTCCGCTCCGGCGGCCAGATCCGGATCCGAGCCGGACGGCTGTCCGGCCAGCAGGGCCTTTCCGGGGGCGATGGAGGCGGGGTCGCCGCCGGTGGTCGAGGTCGGCGGCGTCAGCTTGATGTTGCCGGTCTTCGCCGAGACGCTCTGCAGCTTGACCACGCGAGTGGGGCTGTCGTTGGCGATGTTGAACGCGAGGGCGAACGGTCCGCCGTCGCCGAAGATCTGGTCGGCCTTCGAGACCGGGTACAGCACATGCGCATTGCGGATCGCGATCGATCCGTTCGACATCTCCTGGCCGTCGTACTCGGACGGGGTCAGAGTGATGGATCCGCTCGCGCCGTTGACGGCCGGCTCCTGATTCGCGGTCTGCGAGATCTTTCCCGCACCGCAGGCCGTGGTGCCGAGGGCGATCGCGATGCCGAGCGCGCCGACAGCGGCGGCCGAGGCCAGACGGCGGGTGGACCGATTGAGCACTGACACCATTTCCTCCGGGGTGGTCGTCGCGTTGTCCGCCGGTGATGCGAACTCTCACTACGCAGCGTAGTTGGCGAGGCCGGGAAAAGTTCGCCCGGGTCGCCAGATTGTCCCGATGATATTAGCGCCGGGCCGTTCGGTTCAGGCGTGCAACTGTGCTTCCCGAAGGTGGCAGGCGGGGCGCAAATACCGTCGTTCACCTGCTTGCACCTCGGTTGACCTGCACCGTTGGAGAAGGCTGTCGGCCCTCGCGTGTTAGACTGGTTACATTCGAAAGGGGCAGTGGACATTGAATTTCAAAGTTGGCGACACCGTTGTATACCCCCATCACGGTGCTGCTCGAGTCGAAGACATCGTCATTCGGACCATCAAGGGTGAAGAGATCGAGTACCTGGTCCTGAAGGTTGCCGACGGTGACATGACAGTTCAGATCCCGTCCAGCAAGCTCGATTACGTCGGTGTGCGCGACGTGGTCGGCCAGGAGGGTCTGGATCAGGTCTTTCAGGTGCTGCGCGCACCGCACACGGAGGAGCCCACCAACTGGGCCCGCCGATTCAAAGCCAATCAGGAGAAGCTGATCTCCGGCGACATCATCAAGGTGGCCGAGATCGTCCGCGATCTGTGGCGCCGCGAGCAGGACCGCGGTCTGTCGGCAGGCGAGAAGCGCATGCTGACCCGGGCCCGGCGCGTGCTGGTCGACGAGCTCTCGCTCGCACAGCACACCAACGACGCCAAGGCCGACAGCATGCTCGACGAGATCCTGGCTGCGGCGTCCTGACAGCAGGCAGTGGCCCGGTAGCCGCACTGATCCCGGCAGCGGGAAGAGGTACGCGTCTCGGTGAGACCGTGCCGAAGGCGTTCGTCGAGCTCGACGGCGTCACGCTGCTCGAGCTGAGCGCCTCGGCGGCACGCAGGTCCGGCGTCGTCGACGTCATCGTCGTGGCCGCACCTCCGGAACTGCTCGACCGCGCCGCAGCGCTCGTCCCGGACGCCGTCGTGGTGCCGGGCGGAGCCGAGCGGAGCGATTCGGTCCGGGCCGGTCTGGCGGCCGTGCCCGAAGCGGAACTGATCCTGGTGCACGATGCGGCCCGGGCTCTCACCCCGCCGGCCCTCTTCGCCTCGGTGGTCACCGCGCTCCGGGGCGGCGCCGACGCGGTGGTCCCGGGGATCGCGGTCGCCGACACGCTCAAACGGGTCGACGTCCACGGCTTGGTGCGGGAAACTCCCGACCGGTCGGAGCTGCGTGCCGTGCAGACCCCGCAGGGTTTCACCGCACAGGTGCTGCGCCGGGCGCACGACGCACAGGCAGACGCCACCGACGACGCCGGACTGGTCGAAGCCCTGGGCATCCCGGTTCGAGTGATCCCGGGCGACGCGATGGCGTTCAAGGTGACCACCCAGTTCGACCTGGCACTGGCCAGGCTCATCACCGCACAGGAGCACTGAGTGTCTGCGATGGACATGCGCGTCGGCGTCGGGACCGACGTCCACCCGATCGAGGCCGGCCGACCCTGCTGGATGCTGGGGCTGCTCTTCGACGACGCCGACGGCTGCTCGGGGCACTCCGACGGCGACGTCGGCGTTCACGCACTCTGCGACGCACTGCTCTCGGCCGCCGGGCTGGGCGATGTCGGCGCGGTCTTCGGCGTGGGGCGACCGGAGTGGTCCGGGGTCACCGGCGCGGCGATGCTCGGCCACGTCCGCGGCCTTCTCGACGAGGCGGGCTTCGCTCCGGTGAACGCCTCGGTGCAGATCATCGGGGAGCGGCCGAAGGTCGGGCCGCGTCGTGCGGAGGCCCAGCGGGTGCTGTCCGATCTGCTGGGGGCACCGGTCTCGGTCTCCGGCACCACCAGCGACGGACTGGGTCTGACAGGACGCGGCGAGGGCATCGCGGCGGTGGCCACCGCACTGCTGGCCCTCAAGTAGAATCGCAGGCCGTGACTCTACGCCTCTACGACTCGGCTGCCCGCGAGGTTCGCGACTTCGTTCCCCTTCGTCCCGGAACGGCATCGGTGTACCTGTGCGGTGCGACGGTTCAGGGCGTTCCCCACATCGGTCACGTCCGGAGCGGCATCGCGTTCGACGTGCTGCGGCGGTGGCTCGCCTACCGCGGGTTGGACGTGCTCTTCGTCCGCAACGTCACCGACATCGACGACAAGATCTTGAACAAGGCCGCCGAAGCGGGCCGTCCGTGGTGGGAATGGGCGGCCACGCACGAGAGGGAGTTCACCCGGGCCTACGACGCCCTCGGTGTGCTGCCGCCCTCGGCGGAGCCGCGTGCCACGGGCTTCATCACCCAGATGGTGCAGTACATGGAGCGTCTCATCGAGCGCGGTCACGCGTACGCCGCCGACGGCAACGTCTACTTCGACGTGCGCAGTCTGCCCGACTACGGAAGCCTCTCCGGCCACCGGCTCGAGGACGTACACCAGGGTGAGAGCGCGGGCACCGGCAAGCGCGATCCCCGTGACTTCACGCTGTGGAAGGCCACCAAGCCCGGGGAGCCGTCGTGGCCGACGCCGTGGGGCGACGGGCGTCCCGGCTGGCACCTCGAGTGCTCGGCGATGGCGACCTCGCTGCTCGGTGCCGAGTTCGACATTCATTGCGGCGGAATGGATTTGATCTTTCCGCATCACGAGAACGAGATCGCTCAGAGCCACGGTGCCGGCGACGGCTTCGCTCGGTACTGGCTGCACAACGGCTGGGTCACGATGAGCGGCGAGAAGATGAGCAAATCGCTCGGCAACGTGGTCGCCATCCCGGCGATGCTGGAGCGGGCCCGGGCCGTGGAACTGCGCTACTACCTCGGGAGCGCGCACTACCGGTCCATGCTCGAGTACTCCGACGGCGCGCTGGCCGAGGCCGCGGCCGGCTATCGGCGTATCGAGTCGTTCGTGCATCGCGTCGCCGAACGCGTCGGCGACGTCGAGGTCGGCGAGGTGAACGACGACTTCGCCGCCGCCCTGGACGACGACCTCGGAGTTCCGGCCGCGCTCGCGGCCGTGCACAACGCCGTCCGCGAGGGCAACACCGCCCTGGAGTCGGGCGACGGTGGCCGCGCGAGGCAGATCGCGGCGCAGGTGAGGGCCATGACCGCGGTCCTCGGGACCGATCCGCTCGACCCGCACTGGGCCGCCGAGGGCGTCGATGACGACGCTCACGCTGCGCTCGACGTGCTCGTCAAGGCAGAATTGGACCGGCGGGCGCAGGCCCGCGCCGCCAAGGACTGGACCACCGCGGACGAGGTCCGCGACCGGCTCGCCGCAGCCGGCGTCGAAGTGACCGACACCCCAGACGGCGCCCAGTGGGCGCTCAAATCGAAGGAACACTGATGGCCGGAAACTCACAGCGTCGCGGGGCGACCAGGAAGGCCGGAAGCAAGAAGGGCCAGGTCGTCGGGTCCGGCGGGCAGCGCCGGCGCGGTCTCGAAGGCCGCGGAGCCACTCCGAAGGCCGTCGACCGCACCTACCACCCCGCTCACAAGAAGGCGAAGGCCGCGGCCAAGGCCGCGGGGCGTCGAAATCACCGCAAGTCCGAGGACGGCGGTCCGGAGTACGTCGTGGGCCGCAACCCGGTCGTCGAATGTCTGCGTGCCGGGGTGCCCGCCACCGCGCTGTATGTGATGACGACAGTGGACGCCGACGAGCGCGTCAAGGAGGCGGTGCACACCGCGGGAGACCGCGGGATCTCGATCCTCGAGGTCGCGAAGCCGGAACTGGACCGGATGTCGCCGAACGGGCTGCATCAGGGGCTCGCACTGCAGGTGCCGGAGTACCAGTACGCGCACCCGGACGATCTCATGGCGGATGCCCTCGCCGCGCCGCAGGCGCCGTTGCTGGTGGCGCTCGACAACATCACCGACCCGCGCAACCTCGGTGCGGTGATCCGCAGTGTGGCCGCGTTCGGCGGACACGGTGTGGTGATCCCGCAGCGGCGCAGCGCGGGGATGACCGCCGTCGCGTGGCGCACCAGCGCGGGTGCTGCGGCCCGGATGTCGGTGGCGGCCACGCCGAATCTGAACCGCACCCTGCTCGACTGGGCCAAGAAGGGCGCCCAGATCGTCGGACTCGACGCGGGCGGCGACGTCTCGCTCGACGACTACGACGGCACGGGCCCCACGGTGATCGTCGTCGGTTCGGAGGGCAAGGGGCTGTCGCGTCTGGTTCGCGAGAACTGCGACTCGATCCTGTCGATCCCGATCGCGGGCGAGGTGGAGAGCCTCAACGCCTCAGTCGCGGCAGGTGTGGTCCTGGCGGAGTTCGCCAGGCAACGCCGCGTCGGCTGAGTGCTGCGGGTCACGTTGTTCGTTCGGTTGAATGACGATTGCGTCACTCTGATTCCTACTGTTAAGTATTCGTTTACTAACGTGTAAGGAATGTTTGCTGAGGATTCCTTGCGGTCGATGTGGGCGCAGCTGCGTTCGGGGCGCCGTCTCGAGTTCTCGGGCCGTGTCTGGGCGCTCATCGTCGGAATCCTGGTCGGGTTCGTCATCCTGATCGAGGTCGTCGCTCGGCTGAACCACCTGCGCGGACCGCTGGATCTCCTCGCCACCGATCTGGTGGGACGGCCGCAGATCGGTGAGATCAAGATCGCGGGCATGCTGCTCGCACTCGTGTGCATGCCGTCGCGGATGCGACTGCCCGTGGTGGGCGCGGCCGTCGCACTCGAACTCGCCTGGAACACGCAGCGTCTGATCGTCGGCAACGCCCCGACCGTCGGGAACGGCATCCTGTTCGCGTTGATCGGCACGGCCGCCTTCGCGGGATGGCGACTGCACGGGCGCGAGCGGGCCGGAACTCTCAAGGCGGTGGGCCTCGGGCTGCTGTTGATCGTGATGGGTCGCGTCGGCGACGTGTGGCTGGTGCTGTCGAGCCGGGCCAACCCGAACGTGCTCGACGAATACGTCGAACTCGCCGACCGGGCCCTCGGCAGCCCGTCGTGGGCGATCGGCTCGGTGGTCTCCGGCACCCCGTGGCTCACAGAGGTCCTCAGCAAGGTCTACGTGTACCTGCCGGTGGCCGCGGCGGTGATCGCCTTCTTCCAACTCCGCAACAGCACCCGCGACGGCTTCCCGCGGCATCACATCGTGCGGACCTTCCTGCTGATCGGGCTGATCGGTCCGGTGATCTACTTCCTGTTCCCCGTCGTAGGCCCCACCTACGCCTTCGGTCACGAGCTGCTGGGCGCGGACTGGCAGGACGTGTGGCCGCAGCAGTTGCCGGTGATCGGCGATCCCGCGGCGCACTACTACAACCAGAGCGTGGCACGGAACTGCATGCCGAGCCTGCACACCGCATGGGCGATGTGCATCTTCCTGCACGGATGGCGGGGTCCGGTGCTGTCGAAGGTGTTCGGCACGTTCTGGTTGATCTGCACCACCGGCGCGACCCTCGGCTTCGGCTTCCACTACGCGATCGACGTCCTCGCCGGAGCGATCTTCACCCTCACGCTGGAGGCGGCGCTCACCCGCCCCGAACTGGGCTGGTCGCGTCACCGGCTCGCGGTGGTCGTCTTCGGCACCGCGGCCTTCTCCGGGCTGCTTCTGGCCACGCGGTACCTGGCCGTCGAGATGTCCGACAGCGGCGTGCTCGGCGGGCTCGCGCTGATCGCCACCGTGCTCGCGGTGGCGGCGGCCTTCCTCACCGTGGAGATGCACCCCGGTCGCGATCGGATCCCGGCCGGCGAGATCCCCGCCGAGACCGGCCCGATGGTGCGGAGGGGACGCGAATGGGCCGCCGCGGCGCGGACCTGGGGAAGCGAGGCCTGGTCCTCGATCACGCGCGAGGCGAAGAAGGCCGGTTCCACCAAGCTCTGAGGACGCTGTCGGTCGCCAGCAGCGCCAGCGCCACCCACACGATCGCGAATCCGATCCAGCGTTCGGGCGGCAGGTGTTCGTCGAGGATCAGCACCGCGCACAGCAGCTGCATGATCGGTGTGACGAACTGGATCAGCCCGACGGTCACCAGCGGGATGCGACGGGCGGCAGCGGCGAACAGCAGCAGCGGCACCGCGGTCGCGACGCCGGAGAACACCAGCAGGCCGGTGTGCCCGACGCCGTCACCGAACGTGAGACCGGCCGGAGTGAATGCGACGACCACCAGGATGACGGCCGCGGCCGGCGCCAGTATCGCCGTCTCCAAGGTGAGTCCGTGAAGCGCGGGCAGAGTGTCGCCGACCTTCTTCTTGACCAGCCCGTACAGGGCGAACGACGCGGCCAGGGCCAGCGCCGTGGTCGGAAACACGCCCGCGGCGAAGGTGAGATAGCCGCCCGCGACCACGCCGACCGCCACCGCCGCCCATTGCAGTGGCCGCAGGCGTTCCCGCAGCAGCACCACGCCCAGGGCCACGGTGACGATCGGATTCAGGAAGTAGCCGAGGGCGGCGTCGCTGGTGTGGCCGGAGGTGACAGCTGCGACGTACACGACCCAGTTGGTGGCGATGAGCAGGGCGGCGGCGGTGACGCCGGCGATCAGCCGGGGTCGTCGGCGGAGCGGCGCGATCCACGACCAGTCGCGCAGCACGGCGAGAATCGCAGCGCACAGCACGAGCGTCCACAGGATGCGGTTGGCGAGGATCTCCCACGGACCGGCCGGGAGCATCGCGTCGAACAGGATCGGGAACAGGCCCCACAGCGCGTAGGCGCCGAATCCCGCGGCCACCCCGCGGGCGCTGTCGGCGGGTACGGGGGTTCTCACCGAGCGCGCACGTCGACGCCGGCGCGTGCGAGCGCGGCGCGGACACGACGGGCGTGCTCCACCGCGCCGGGGGTGTCGCCGTGCAGGCACACCGAGTCGGCGACCACTTCCACCACCGTGCCGTCGATCGCCGTGATCCGTCCGGTCTCCGCCAACTCGAGCACTCGCGATGCCACCTCGGCCGGATCGGTGAGCAGGGCACCGGGCTCGGACCGGGGCACCAGCGTGCCCTCGGGGGTGTAGCCGCGATCGGCGAAGGCCTCGCGGATGACCGGCACGTCCGCTGAGCCGGCGATCCGCTCCACCTCCGATCCGGGCAGGCACATGAGGGGGAGGCCGGACGCGGCCGCCGCCTCGACGACGACGCCGGCCTGCGTCGTGTGATGCACCACCGCGTTGTAGAGCGCGCCGTGCGGCTTCACGTATTCCACGGTGGCGCCGACGGATTCGGTGAGCGCCCGCAGAGCGCCGATCTGATACACGATGTCGGCGAACAGGTCGTCGGGGGCGAGATCCATGAAACGGCGGCCGAACCCGGACAGGTCCGGGTAGGAGACCTGCGCGCCGATCCGCACGCCGGCGGCGGCGGCCTCGCGGCAGGTGGCCAACAGTTCGCGCGGAGTGCCTGCATGGAAGCCGCACGCGACGTTAGCGCTCGTCACCAGGGTGATCATCGCCGAGTCGTGGCCGACCCCCTCGCCGAGGTCGGCGTTCAGATCGATGACGCGAGAAGAGAGGCCCACGGTGTCGATGGTAATGACCACGCTCGGGTTAGGGTCGACGCCATGGCAGTAATGGACACTGTGGTTCAGACCCTCGACGGTGCGGTCGACGGCAAGCGCGGGCGCGGAGCGCGTCGCGGCACCATCTCATGGCGGGGCATCCCCTTCGCGGAGCCGCCCGTGCGGCAGCACCGGTGGCGGGCACCGCGCCCGGTGACACCCTGGCCGGGGGTACTCGAGTGCTACGACTACGGGGCCGCACCGATCCAGGACAAGCTCTTCACGGCGCGCGGGGCCGGTAAGTTCCAGCCGCGCAGCGAGGATTGTCTGACCCTGAACGTCTTCGCGCCGTCGACCGTCTCGGCTACGCCGCGCCCTGTGATGGTGTTCAACTACGGCGGTGCCTACATCCTCGGCGGCACGTCGACACCGATCTACGACGGCGCGTACCTCGCTCGGGCGCGCGACGTGATCGTGGTGACGGTGAACTACCGCTACGGTCCGCTCGGATTCCTCGACTTCAGCGAGTACTCGACCGACGAGCGGCCGTTCGACGCCAACGTGGGGCTGCGCGACATGGTCGCCGGTCTGGAGTGGGTGCAGCGCAACATCTCCGCGTTCGGCGGGGATCCGTCGCGGGTGACGGTGTTCGGTGAGAGCGCGGGCGGGTCGGCGGTGCTCACGCTGCTGTCCACGCCGTCCGCGAAGGGACTGTTCTCCGGAGCAATCTCGCAGAGCCCTGCCCCGGACCTGATCGTCAGCAAGGACAATGCGCGCCTGTTCGCCGACGAGTTCGTCCGGATACTGATCGATCCCACCCGGCGCAAGGGGCCCGAGCGCGACGAGCCGCCTCACGATCCGGCGCTGGTGGCACGCGTCCTCGGGGGCGCCACCGCGACCGAACTGCTGCGCGCGGGCAACAAGCTGATCGGCTTCACCCGCGGTGCCCGGCTCACCGACCCGATTCCCTTCGCCCCGGTGGTCGACGGCGACTATCTCCCGCAGCATCCGCTCGACGCGGCGCGCGACGGCAACACCATCTCGGTCCCGACCATCATCGGCAACAACAAAGACGAGGGCGAACTGTTCGCCCGGTTCTGGAACATCCTTCCCGACAGCGACCAGGCACTCGTGGGGCTCGGCGACACCGGCGACGCCGATCTGCTGCAGAACCTCTATCCGGTCAAGCGCCGCGATGTGATGATCGCCGCCGATGCGACGTTCTGGACCCCGACGATCCGGTTCGCCGGGTATCACAGTGACCACGCGCCCACGTACGTGTACCGCTTCGACTACGCGCCGCTGCTGCTGAAGGCCACCGGAATCGGTGCGACCCACGCGACCGAACTGCTGGCGGTGTTCGGCACGTACCGGGATCCGATCGGCGTCGGTCTCGCCGCCGCGGGCAGTTGGGGGTCGACGAAGCGGATCACCGCGACGATGCAGTCGATGTGGAGTTGGTTCGCGCGCACCGGCGTGCCCGCACCGGACTGGCCGCGCTATTCGCGCGAGGATCGCAGGGTGATGGTGCTGGACGATCCGACGCGCGTAGAGATCGATCCCGACCGGGACCGCCGCGAGGCGTGGGACCGAATTCATCTGGGGGAGCCTTCGTGAGACGTCCCGCGATGCTCGCGGCGGTGACGTGCACCGCCGCGATCGCGCTCGCGGGATGTTCCGGCGGGAACGAGTCGGCGGTGTCGCCTTCGGACTCGACCCCGACCCGGGTCACGGCCTCGTCCTCGGTCACGAGCAGCGCCCCGACTCCGGTGCTTCCGCCGCCGTACATCGCGTCGGCCGATTGGGTGCAGACCGAAGTGGGACCGAGCCTGCAGATCGCCCCCACTCCCAACGGCCGGAGGGTGCAGTCGCCGACGGCGGGCGACGAGGCGTGGCGCGAGGTCCTTCGACTCGATCCGGGCGCGGACACCCCGGGGATGAAGGCGCAGTTCGACTGTCACTGGACGTTCGCCCGCATAGTCCAGCCGGACAAGCCGACCTGGAACATCGAACCGAACCGTCCCGTGGTGTCGCCCGAGGAGATGATCTCGAGCCGCTGCAATCCGGGCGGTCCGGAGGAGTAGGGGACTGAGGTTCCCAGGCCGGTCGAGCGAGTCGAGGAGCGTCGCTCGGCCGCCGCCTCAGTCGCGCGACCGCATCCCCACCACGCGGCAGACGAGGTAGATGGCGAACGAGATGGTGGTGACCATCACCGACACCGGGAGTTCTGGCGCGAGCGACAGGATGAGCCCGCCGATGGCGGAGACTCCGGCGAAGACGACCGACAGCACCACCACGACCGTCGGATTGGCCGACAGCCGGACCGCCGCTGCGGCCGGAGTGATCAGCAGGCTCATCACCAGCAGGGCGCCGATGATCTGCACGCCCTGCGCGGCCGCGAGACCGACCAGGATCGCGAACACCACCGACAGCAGCCGTACCGGGACGCCGGACGCCGCGGCGACCCGCGGATCCAGGCTGGCGAACATCAGCGGACGGTAGATGATCGCGTACACCACCACCACGACCGCCGCGGTCACCGCGACGGCGATCAGTCCGGTGCGTCCGACACTCGCCACCTGCCCGGCCAGCAGTGCGAAGCCGGTGCCGACCCGGCCGTAGAGGCTCAGGAACAGCACGCCGAGACCGAGGCCGAAGGCCATGACGGCACCGATCACCGAGTCCCGTTCCCTCGCGCGACGACCCAGGAGCCCGAACACCGCGGCCGCGAACACCGCGCCGATCACGCCGCCGATGTTCACCCCCACGCCGGCGAGCAGCGCGGCGGCCGCACCGGTGAACGAGAGCTCTGCGGCACCGTGGACGGCGAAACTCATCTGCCGTGCGACGATCATCGGACCCAGCAGGCCACCGAGCAGCGCGAGCAACGCGATGGCGAGCACCGACTGCTGAACGAAGTCGCGGGAGAGCAGGTCTGCCGTCTGCGAGAAGTTCCAGAAGTTGCCGATGTCGGCGGCGAGCACGGTCGTCGTCGGCGCGATCACAGATCCTCCCCGGCGACCGCGAATCCGGCGTCGGTCCCGAGGACGTCGCCCGGATACTGATGAGCGACGCAGTGGTGATCGTCCTCGCCTCCGATCACCACGAGCCGCCCGCCGATCCGGAGCACCTCCACCGGGCTGCCGTACAGCTCGGTCAGGGTGCGCGTGTTCATCACCTCTTCGACGGCGCCGATGCGGAACGATCCGCCGGCCAGGTAGAGCACGCGGTCGACGAACGGCAGCACCGGATTGAGTTCGTGAGTGACGAACAGGACCGCGGTGTCATCACGCCGCCTCCGGGCGTCGAGCAGATCGACCACCACCCGCTGGCTCGCGAGATCGAGACTGGCGAGCGGCTCGTCGCACAGGAGGATGGCCGGGTCGCGGGTGAGCGCCTGCGCTATCCGGAGCCGTTGCTGCTCGCCGCCCGACAGCAGCCCCAGCGGCCGGTTCGCGAAGCCGGTGGCGCCGACCTGTCGGAGCGCCGAGTCGACGGCGGTGCGCCGACGGGACATACCGCGCAGCCCGATGCCCCAAGCGGAGCCGTCGACGCCGAAACCCACCAGGTCGCGGCCGCGCAGCATCATCGTGTCGGAATCCTCGGCGTGTTGCTGCGGCACGTATCCGAGACTGCCGTGAGCGGAGATGGTCCCGGTGGTGGGTTCGGTCTGGCCGAGGATCGCGCGCAGCAGTGAGGTCTTGCCCGAACCGTTGGGGCCGAGGACGGCGATGAACTCGCCGGGCGCGATGTCGAGATCGAGGCCGCGCCAGAGGACGCGGTCGCCGAACTGCAGTCCGACGTCGCGAAAGCTGAGTACCGCGTCGGTCATCCGTTCAACGCCTTCGCCAGCGCGTCGATCTGGCCGCGCTGCCACGCGATGTAGTCGGTCACGCCCTCGGGCAGGCTCTCGGTGAACTCGACCACCGGGATTCCCGCCTTGCGGGCGGTGTCGAGCACGGCCTGAGTGCTCGGGTCGACGGCCTGGCGGTTGTAGATCAGGACCTTGGCGCGGTGCTGGGTCAGCAGATCATCGAACTTCGCGCGGTCGGCGGCCGACGGCGACTGTCCCTGCTCGACGGCGTCGACGAAGCCCGGGGGAGCGATGTCGACCAGTCCGGCGTCGGTGAGGACGGCCGCGGCGAGCGGTTCGGTGGACGCCACCTCGGCGCCGTCGTGGTGCGCCTTGATGTCGGCCAGAGCGGCCCGCAGTCCGTTGATCTGGCTGTTGAAGACGCCGGCGCGGTCGCGGTAGTAGGCGGCGTTGGCCGGGGCGATCTCGGCGAGCTCGTTCGCGATCGCGTTCGCGGTGTCGGCGACGGCGGCGAGGTCGTAGAAGACGTGCTCGTTGCCGCGCGTCTTGTCCGACCGCACGTCCGCGGCCACCACCTCGGCACCCTTCGCGTCGGCGGCCGCCTCCTCCATGAAGTGGTCGTAGTGGTCGCCGTTCATGACGATGAGGTTGGCGTCCTGGACGCGAGCGGTATCCGCACTCGACGGCTCGAACTCGTGGGGATCGCCGTCGGGCGAGGTGTACAGGGCGCTGACGTCGGCGTGTTCGCCGCCCACCGCGCTCGCGACGGAGGCCCACACGTCGGTGGACGCGACGACGACGGGTTTGTCGGTGGGCGCGGGACCGTCGTTGCCGCCGCATGCGGCGGTGGCGACGGCGATGAGGAGGGCGAGGGGCGCCAGGAGGGCGCGGCGCGCGGACCCGGTCTTCGTCATCGGGAGGTTCCTTTGGAAGATAATGAAAATCGTTACCGGGAAAGTGTATTACCGGGGTGCCGTTGATGTCGAAGCGATGCTCAAGTGCGCATGAGTCGCCGCCTGCGCATGTGTCGAGCGCGGCCGGCCGCATTAGTCTGGGGTCATGACCGCTGGCTCCGCCCCGAGACGCATCGCTCTGATCTCGGTGCACACCTCCCCGTTGGCGCAGCCGGGCACCGGTGACGCCGGAGGAATGAACGTCTACGTCTGGCAGACGGCCACCAGGCTGGCGCGCCGCGGTGTGGAGGTCGAGATCTTCACGCGTGCCACGTCGTCGGCGGACGCGCCGGTGGTCGCGGCCGCCCCCGGGGTCACCGTGCGCAATGTGGTCGCGGGTCCCTTCGACGGCCTCGACAAGCGTGACCTGCCGAGCCAGTTGTGCGCGTTCTCGGCGAACGTACTGCGGGCGGAGGCCGCCCAGGAGCCCGGCTACTACGACCTGATCCACTCCCACTACTGGCTCTCGGGCCAGGTCGGCTGGCTCGCGCGCGACCGCTGGGGAGTGCCGCTCGTGCACACCGCGCACACGCTCGCCGCGGTCAAGAACGCCTCGCTGGCGGCGGGGGACGCCGCCGAGCCGATGCTGCGTGTGGTCGGTGAGCAGCAGGTGGTCGACGAAGCGGACCGTCTCGTCGCGAACACCGCCACCGAGGTCGGCGAACTGGTCCAGATGTACGGCGCCGATCCCTCCCGCATCGACGTGGTGGTGCCCGGCGCCGATCTGGACCGCTACTCCCCGGGCGACCGAGCGGCCTCCCGCGCCGCGCTCGGGCTGGATCAGAACGATGTGCTCGTCACCTTCGTCGGCCGGATCCAGCCCTTGAAGGCGCCGGACGTCCTGGTCTCGGCGATGGCGCCGCTGATCGCGGGCGACTCCTCCGGGCGTCTGCGCGTGCTGGTGGTGGGCGGACCGTCGGGCAGCGGACTGGCCCAGCCGTCGGCACTCATGGACCTCACTCGGCAACTGGGAATCGCCGACCGCGTCGACTTCCTGCCGCCGCAGCCGCCGGAGCGGCTGGTGCACGTCTACCGGGCGTCCGATCTGGTGGCGGTGCCGAGCTACTCGGAGAGCTTCGGGCTGGTCGCGATCGAGGCGCAGGCGTGCGGAGTGCCGGTGATCGCCGCGCGCGTGGGCGGACTCGGCGTGGCGGTGGACGACGGCCGCACCGGTGTGCTGGTGGACGGTCACGACATCGGCGTCTGGACCGACCGCCTCGCCGAACTCGTCGCCGACCCGGATCGCCGCGCGGGAATGGGGCGGGCGGCCGCTCTGCATGCGCGGCAGTTCTCGTGGGAGCACACCACCGACGCGCTGCTGGAGAGTTACGACCGAGCGATCGCGGCGTTCGGCGGCGACGTTCGACGCGATGCCGGGCGATTCGGCATCCGACGCTGGAGGAACCGATCGAGGGTGATGGTGTGAACGCAGACGAGACGGCCGCGGCCCTGAGCGCCGCTCTGGACGAGACCGGCATCGAGTACGTCCGGAAGTCGTCGGGCGGTGCGAAGTCCGAGCACTTCGTTCTCGAGCTTCCCGGAGAACGGAAGCTCAAGACCACGGTGCTGCTCACCGCCGGCGCGCACGGGGTCCGAGTGGAGGCCTTCGTCTGCCGCCGCGCGGACGAGAACCTCGAGGCCGTGTACCGGTATCTCCTCAAACGCAATCGCCGGCTCTACGGGGTGGCGTACACCCTCGACAACGTCGGCGACATCTACCTGGTGGGGCGGATCTCCGCGGAGGCGCTCTCGCGCACCGAGGTGGACCGGGTGCTCGGCCAGGTCCTCGAGGCCGCCGACGGCGACTTCAATCAGATCCTCGAGATCGGTTTCCTCACCTCGATCCGTCGCGAATGGGCCTGGCGCAAGGCCCGGGGCGAGTCGATGCGGAACCTCGCGGCCTTCGAGCATCTGATCGACGAGGACGATCTGCCGCAGATCGCGCCCCTCGACGATCCCGACGCGGAACCGGTGTGGTCGGTCGGCGACGCCGGAACAGCCCCGTCGTAGTGTCTCGAATGTCGGGTAGCGTGGGGACCTGATCAACACGACAATGCCCATTGTCGAATATCCCGTCATCTCCAGAAGGGTCACCATGAGCTTCGCATCGCCGTATCCCGACGTCGAGATCCCGAACGTCAGCGTCTACGACTACCTGTTCGGTGGACTCGAGGAGAACGACCTCGACCGGGTCGCGCTCATCGACTCGAAGTCGGGTGCGCAGACCACGTACCGGCAGTTGGTCGGACAGATCGACGCCGCGGCGGGTGCGATCGCGGCGCGCGGGCTCGGCGTCGGCGACGTGGTCGCGATCCTGTCGCCGAACATCCCGGCGTTCGCCACGGTGTTCCACGGCGTGCTCCGCTCCGGCGCGACCGCCACCACGCTCAACGCACTGTTCACCGCACCCGAGATCAAGAAGCAGCTCCTCGACTCCGAGGCGAAACTGCTCATCACCATCTCGCTGCTCGCACCGGCCGCGATCGAGGCGGCCCGCGAGGTGGGACTGGCGGACGACGCCGTGATCGTGCTCGACGGCCAGGGCCAGGCGGCCACCGGGCATCCGAACGCCGCCGAACTCCTGGGGGGAGGGCATCGCGCACCGGAGGTGAGCTTCGACCCGGCCACCCACATCGCGGTGCTGCCGTACAGCTCGGGCACCACCGGCAACCCCAAGGGCGTGATGCTCAGTCACCGCAACCTGGTCGCCAACGTCGCGCAGATCGAGCCGCTGCAGGGGATGAAGTCCGACGACGTGATCCTCGCCGTCCTCCCGTTCTTCCACATCTACGGCATGACGGTGCTCCTGAACGCCGCACTCAAGGCCCGGGCGAGCCTGTTCGTGATGCCGCGCTTCGACCTCGTCGAGTTCCTCGAGGGCATCCAGAAGCACAAGGTCACCTATGCCTTCATCGCGCCGCCCGTGGCCGTCGCGCTCGCCAAGCATCCGATCGTCGATCAGTACGATCTGTCGTCGCTGCACACCATGCTCTCCGGCGCGGCGCCGCTGGACGAGGAACTGGGCCAAGCTGTGGCCAAGCGTCTCGGCCTGCACATGCTGCAGGGCTTCGGCATGAGCGAGCTCTCGCCGGTGAGCCACCTGATCCCGTTCGACGGCGGTACGGGCACGCGCGGTGTCGAGGCACCGCTGTCGTCGGTCGGCTGGGCCGTACCGAACTCGGAGAACCGGATCGTCGATCCGGCCACCGGGGAGGACATCGACATCCCCGCCGACGGCGTGTCCGAGCCCGGTGAGCTGTGGGTCCGCGGACCCAACGTGATGGTCGGCTACCTCAACAACGAGGCGGCGACCGCCGAGACCATCGTCGAGGGCGGCTGGCTGCGCACCGGCGACATGGCGACGGTCGACTCGACCGGCTGCGTCACGATCGTCGACCGGCTCAAGGAGCTCATCAAGTACAAGGGTTATCAGGTTCCGCCGGCCGAGCTGGAGGCGCTGCTGCTGACGCATCCGAAGATCGCCGACGTCGCGGTGGTCGGCGCGCTCGACGCCGACGGCGAGGAGATCCCGAAGGCCTTCGTCGTGGTCGCCGAGGGCGCGGAGCTGACCGCGGACGAGGTCATGGCGTTCACCGCCGAACGCGTCGCGCCGTACAAGAAGGTCCGGGCCGTCGAGTTCATCTCGGCCGTCCCCAAGTCGGCCTCCGGCAAGATCCTCCGCAAGGATCTGCGGAAGTAGGCGGTCGGGGCGCGTCACTCGGTCGCTCGACCGCCGCGGCCGTATGGGAAACTATGCGGCATGAGCAACGGCACCCTGATCCTGACGCGACACGGCGAGAGCGAATGGAACGCGTCCAACCAGTTCACCGGCTGGGTCGACGTCGCCCTGACCGACAAGGGACGGGCGGAAGCCGTCCGTGCGGGAGAACTGCTGGTGGAGCACGATCTGCTGCCCGACGTTCTGTACACGTCGCTGCTGCGCCGTGCCATCACCACCGCGCAGATCGCGCTCGACACCGCCGACCGTCACTGGATCCCGGTGGTCCGCGACTGGCGGCTCAACGAGCGTCACTACGGCGCGCTGCAGGGGCTCAACAAGGCGGAGACGAAGGCGAAGTACGGCGACGAGCAGTTCATGCTGTGGCGCCGCAGCTACGACACCCCGCCGCCCGCGATCGCGCCCGACAGCGAGTACAGCCAGGTCGGCGATCCGCGCTACGCCGGCATCGAGGTGCCCCTCACCGAGTGCCTTCAGGACGTGGTCGAGCGGCTGATCCCGTACTACACCGAGGCCATCGAGGCGGACCTGCGCGCCGGTAAGAACGTTCTGGTCGCCGCCCACGGCAACTCTCTGCGGGCACTGGTGAAGCACCTGGACGGCATCTCGGACGCCGACATCGCCGGGCTGAACATCCCGACCGGCAACCCGCTGCGCTACGACCTCGGCGACGACCTCCGCCCGACCACCGCGGGCGGGGTGTACCTGGATCCCGAGGCCGCGGCCGCGGGTGCGGCAGCCGTTGCGGCGCAGGGCAATAAGTAGCCCGAATCCGCATGGCGCCGCCGGTGTGGCCTGCGCTACATTGGTACGTATGACTGACGGTACTCTAGAGGTCACCCATCTCTCGGTGCAGGAGCGCTACCGCGCCCATCTGACCGACGGAGACGGTGAACCGGTCGAGGTCGGGTACATCGACTACACGCAGGACGGTGATCGGCTCGCGCTGACCCACACCGTCGTCTACGAGCGCTTCGGCGGGCGCGGCTTCGCGGCCCAGTTGGTCAAACACGTTCTCGAGGACGTTCGCGCCAACGGGCAGCGGGTCGTGCCCGTCTGTTCGTATGTTCAGAAGTACGTCGAGAAGCACCCCGAGTACTCGGACATCGTCGTCTCCTGATCGTTAATCTCCCCGCAACCCAGGAGAACCCGGCGTGAACGAGCGCCGAAAACTGTTCGCCCAGGCTGCGAACACCCGTCGATCCGACGTAAGCTTCGGGATGTGTCCGGCGATCGGACACATTCTGTTCGAATGTCGTTGAGGCGAAGCAGGGAGTCGTGCGGCGGAAGACGCGATCACGGTGAGTACCCGATCTGACGAATCCGGTTCGGAGGACACACCACTGGAAGATCTGGTGATCGTCGACGACGGCCGGTCAAGGCCCGACCTCCTCGGACTGATCGTCGCGCACACCACCACCGGGATGGTCGCCGTCGACGAGTTCCACAACGTGGTCCTCTACAACAAGCGCGCCGTCGAACTCGGCATGGTTCGCGACACGATCGCCGACGGAGTGGCCGAGGCCGTCACCGAGGTCTTCGTCACCGGCATCGATCGGCATTTCGATTTCGTTCCGCCGCATTCGTCGCTGGGCTTCCTGTCGACGGGCCGCACCATGCCGCGGCAGGTGGAGAACGTCCGCTGCATCGCACGGCTCGCGTCCCGAGACGGCGAGCGGTACGCCCTGGTGTTCGGCGACGACGACTCCACCAATCAACGGGTGGAGGCCACGCGACGCGACTTCGCCGCCAACGTCTCACACGAGTTGAAGACGCCGCTCGGCGCCATCAGCCTGATGGCCGAGGCGATGCTCGAGTCGCGCGACGACCCCCAGGCGGTGGAGCACTTCGGCCGTCGGGTGCTGAAGGAAGCGACCCGGATGGGCACGCTGGTCAACGAGCTGATCGGGCTGTCGCGCCTGCAGGAGGGCCGGATCCCCGAGTTCCAGGCGGTCGACGTCGACTCGCTGGTGGAGGATGCGGTGGCCGCCGCCGGCGTCTCCGCGGAGGTCGCCGAGATCGAACTCGTCGCTGATGCGGCCAGCGGACTGCAGATCCAGGGCGACCGCACCCTGCTGCTGACCGCACTGTCGAATCTCCTGGTGAACGCCATCAATCACTCGCCCGCGGGCGAGGTGGTCTCGGTGAGCCGCAAGGTGGTGAACCTCGACGACGAGGAGATGGTCGTGATCGCGGTCACCGACCGCGGTATCGGGATCGCACCCGCCGACCAGCAGCGGGTCTTCGAGAGGTTCTTCCGCGTCGACAAGGCGCGGTCGCGCGCGACCGGCGGCACCGGGCTCGGGCTGGCGATCGTCAAGCACGTGGCGGCCAGTCATGGCGGTCACATCGGACTGTGGAGTCGGCCCGGAACCGGATCGACCTTCAGCCTGTACATCCCCATCGACCCGGCTTCACCGAGCGACGACGGGTCGACGAACGCAGAGGAACTCACGAGTTGACGCACGTACTGATTGTCGAAGACGAGGAATCGCTGGCCGATCCGCTGGCCTTCCTGCTCCGTAAGGAGGGGTTCGAGGCCAGCATCGTCAACGACGGTTCGGAGGCGGTCTCGACCTTCGAGCGAGTCAATCCCGACATCGTCCTGCTCGACCTGATGCTGCCGGGTGTCTCCGGCACCGAGATCTGCAAGTCGATCCGGGCCAAGTCGGCGGTGCCGGTCATCATGGTGACCGCGCGTGACAGTGAGATCGACAAGGTCGTCGGACTGGAGCTGGGGGCCGACGACTACGTCACCAAGCCGTACTCGGCACGCGAGCTCATCGCCCGCATCCGCGCGGTCCTGCGGCGCGGGGGAGTGGTGGCCGACGACGAGGACGCCGCCATCGGCGTCGTCGAGGTGGGACCGGTGCGGATGGACGTCCAGCGGCACACCGTGACGGTCTCGGGCGAGGAGGTCACGCTGCCGCTCAAGGAGTTCGACCTCCTGGAGTATCTGCTCCGGAACTCCGGCCGGGTGCTCACCCGCAGCCAGCTGATCGACCGGGTGTGGGGCGCCGATTACGTCGGCGACACCAAGACGCTCGACGTGCACGTGAAGCGTCTGCGTTCGAAGGTCGAGCCCGATCCGTCGCAGCCGCGCCATCTCATCACCGTCCGCGGCCTCGGATACAAGTTCGAGCCCTGACAGAGCAGCGGGCCCTGACAGAGCAGCGAGCCCTGACAGCGCAGCGGGCCGGTGCGGTCACAGCTGTTCGTACTTGATGTCGGTGCTTCGGCGGGAGGTGGCCGCGGCGGTCGCCGGATGCACCGCGACGAGTCCGAGGTCGTTGCGCCGGCGGCAGGCCGCCGCGAGAACCTCGTAGGCCGCCTCGCCGATGAGCTCGATCAATTCGGGCCGGTACGACTCGAAGACCTGCTTGGCGCCCGTGTGCGCCTCGGGTGAGCCGGAGCAGTACCAGTCGAGGTCGTGGCCGCCCTCGCCCCAGCCCCGGCGGTCGAACTCCGTGAGCGTGGTCTTGAGGATCTCACTGCCGTCCGGCCTGGTCACCCAGTCCTGCTCGCGGCGCATCGGCAACTGCCAGCAGACCTCGGGTTTCACCGTCAGCGGCTCGATGCCGCGGCGCAGCGCCATCGAATGCAGCGCACAGCCCTGACCGGCGGGGAATCCCGGGCGGTTGAGGAAGATGCACGCTCCGTCGTGCAGACGGGTCTTGAGCGACGGTTCGCCCTCCAGATCCTCGGCCTCCTCGAGGTAGCCGTCGTCGCCGAGCGGGTCGGGCCCAGAACCGCGGTCGAAGAGCTCCCAGTCGTCGCGCGTCAGGAGCGCCACTCCTGCGGCGAGCTTCTCGCGATCGTCGTCGTCGGTCAGGTAGGCGCCGTGTGTGCAGCAGCCGTCCGACTGCCGGCCGGCGACGATTCCGTGACACGCCGGGGTGCCGAAGACGCAGTTCCACCGCGACAGCAGCCACGTCAGGTCGGCGCTGATCAGGTGCTCGTCGTCGTCGGGGTCGACGAACTCGTACCACTCGCGCGGGAAGTCGAGGGGCACTTCGGGGACGCGGTCATTCCGCCGCTTCTTCCCGGGCTTCTTACTAGAGCCAGACACGGGGTTCCTCCATCGGTACAACGCTCCACGGTAGACCTTCGGCTCGCATCGCCGTCCGCCGCGCAGTAATTTTGGTCAGGTGCGATTAGGAGTGCTCGACGTGGGCAGCAACACCGTTCATCTGCTGGTGGTCGACGCGCATCGGGGCGGTCATCCGACGCCGATGAGTTCGACGAAGGCGGTGCTGCGGCTGGCGGAGGAGATCGACGGCACCGGAAAGATGACCAAGGCCGGTGCGGATTCGCTGACCGCGACAGTCAAGGACTTCACCCGGATCGCCAAGGCCTCGGGCTGCGAGCAGGTGATGGCCTTCGCGACCTCCGCGGTACGCGACGCCACCAACACCGGAGAGGTCCTCGACCAGGTCAAGAAGGCCTCCGGGCTCACCGTCGACGTACTGGAAGGCGTCGACGAGGCGCGGCTGACCTCCCTCGCGGTACGCCGCTGGTACGGCTGGAGCGCGGGCCGGATCCTCACCTTCGACATCGGCGGCGGCAGCCTGGAGATGACCAACGGGGTCGACGAGGAGCCGGATGTCGCGCTGTCGCTGCCGCTCGGCGCCGGGCGGCTGACGCGCGAATGGCTGCCCGGCGACCCGCCGAGCAAACGTCACGTCTCGGTGCTGCGGGACTGGCTCGACGCCGAGCTGAAGCAGCCCGCCAAGGAACTCCGTGCCGCGGGGAAGCCGGATCTGTCGGTGGGTTCGTCGAAGACCTTCCGGTCGCTGGCGCGTCTGACCGGTGCCGCGCCCTCCGGTGCCGGGCCGCGGGTGCGACGGACGCTCACCGTGAGCGGCCTGCGTCAACTGATCGCGTTCATCTCGCGCATGACGGCCGCCGATCGCGCCGATCTGGAGGGGGTCAGCGCCGATCGCGCGGCGCAGATCGTGGGCGGCGCACTGGTGGCGGAGGCGGCGATGAGGGCCACCGGTGTGGATACACTTGAGATCTGTCCGTGGGCTCTGCGGGAGGGCGTCATTCTCCGTCGTCTGGATGCGGAGCCGGCCGGGGCGATGGTGAGCACCGGCTAGTCGATCGACTTTTTACGGGGGTACCCCAGGTATGGCGAAGGATTCCGAACCACGCGCGAAGCCGATCACGGTCTCGGAACTGATCGCTCGATCCGAGTCGAGCGGTTCCGCGTTTCCCAAGTCCGATGAGGACGACCGCCCGACGCGACCGGTCATCGGGGCATCCGGAATGCCGTCGCACGTTCCCGCCGCACCGAAGCTCCCCGACCCCGTAGACGACGCCGATCCGAATGTGGTGACCGGAATCATCCCCATCGTCGACGACGATGACGAGTCGCCGCTGGCGCCGGTGCCCGGCGACGATCTGGTCGGCGTCGACCTGCCGCCGCTGGAGTACCGGTCGGCCGTCACCGATCCGGGCCCGGAGCCGGACCCCGATCTGGTCGGTACCGCGCAGTTGAGCCCGATCACCGACTCGGCGGCCGAGCCGGTGGCAGGCGACGACGTCGCCGACGATCATCGCCGTGTCGCGTCGGCCGCCGATCTGGAGGCCGCGGAGGCCGAAGAGGCCCAGGCCGAGATGGAAGCCCAGCAGCGTGCCGAACACCTCGCCGAAGAGGAGTCGGAGAAGCGCAGGAAGTCGCACAGTCCCTCCGCACTGATGGGCTGGCTGAGTCTTATCGCCGAGGTGGTGATCGGTCTGGCTGCCGGTGCCGGTCTGTTCTGGGGCTTCACCGAACTGTGGAAGCGCTACATCTACCTGGCGCTGATCCTGGCCGTCGTGGTGATCTTCGCGATCGTCACCTTCGCCCACGTCCTGCGGAAACGAGATCTGCCGACCACATTGTTGGCGCTCGGCGTCGGAATGCTGGTGACCATCGGGCCACTGGTCCTTCTGGCGGCCTGAGTCGGTCCCGGTGTCGCAACTGCGTTTCCCGATCCCGATCGGGCTGTCCACCGCGTCGGTCTACCCGCAGAGCACCGAAGCAGCGTTCGGCTACGCCGCCGATCTGGGCTACGACGGGGTCGAGTTGATGGTGTGGGGGGAGGGCGTGAGCCAAGACATCGCCCACGTCGCCCATCTGTCCGCTCGGTACCAGGTGCCGGTGCTCTCGGTCCACGCGCCGTGCCTGCTGATCTCGCAGCGCGTGTGGGGACGTGACCCGAAGGCCAAGCTGCGGCGATCGGTGCAGGCGGCCGAAGACCTGGGGGCGACGACGGTCGTCGTCCACCCGCCCTTCCGCTGGCAGCGCGACTACGTGCGTGGCTTCGACGATCTCGTCAAAGAACTGGAGGCCTCCTCCGATGTGGCGGTGGCCGTGGAGAACATGTTCCCGATGCGGGCCGACAGGTTGTTCGGCGCCGGTCACAAGGCGGCCAGGCGGATGGCAGAGCGGGGCGGGTCTCCGGGACCGAGCGCGTCGGCCTTCGGCAAGTCCATCGATCCCACGGTGGACGGATACGAGCACTACACCCTCGACCTCTCCCACGCCGCGACGGCAGGCGCCGACGCCCTCGCTCTGCAGACGCGGATGGGGGCCGGACTCGAGCATCTGCACCTCACCGACGGCACCGGCGCCGCCCACGACGAGCATCTGATCCCCGGGGACGGCTCGCAGCCGTGCATCGAAGTGTGCAAAAGGCTCGCCGACAGCGACTTCTCCGGCGCCGTGATCCTCGAAGTGCACACCGGATCGGCGCGGACCCGGAACGAGCGCGCCGCGATGCTCGCGCGGTCTCTGGACTTCGCCCGCACCCATCTTCACCGCGACCCGAAGGACACTCGGCATGACGACTGATCTGGCCTCCCTGACCGACCTGGAACCGATCGGGGTGAGCTCGGACGGCCGCGCGGCCTATCGAGCCCGGATCGATCCGGTCTTCACGATCGGGCCCAAGGTGCACGGCGGGAGCGTTCAGATGGTGGTCGCGGCCGCCGCCGAGCGTGCCTACCGCGATCTGGGCGGGCCGGACCCGCAGGCGGCGGTCCTGGCCGTCTCGAGTGATTTCCTCCGGGCTCCGGATCCGGCGGAGGTCGACGTGACGGTGTCGTTGGTGAAGACCGGCGCGACCGTGTCGCTGGTGCGAGTCGATGTGCGCCAGGACGAGCGCGTCTGCGTGACGTCCACGGTGACGCTCGGGCGCCCGGATCACGGAGACGCGCGCTACCGGGGCCACTCGAGCGTCGCTGACCTGCCGGCCGGCCCGCCGGCGGGTTCGGCCGACCTCTACTCCACGCCGGTCGGCGAGGTGGTGCATCTCGGGGCGGCACTCGACGTGGTTCTGGACATGGACCGTTTCCCGGCGCTTCGCGGCGAGACCGGCGACCCGGTGGTCCGCGGCTGGACTCGACCCAAATGCGCCGACCGCCTGCCCGTCGCCGTGAGCGCGGGGTTCCCGATCCTGGTGTGCGACCTGTCTCCTCCGGTGGTGATGAACCTCGGTATGTTCGGCTGGGCTCCCACGGTGCAGCTGACCACCTACCTGACCAGAGTCCCCGCTCCCGGATGGCTGCGATTCGCGGCCGAGAGCCAGGAGGTGGGGCAGCGGATGTTCGCCGAGGACCACATCGTGGTGGACTCGACCGGTGCGACGGTGGCTCGCTCGCGGCAACTGGCACTGACCCCCGCCGGGCGATGACTCTCCCCGGCGCTGATACGCAAGACTTCGACAAACTGTGAAAGGTAGTGATCGCCCATGACCGAGCGGGTCGCGATTATCGGTGGCGGCAAGATCGGCGAGGCACTCCTCGCCGGACTGATCAGCGCGGGGAAACCCGTCAAAGACCTGGTGGTCGCCGAGCGCTCGCCGGAGCGGTCGGCCGAGTTGGTCGCCGACTACGGCGTCCGGGTCTCCGACGACATCCCCGACGCCGTCGAGGGGGCGCGCGTGGTCTTCATCGCGGTGAAGCCGGACGCCGTCGACATGGTGCTGCAGAAGCTGTCCGTCGCCGAGGACAACGGCGAACTGGAGCGGATCACGGTCACCCTCGTCGCAGGTATTCCGACGCCGCGGTACGAGGCGGCGCTGCCCGCCGGTTCGCCGGTCATCCGCGTGATGCCGAATACGCCGATGCTGGTGAACGAGGCCATGTCGGCGGTCAGCCCCGGCCGGTACGCCGAAGACGACCAGGTGGCGCTCACCGTCCGCCTCCTCGAATCGGTCGGCAAGGTGATGGTGGTGCCCGAGAAGCTGATGGACGCCGTCACCGCGATCTCCGGCTCCGGTCCGGCGTACTTCTTCCTGATGGTGGAGGCGATGATCGACGCCGGTGTGGCGCTCGGACTGACCCGTCCGCAGGCGAGCGAACTGGCCGTGCAGACGATCAAGGGAGCCGGGTTGCTCCTGAGCGAGTCGGGACTGTCGCCGGTGGAACTGCGCGCGGCCGTCACCTCGCCCGCCGGTACCACCGCGGCGGCGTTGCGCGCGTTCGAGCGCGAGGGCCTGCGGCATGCGGTGAACGAGGCCACGCTGGCTTGCGCGGAGACGAGCGCCAAAACTGCACGTCGAGTGGAAGTTGAGGGTTCGGGCGGAGGTGTCCAGCTGGGCGCCGAGACCGCAAGCGAGCAACAGTAGCGCCTCAGCCTGCGCTTATCCGGGATCTGCCGTCGGCGCGGCGAGTTGCACCCCTGGGATTCCGCCACTCACGTCGCACTTTTCACATTGGTCACGCTAGGCTGCTAGCAGCACGTACGTGTCTGATGTCCGCCGGAGGGGAAGCCGGTGGCCGCGATGCGTGCACTGAAGGTTGGTATTTTCATGGCTGCTGCAGAAAAGCCCGGCGAACGGAATGAATTCACTGATCGCGGAGTCGGCAACTCCTCCGCCACGCAGTTCCTCACCGTCGCCGAAGTCGCATCGCTGATGCGAGTGTCGAAGATGACCGTGTACCGACTCGTCCACAACGGTGAACTGCCGGCTGTGCGCGTCGGCCGGTCGTTCCGCGTTCACGCCAAGGCCGTGCACGAATACTTGGAGACCTCGTACTTCGACGCCGGCTGACCGGTCGAGATCGCCTGCGATCCCCCTCGCGCCCCGCGCCGAGGGGGTTTCGGCGTCTCTCCGGCGGATCCGCCCGAACGGTGGCGTGGGGCTGATTAGCCTCACGTTCGTCCGATCGGTAAGATTATCCGTCAGGTCGCTGTCGCCTGGTTGCAACCCCTGTCGGCGACGGCCCGGCATGAGTCCTCGGGCCAGGCCACATGAGTTCATCAGTACCGATCGTGAGGGAGACCCCATGGGTTCCGTAATCAAGAAGCGCCGCAAGCGCATGTCGAAGAAGAAGCACCGCAAGCTTCTGCGCCGCACGCGAGTCCAGCGCCGCAAGCTCGGCAAGTGAGCCACTCAGAACCCGCCCTCGTGGCGGGTTCTGTGCTTTGCGGGGTCGGCGATAAAGTGGGCCCATGACCGAGGACCGGAGTGGCGAGCAGCCGCCGCGCTCAGTGCTGGTGACCGGGGCGTCCACCTTCCTGGGCGGGTACCTGGTCACCCGATTGGCGGCGAACCCCGACATCGAACGGGTCGTCGCCGTCGACTCCCGAGTGCCGACCAAGGTGCTGATGCGCCGGATGGGACGCGCCGACTTCCTGCGTCTGGACATCCGGCGTCCGGCGATCGCGAAGGCCATCGCGAGCTACGACGTGGACACCGTGGTGCACGCGGCGCCGTCGATCCTCGACAGCGTGGAGCACACCGCCGCGATCAAGGAACTCAACGTGGTCGGCACCATGCAGGTCTGCGCGGCGTGTCAGCGGAGCCCGTCGGTGCGGCGGCTGGTGCTGCGTTCGAGTGCGATGGTCTACGGTGCGGGGCCCAGCGACCCGGGCTTCTTCTCGGAGGGTACGCCGGCGCGCAAGGAGCCGCGGCGGGGCTACGGTCGCGACCTGATCGACATGGAGGGCTATGCGCGCGGACTCGCGCGGCGCCGACAGGACATCGACGTCTCGATCCTGCGGTTCCAGTCGATCCTCGGCCCGCGGATCCGGACCCGCATGAGCGCGTATCTGTCGCTGCCGGTGGTGCCGACGGCCTTCGGGCGTCAGCCCCGGTTCCAGTTCCTTCACGAGGAGGACGCGCTCGCCGCCCTCGAGCACGCCACCCTGAACCGGCGTCCGGGCACCTTCAACATCGCAGGCGACGGTGTGGTGACGCTGTCGCAGTCGGTGTACCGCGCAGGACATCTGAAACTTCCGGTGCCGGCAGGGTTGATCTCGCCGCTGACGGGCGTGCTGCAGGGCGGCGGCCTGCCGGGCATACGGTCGGAGAACACCTCGTACCTGTCCTACGGGCGGGTTCTCGACACCACCCGGATGCGGACCGAGCTCGGCTTCGTTCCGCGGTATTCGTCGCTGGAGACGCTCGACGATTTCATCGAGCGGGGCGGAAGCGAGCCGGTGATCTCGTCGGACACGTGGCGGGCGTTGGAGCATCAGGCCGTCGCGGCGGCGACGCGGCTTCAGTAGACCGGTGTCGCGCGCATACGATATGAGCAGGGTTTTCCAGAGCGGGGGTATCGAAGATGGCAGCGGCCGAACGGCCCGGTGATTCGCGTACGGCGAAGGTCATCGCGCTCTACACGGATCCGAACGCGCAACGACGTTCAGCGGGAACCGGGCATCCGAACACCGACGGTTTCGGCCGCCCCGCCGCCGGCGTGACGCCGATCCACGAGGGCATCGAACTCCACGACGAACCATCCGCCCCGGTCGAACCGGTGCGGCATTCGCCGCTGTTCAGTCTCGGTGGGCTGCGCGGGGCGATTGCGGACTCGCTGATCGCCACCAGCGGGTTCATCAGGGAACGGCTCACCGGCGACTACGAGGTGGACGAGTTCGGTTTCGATCCACACTTCACCGAATCGGTCTTCTTCCCGGCAGTGCGCCAGGTGTACGAGAAGTGGTTCCGTGTAGAGGTGACCGGAGTCGAGAACCTGCCGACCGCCGGAGCCGGCCTGCTGGTGGCGAACCATGCGGGATCGATCCCGATCGACGCGGTGATCACCTCGCTCGCCGTGCGCGACAACCATCCCGAGGGCAGGTACCTCCGACTGCTGGCCGCCGACATGGCGTTCGAGACGCCGGTGGTCGGAGACCTGGCCCGGCGGGTGGGCGCGACCCTGGCGTGCAACGACGACGCCGACGCGCTGCTGCGTCGCGGGGAGCTCACGGCGGTGTGGCCCGAGGGGTACAAGGGCATCGGCAAGCTCTACAAGGACCGCTACAAGCTGCAGCGCTTCGGCCGCGGCGGATTCGTGACCACCGCATTGCGCACCGGTGCGCCGATCATCCCGGTCTCGATCGTCGGATCGGAGGAGATCTACCCGATGATCGCCGACCTGAAACCGCTGGCGCGGGCACTCGGTCTGCCGTACTTCCCGATCACGCCGCTGTTCCCGTGGCTGGGGCCGCTCGGGGTGATCCCCCTCCCGTCCAAGTGGCACATCCACTTCGGCAAGCCCATCCGGACCGACGGTTACGACGAATCGGCCGCCGACGACCCGATGACCGTCTTCGACCTCACCGATCACGTCCGCGAGGAGATTCAGCAGACCCTCTTCCGGATGCTGAGCCGCAGGGGCTCGGTCTACCTCGGCTAGCGGCACCGCCAGCCGGCCACCGCGCACTGGTGATCGGCGTCGCTGCCCGCCGCCAGGACCGTTCCGTCGGCTCGCAGGCCCAGGCTGTGCTCCGCGCCCGCCGCGACGGCGACCACATCCCGCCACGACGACACGGCGCACTGTCCGCGACTGTCGTCCCCCGCGGCCAGCACACGTCCGCGCTCGTCGACTCCCAGCACGTGGTGGCTGCCCGCGGCGATGTCGACGATCCCTCGCCATCGGCCCGTCTCGGCCAGGCCTTCGCCGGTGGTCAGCACCCGGCCGTCGCGGGTGACCGCCACCGTGTGCAGAGAGCCTGCGGCGACAGCGCGGACCCGTCGCCAGTCCGCGACCTCGCACTGGCCGCGACGATCGTTGCCCGTCGCGACCACGGTGCCGTCATGGCGGAGGCCCACTGAGTGCCAGTCTCCGGCCGCAACAGCCACCACGTCTCTCCAGCAGCCCACCTCGCACGCACCTTCCGCGGTGCGTCCGGCGGCCGCCACCGTCCCGTCGGCCAGGACCCCGAGGGTCCGGCGCCAGCCGGCGGCGATGGCGACGACCCCGGTCCAGTCGGAGACCTCGCACTGGCGGTCGCCGTTCCACCCGGTCGCCGTCACCGTCCCGTCGGCGCGCAAGCCGACGGTGTGCGAGCGGCCGGTGTTGGCAGCGGCGTGGACGTTGCCCGCCGCCACGGCGACCACCTCACGCCAGTGGCTCACGGCGCACTCGGGAGCATTCGGCCTGCCTGCGGCGACCACGCGGCCGTCCCGCCGGACTCCGACGGAGTGGCGGCGCCCGGCCGCGATGACGGGACGCGGATTCACCGCCGGGTCACCTGCGGCGCAGCACCTTCGATGCGACCGCGGCCGCGCCGCCCGCGGCACCGACCACCATGGCGGTCTGCACGCCGTACTTCGCCGCTTTGCGTGCGGTGCGGAAGTCGTACTGCTCCCAGCCCCGCACGCGGGCGATCTCACGCAGGTCGGGGTCCGGGTTGATCGCGACGGCGGTGCCGACCAACGAGAGCATCGGAACGTCGTTGTGCGAGTCGGAGTACGCGGTGCAGCGTTTGAGGTTGAGGCCCTCGCGGACGGCGATCGTGCGGACCGCGTGAGCCTTGCCCGGACCGTGCAGGATGTCGCCGACGAGCCTGCCGGTGAAGACGCCGTCGACGCTCTCGGCCACGGTTCCGAGCGCGCCGGTGAGCCCGAGCCGCTTGGCGATGGTCTGTGCGAGTTCGACCGGAGTGGCGGTGACGAGCCAGACCTGCTGTCCCGCATCCAGATGCCGTTGGGCGAGCGCCGCGGTGCCCGGCCAGATCTTGTCAGCGATGTACTCGTCGTAGATCTCCTCGCCGAGTCGGACGAGTTCGGCGGTCTCACGCCCGGCGATGAACGACAGCGCCTTGTCTCGGCCCTCGGCGACGTCGCCGGCGTTCTCCTTGCCGGTGATCCGGAACTTGGCCTGCTGCCACGCGAATTCCATGATGTCGGTGTAGGAGAAGTAGTTCCGTGCGGCGAGGCCGCGGGCGAACAGCACGATCGACGCACCGTGCACCAGCGTGTTGTCGACGTCGAAGAAGGCGGCTCCGGTCAGGTCGGTGACCTGGCCGCCGTCCGTGTCGGGGGTCCGCGCGCGCAGTGATTCGATCGCGGCCTTCGCGGCGGCCTCGCCGGCGAGCACCTGGCGGAGTTCGCCGGCCGTCTGACGGAACCGGCCGGCGCGCTGGGAGATCCATTCGCCGACCCGTCGAGCGTCCTCATCCTCCGAGCGCTCCTCCGCACGGCCGGCTTCGCTCCCGTCCGGACCGTCGAGCAGGCCGCCGTCCCGGTCCTCGCGCGGTTCGTCGTCGTGCGCCACGTCGTACTGCTCCGCCTCCAACTCGGCGGCCTCGTGCCGGTCCGCCTCGAGCTCGGCCGCCTCCTCGGCGGTGAGGTCCTCCGAATCGGGACGGTCCATCGAGTCGCGGCTCACGGGCCACCCTCCTTCTCCTGGGCGGAATCGGTCGGAGTCCAGCCTATCGCGGGACGGGGCCGGTCGCGCCGGGCCCGTGCGGGGTGGACGGCGGTGATCTTTCGTACACTCGCGGTGTGGAAGCAGTCGTCGAATTGATGTCGCGCACCGGATGTTCGGCGTGTGCCCGCGCCGAAGAGGAACTGCGGGGGATCCTGGCCGACTACGGGCTGGCGATGCAGGTGATCGACGTCGATCGACGTGCACGGGAGGGCGACCCGCTGCCGCGCGCCGAGTACGGCGACCGGCTCCCGGTGGTCGTCCTGAACGGCGTCGAGCACAGTTACTGGGAAGTCGACGAGGGCCGTCTGCGTGCCGACCTGGAGGCCCTGCGGTAGCGGCCGCGGTGTGCGTGCGAGCGTGCATTTGCCTGTGCGCTTGATCTAGCCTGAAAACTGTATGTCCACTCGGCCGACCGGGCCGGGGCTGGAAAGAGGAGCGAGCACCGGCGGGTGGTCGGCGGGCATCGAGGTGTCTCCGGCGACGGCGGGTGGGAGGCGTGTCACTGTGAGTGTCTTGTTGTTCGGCGTGTCCCATCGGAGTGCTCCGGTATCGGTCCTCGAACGACTCGCCGTCTCCGACTTCGACCGCCCGAAGCTGGTCGACGCGCTGTTGTCCTCACGCACCGTCTCGGAGGCCATGCTGGTCTCCACCTGCAACCGAGTCGAGATCTACGCCGTCGTGGACGCTTTTCACCCCGCCCTCGAAGCCGTCGGCAGGGTGATCGGAGACCACAGCGGGCTCTCGGTCGCCGAACTCACCGACCACGCCTATGTGCGGTACTCGGAGGCGGCGGTGGAGCATCTGTTCACCGTGGCCGCGGGTCTTGACTCGATGGTGGTCGGCGAACAGCAGATCCTCGGGCAGATCCGGTCCGCGTACTCCGACGCCGATGACAACCAGTCGGCGGGCAGCACGCTGCACGAGCTGGCGCAGAAGGCGCTCCGGGTCGGCAAACGCGTCCACACGGAGACCGGCATCGACCGCGCAGGCGCCTCGGTGGTCTCGGTGGCCATCCATCGCGCCAAAGCCATCCGGGGCGATCAGGCGCCGATCCGCCGAGCCGTCGTTCTCGGTGCCGGCGCCATGGGGTCGCTGGCGACGAGCCGGCTGGCCGGCGACGGCGTCACCGACATCACCGTCGTCAACCGCACCGCGGCGCGCGCGGACGAGGTCGCCGCGACGGTGGCGGAGAAGTACGGGATCACCGCGCGCGGAGCCACTTTCGACGACATCGCGACGGTGATGGCCGACGCCGACATCGTCGTCACCTGTACCGGTTCGGTGGCCGCGGTGGTCCAGGTGGGCGACGTGCACTCCGCGCTGACTCGACGGACCAACGTGGCACCGCTGATGATCTGCGACCTCGGTCTCCCGCGCGACGTGGATCCAGCCGCGGGCCGGCTGCCCGGCGTGCACATCGTCGACATCGAGGGTCTGCGCGGCGACGACCAGACCCGCGCGGCCGAAGCCGATGCGCTCGCGGCCCGCTCCATCGTCGCGGGCGAGCTGGCCGAGTACCTCGCGGTGCAGCGTCAGGCGGAGGTCACCCCCACCGTCGCCGCACTCCGTCAGCGGGCCGCGGACGTGGTGGAGGCGGAGATCCTGCGACTCCAGAGCCGGTTGCCGGACCTCGACAGTGGCCAGCGCGACGAGGTGGCCAAAGCGGTGCGCCGCGTGGCGGACAAACTGCTGCACGCCCCGACCGTTCGGGTCAAGCAACTCGCGTCGTCCGGTCGCGGTGACCACTACGCGGAGGCACTCCGCGAACTGTTCGAACTCAAGCCCGGGGCGGCCGAGTCCGTCGCGGCTTCCGAGTCGGGCATCGACGAACTGCGCTGACCGCTCCGGTCGGCGCAGGCATCACCACATCCAGCAGAACAGGACGAGTCAATCGTGCAGGATTCCGCCAGCCGGACCATTCGCATCGGGACCCGCGGGTCGCTGTTGGCGACCACGCAGGCGCAGGACATCGCCGACCGGCTCACGGCGGCCGGGCACCCCGCGGAGCTGAAGATCATCAGCACCGCGGGCGATACGTCGACCGCGCCGGTGGCGCAGATCGGCGTCGGCGTCTTCACCACCGCGATCCGGCTGGCGTTGCGCGCCGGCGAATGCGACGTCGCGATCCACTCGTACAAGGATCTGCCCACCGCGCCCGAGGACGATCTCGCCATGGGTGCGGTGCCGACTCGGGTGGATCCCCGAGACGCGCTGGTCAGCCGTGGTGGCATGGTGCTCGGTGAGCTGCCGAGCGGCTCGGTGATCGGCACCTCGTCGCCCCGACGTGCCGCGCAGCTTAGAGCACTGGGTCTCGGTTTGGAAATTCGCCCCCTAAGAGGCAACCTTGATTCTCGGTTGGGCAGAGTCGCGAGCGGTGAGCTGGACGCGATTGTGGTAGCCCGAGCCGGGCTGGTGCGGATCGGCAAGGCCGATGTCGTCACCGAGGCACTTGACCCCTTGGTCATGCTGCCGGCACCGGCACAGGGCGCCCTGGCTGTGGAATGTCGTTCCGACGATGCCGAACTGGTGAGAATTCTCGCCGAGTTGGACGATCCGTCCACCCGCGCAGCGGTCGACGCCGAGCGTGCGGTACTCGCGGCCCTGGAGGCCGGGTGCACCGCGCCGGTCGGTGCGCTTGCCGAGGTGGTCGAATCGATCGACGACGATGGGCGCATCTTCGCCGAACTGTCGCTCCGTGCGGTGGTGGCGGCCGAAGACGGATCCGAAGTGATCCGGGCTTCGGTGGTGGGCCCGGTCGATCGGGCCGCACAACTCGGCAAGGACCTCGCCGCCGAACTGCTCGAGCTCGGTGCCGCCGCACTGGTCCCCAAGGGGGACTAGCCCGCGGCCACGCCGAACCCGCGCAGTAGGAGAACCTTTATCCCGCCGTGGCGGGGTAGGAACGAACTGCAGCCCCGGGGGCGGGGCAGGAGAGTGCGAACGCATGAGCCGTACGAAGAATGCTAATCCCGGCCGGATCCTGTTCGTGGGGTCGGGTCCCGGAAATCCGGATCTGCTTACCGTGCGAGCGCAAAACGTCCTGGTGAACGCGACCTCCGCGTACGTCGATCCCGACGTGCCCGCCGGTGTGCTCGCGGTGATCGGTTCGGCGCACGCCGTGGCCGAGCCCGCGCCGACCAGGGCCGGCCGCAAGGCCGCCGCCGAGCAGGCGTCCGAGGCGCCCGAGGTGACCAAGCCCGCGCTCGGTGATCCCGCGCAGGTCGCCAAGACGCTCGTCGCCGAGGCCAAGACCGGAGTCAACGTCGTTCGCGTGGTCGCGGGCGACCCGATGAGCTCCGACGCCGTTCTCGCCGAGGTCACCGCCGTGGCCCGGACCAGCGTGCCCTTCGAGGTGCTGCCGGGCATTCCGGCGGCCTCCGCCGTCCCGAGCTTCGCCGGCATGCCGCTGGGATCGGGTCACACCGTCGCCGACGTGCGCGGCGACGTCGACTGGGCGGCTCTGGCCGCGGCACCCGGCCCGCTGATCCTGCACGCCACCTCTGGCCACCTCGCCGAACTCGCCAGCGCGCTGACCGAGCACGGTCTCGCGCCGCAGACACCGGTCGCGATCACCGTGAACGGCACCACCTGCGCGCAGCGGACCATCGAGGCGACGCTGGCGACCCTCAACGAGAACGGCAACGCTCTCAACGGCCCCCTGGTGGTCACCGTCGGAAAGATCGTGACCCAGCGGGGCAAGTTCTCGTGGTGGGAGTCGCGGGCGCTGTACGGCTGGACGGTCCTGGTGCCGCGCACCAAGGACCAGGCGGTCGACATGAGCGATCGACTCGTCTCGCACGGAGCCATCCCCAAGGAGGTGCCGACCATCGCGGTGGAGCCGCCGCGCAGCCCGGCGCAGATGGAGCGCGCGGTGAAGGGCCTGGTGGACGGCCGGTACCAGTGGGTCGTGTTCACCTCCACCAACGCTGTTCGCGCCGTCTGGGAGAAGTTCGCCGAGTTCGGTCTGGACGCGCGCGCCTTCTCCGGTGTGAAGATCGCCTGCGTCGGAGAGGGGACCGCGGCGAAGGTCCGCTCGTTCGGTGTGGAGCCGGAACTGCTGCCGACCGGCGAGCAGAGTTCGCTCGGCCTGCTCGAGGTGTTCCCGCCTTACGACGAGGTCTTCGACCCGGTGGACCGCATCCTGCTTCCGCGTGCCGACATCGCCACCGAGACGCTCTCGGAGGGCCTGCGCGATCGCGGTTGGGAGATCGACGACGTGACCGCGTACCGCACCGTGCGCGCCGCACCGCCGCCCGCCGAGACGCGCGAGATGATCAAGACCGGCGGCTTCGACGCGGTCTGCTTCACCTCGAGCTCCACCGTCCGGAACCTGGTCGGCATCGCGGGCAAGCCGCACGCACGGACCATCGTCGCGTGCATCGGTCCCAAGACGGCCGAGACGGCGGTCGAGTTCGGTCTGCGCGTGGACGTGCAGCCCGAGACGGCGTCGATCGTCGATCTGGTCGACGCGCTGGCCGCACACGCCGCACAGCTGCGTGCCGAGGGGGCGCTGCCTCCGCCGCGCAAGAAGTCCCGACGTTCGCGGTCGTGAGGTGAGCTAGCGAGATGACCGGGCCGTTCATCCGCCCGCGCCGGCTGCGGCAGACCCCCGCCATGCGGCGGCTGGTCGCCGAGACCCGGCTGCATCCGTCCCAGCTGGTGCTCCCGATGTTCGTCGCCGACGGCATCGACGAGCCCCGGCCCATCTCCTCGATGCCCGGCGTGGTGCAACACACCGTCGACTCGCTGCGCGCCGCGGCGCACGACGCGGTCGACGCGGGAGTCGGTGGACTCATGCTGTTCGGGGTACCGCGAGCCGAGGACAAGGATGCGACCGGTTCGGCCGGCGACCGCCCCGACGGAGTGCTGAACCGCGGGCTCGAGGCCCTGCGGGCGGACTTCGGCGACGAGACCGTCCTGATGGCCGACACCTGTCTGGACGAGTTCACCGATCACGGACACTGCGGGGTGCTGACCGAGAGCGGTGACGTCGACAACGACGCCACCCTGCGCCGATACGAGTCGCTCGCCGTCGCGCAGGCGCGGGCCGGTGCGCACGTGGTGGGGCCGAGCGGGATGATGGACGGCCAGGTGGCCGCGATCCGCGACGCTCTCGACGCCGAGGGCTTCATCGACACGACCATTCTCGCGTACACAGCCAAGTACGCTTCGGCGTTCTACGGGCCGTTCCGGGAGGCCGTCGATTCATCACTCGTCGGCGACCGCCGCACATATCAGCAGGATCCGGCGAACCGGCTGGAGTCCGCGCGCGAACTGCTCGCCGACCTCGAAGAGGGCGCCGACATGGTGATGGTCAAACCCGCCATGAGCTACCTCGACATCGTCCGGGACGTCGCCGACCGGACCGACGCGCCCGTCGCCGCGTACCAGGTCAGCGGTGAGTACGCGATGATCGCCGCGGCCGCCGAGCGCGGCTGGATCGACTTCGACGCGGCCATCGACGAATCGGTGCTGTCGATCGCCCGCGCCGGTGCGTCGATCGTGCTGACGTACGCCGCGCCCGAGGTGGCGCGTCGACTCGCCCGCCGGTGATTAGGCTGGAGTCATGACCGCTCCTGGACTGCCGACTGCGGACCCGACCGCGCCACCGCGACGACCGGAGACGATCCGGCTGGCGGTGCAGCTGTGGGTGGCTGTGATCGTCTTCCAGATCGTCGCCGTCGCGTCGCGATTCAACGTCCTCAAGGCAAGCTACGAGAAGCAGGCCCGAGAACTCAGCGACCGGATGAACGAGCCGTCGCTGACCGAGAACATGGGCGTGACCGTGCTCGTCGGGATCGTGGTCATCGTGGTACTGCTGACCGCCGTCGCCGCGCTGTTGATGTGGTTCACCTACTCCGGCCGGACCTGGGCCCGACTGCTCCTCGGCTGGGTGAGCGCGTTCCTGACCGTCGAACTGGTCTTCGCGGTGATCGGTCTGTTCGTCGACACCCAGGGCGGTTCGGATCTGCCGGAGGCACCCGCGTGGGGAATGGTTCCGACCATTCTCGGCGGTGTCTGCGCCGTGGGCGCCCTCGCTGCGCTGATGCACCGCGACAGTGCGGCGTTCTGCCGTGAGGTCGCTGCATACCGTTCCCGCAACCGGCAGAATGGCGCCCGATGATTGACATTCCTTCTCGACGGAGGCCGGAGCGGCCCGATCCCAAGGATCGGCCGGCGCTGGTGGTGTGGGCCCTGCGCCTGTGGATGATCTCGGGTGCCCTGCTGATCGCGCTGGGCGTGCTGGGAGTGATCGCCGACGCGATCAAGCTCGGTTTCGATTTCGGGGTCCTGGCGATCGACGTGCTGGTGATGCTGCTCGGCCTCGCCTACTTCCTGCTGGGCGCCAAGACCTATCGGGGAGCGGTGCAGTGGCGGTCGTCGCTGTCGGCTCTGACGTGCGTGGTGGTCGCGATGCTCCTGCCGTTGACCATCGGCTTCCAGAGCGGTGGTCTGGCCCTGGTGCTGGCATCGGCGGTGGTGGGTCTGTTCGGCTCGGTGCTCGCGTACCGTCCGCAGGCCGACCGTTGGTTCAAATGTCGACTCGGTGACTGCCCCGAGCCCGATTCACCCGAGTCCGCTCCCTCCGCGCCCGATTCGCCCGGAGACGGTCGTCCCGGTGAGTGAGGACGCCGCACCGGACCGGAGCGAGGACCACCGGGAGCCGGGCGCCACGCTGCTCCGCGAGCCCGGCGGCAGTTGGTGGGTGGTCGCGATCGGGCCGGTGCTGATCGTCGCGACCCTCGTCATGGAGATCCTGGGCAAGGGACGCATCCACTGGGAGGTGCTCACCATCTTCGGTGTGGTCCTCGTCGGTTTCTCCCTGCTCCAGGTGGTCGCGGCGCGACAGCACGTGTCGATGCACCTGACCGAGACCACCCTTCGCGAGGGCACGGAGACCATCGACATCGCCGACATCGTCAAGATCTTCCCGGAGAACAACGGCGTAGAGCCGCAGGACTGGGAGAGCGCGCCGGCGCTCGGCGAACTGCACGCCGTGCCGCGCCGCCGGAAGGGGATCGGCCTGCGGCTGGCAGACGGCCGGCTGGTCCAGGCCTGGGCCCGCGACGTCGACCGTCTGCGAACCGAACTGACCGAGGCTCATCTGGCCGTCAAGATGGGTCTGCCACCGAAGGGGAACCGGTAACTCTTGGCTGTGACACCGACGCTGCGGGGAGCGCTGGTATCGGCATCGGTGGCCGTGGTGGCGCTCGTCGCCGTCGTCGCCGGTGCCGTGTGGATGATCGATGCGACGCCCCATGACCATCCCGAGCCGGCAGCGCCTGCGATGCGCCCCGCACTCGTGCATCTGGGCGACAGCTACGCCTCCGGTGCGGGCACGTCGCCGCTGGTGGAGGATTCCCCGCTGATGTGCCAGCGGTCGGCGGTCAACTTCGGCGAGACGGTCGGGCGGATGCGCGGCCTGAAGGTCACCGACGTCTCGTGCGCGGGCGCGACCACCGACGATCTGAGCGCCTCGCAGTACGACGGGGTGGCTCCGCAACTCGACGCACTGGGACCGGACACCGCATACGTGACGGTGATGATCGGAGGCAACGACTCCGCCCTGTTCACCACGCTGGTGGGCGAATGCACCCGGCTGGCCCAGGACGATCCCACCGGAGCACCGTGCCGGAGCGCGCTCGGCAGGCGACCGTTCCGAGAGATCTCGGCCGGGACCGGACCGGCCGTCGCGGCAGGTCTGCGGGAGATCCGCAGCAGGGCGCCCCGGGCGGAGGTCTTCATCGTCGGCTATCCGTGGTTGATGCCGGAGAAGACCACCTGCCGGCCGGCCGTCGGTATCGCCGACGGCGACGCCGAGTACGTCCACCGGGTCGAGGCCGCGCTGAACGGCGCGATCGCCACGGCCGCGCGGGAGACCGGTGCGACGTACATCGACATGGCCGCCCGTTCGATCGGTCACGAGGCGTGCAGCCCGCGGGGCATGCGATGGATCGAGCCGCAGATCGGCGCCGATTCGCCGATCGTCATGCATCCCAATGAAGCCGGTCAGCGCGCGATCGCGGATGCCGTCGCGCAGCACATCCGCTAGCGCGGCGTGCCTGAGGCCCCTTTAGCGCACCAACCTGGGAATATGCTCAGAACCGGCACTGCGGTGTGACGGAGTAGGCAGCGATTGGGCCGAGCGGCTCTGATTTGGAACACTGGAGGCCATGGCCGCACCTCTCGACGATCCCGTGCAGAACACCGCCGTCAGCGCACAACTGTTCAAACGGGCGTCGCAGGCGGTTCCCGGAGGAGTGAACTCGCCGGTCCGCGCCTTTTCGTCGGTCGGCGGCGATCCGCGTTTCATCACGCGAGCGCAGGGCTGGAAGCTCACCGACGCCGACGGGAACGACTACGTCGACCTCATCTGCTCGTGGGGACCGATGATCCTGGGTCACGCGCATCCGGCGGTCGTCGAGGCGGTGCGAGAGGCCGCCCGGACGGGTCTGTCGTTCGGCGCGCCGACCGTCGGTGAGATCGAGTTGGCGGAGGAGATCATCGACCGAGTCGATCCGGTCGCGCGCGTCCGGCTGGTCAACTCCGGCACCGAGGCGACGATGTCCGCGGTCCGGCTGGCGCGCGGGTTCACCGGCCGCGCCAAGATCGTCAAATTCGCCGGCTGCTACCACGGGCATGTCGACGCCCTGCTGGCCGACGCCGGCTCGGGTGTCGCCACGCTCGGCCTGCCGACCTCGCCGGGCGTCACCGGAGCCGCCGCGCACGACACGCTCGTCCTGCCGTACAACGATCTCGCCGCCGTGGAACGGGCGTTCGCCGAGCACGGTCCCGACATCGCCGCCGTCATCACCGAGGCCGCCGCTGGCAACATGGGCGCCGTCGCGCCGGTCGCCGGGTTCAACGAAGGGCTGCGGCGCGTGACCGCCGACAACGGCGCGCTGCTCATCATGGACGAGGTGATGACCGGCTTCCGCGTGAGCCCGGCCGGTCACTACGGTCTCGACGGTGTGGCCGCCGACCTCTACACCTTCGGCAAGGTGATGAGCGGAGGGCTGCCCGCTGCCGCGTTCGGCGGTCGGTCGGAGGTGATGGACCACCTGGCTCCCATCGGCCCCGTGTACCAGGCTGGGACGTTGTCCGGCAACCCGGTGGCGGTCGCCGCCGGTCTCGCCACCCTGCGCAATGCGACCGCCGATGTGTACGCCGCACTCGACGCCAACGCCGACCGTCTCGCGACGATGATCGGCGACGCCCTCACCGAGGCGGGCGTGGCGCACCGGGTCCAGAAGGCCGGGAACCTGTTCAGCGTCTTCTTCACCGATCCCGACGACCCGGCCGATACGCCGATCGTCGATTACGACGGCGTCAAGGCCACCCAGACCTGGCGCTTCGCACCGTTCTTCCACGCATTGCTCGCGCGCGGCGTCTACCCGCCGCCGAGTGCCTTCGAAGCGTGGTTCGTATCCGCAGCGCTCGACGACGAGGCCTTCTCGATCATCGCCGATGCACTGCCGGCCGCCGCGGCTGCCGCGGCCGCCGCGAGCAATCCCGGGGAGGGAGTCCGATGAAGACGATCGTCCACCTGATGCGCCACGGCGAGGTGCACAATCCCGAGGGCATCCTCTACGGCCGTCTCCCCGGCTACCGGCTGTCGGACACGGGCCGGGCCCAGGCTCAGCTGGTGGCCGATACGCTGGCCGACCATGACATCACCCATGTCTTCGCGTCGCCTCTGCAGCGGGCGCAGGAGACGGCGACGCCGATCGCGAAGGCTCACGGCCTCGAGATCACGACGGTCACCGATCTGATCGAGGCAGACAATCAGTTCGAGGGTCTGAAGGTCTCGGTCGGCGACGGCGCGCTCAGCAAGCCACGGCACTGGCTCAAGCTGCGGGACCCGTTCACCCCGTCGTGGGGTGAGCCGTACATCCAGATCGCACACCGCATGCTGGCCGCGGCCAGCACGGCGCGTGACGCGGCGCGCGGACACGAGGCGATCTGTGTGAGCCACCAGCTGCCCGTGTACACGCTGCGCCGCTTCCTCGAAGGCCAGCGCCTCTGGCACGACCCGCGGGTGCGGCAGTGCTCCCTGGCCTCGCTGACCACGCTCATCTACGACGACGACGCCCTGGTCGACATCGTCTACTCGGAGCCGGCCGGCGAATCGGACCCCCGGGTCACGGGAGCATGACCGGCGGTCGGGCGAGGCCGGGCCGGCGGACCGCCGCCGCACTGTGCGCGGTCATCGCCGCGGCGGGCCTTCTCGCGGGATGCAGCACCGGCGACGACGCGGTCGCGACGGAGAACGGCAATCAGTTCGTCTCTCCGGGCGGTAAGACCGTCATCGAGTACGACCAGGGTTCGCGCCGTGACATCGGCGATGTCAGCGGCGAGGATCTGACGGGCGACGGCACCGTGAAGTTCTCGGACTTCAAGGACAAGGTGATGGTCGTCAACGTCTGGGCGTCCTGGTGCCCGCCGTGCCGTACCGAGTTCCGCGACTTGGAGAAGGTGTACGACGAGACCAAGGACCGCGGTGTTCAGTTCGTCGGCATCAACTTCCGGGACTCACGGTCGAGCGCGCAGGACTTCGTGACCGATCGCAAGGTCCCGTACCCCTCGATCTACGACTACGGCGGCGCCAGCCTGGCCGCGCTCGGCGTCCCGGTGGGAGTGGTGCCGACGACGGTGATCCTGGACCGGCAGCACCGCCCGGCCAAGGTCTATCTGCGTGCGATCACCGAGGACGAACTGCGTGATGCGGTCGTCAAGGTGGCCGAGGAAGGTCCGGCGCCGCAATGACCGAGACTCACCTGGCCGATCTGGGCGCCTCCTTCGCCGGAACGGTCACCAGCGGCCCGCTGCTGCTCGCGCTCGGGGTGTGCATTCTGGTCGGCCTGATCTCGTTCGCCTCTCCGTGCGTGGTGCCGCTGGTCCCCGGATACCTCTCGTACCTCGCCGGGCTGGTCGGCGCCGAGGCCCCGGCGGTGAGGGCCGACGAGGACCGCAAGGCTGGACGCTGGCGCGTGGTGGGGGCGGCCGGGCTCTTCGTCCTCGGCTTCACCATCGTGTACGTGCTGGCCACCGCTGCGCTCTTCGGCGTCACCTCGGTGTTCCTGGACACCGGCCGGCTGCAGCTGATGCAGCGCATCGGCGGTGTGTTCACCATCGTCATGGGCCTGGTGTTCATCGGCATGATCCCGTTCCTGCAGCGTGACAAGCGGATGACGCCGCGCCGCTACTCCGGCGTCATCGGCGCCCCGATCCTCGGCGCGGTGTTCGCGGTCGGCTGGATCCCGTGCAGCAGTGCGACGCTCGGCGCCGTGATCGGCGTCGCGATGAGCACCGACGGCAACACCCCGGTCCGCGGTGCGCTGATGGTGGCCGCGTACTGCTTCGGACTCGGCATCCCGTTCATCGTTCTGGCCTTCTCCTCGGCCTGGGCGGTCCGCAGCCTCGGCTTCGTCCGCAGGCACGCGCGGACCATCCAGATCATCGGCGGGGTCCTGCTGATCGTCGTCGGCGTGATGCTGGTGGGCGGCTGGTGGAACGAGTTCGTGGACTGGATCCGGATGTCCCTGATCACTGACGTGGAGCTGCCCGTATGACCCAGCCCGTCCGACCGTCCGTCCTCTCGCGGTTCGTCGTCGCCCCGCTGCGCAAGACCTGGCGCGGACTGACCTCGATGCGTACCGCGCTCGCGCTGCTGTTCCTGCTGGCGCTGGCCGCGATCCCGGGGGCGCTGCTCCCGCAGCGCGACCTCAACGAGCAGAAGACGCTCAAGTACATCGCCGATCACGGCACGCTCGGCACCTGGATGGACCGCCTGCAGCTGTTCGAGGTGTTCTCCTCGGCCTGGTTCACGGCGATCTACCTGCTGCTGTTCATCTCGCTGGTCGGCTGCCTCACGCCGCGCACCTGGGAGCACTACAAGGCGCTGCGGACCCGGCCGGTCAAGGCCCCGCGGAACCTCGCCCGGATGCCCCGGCACATCACCGAGACCGTCGACGGCGAGCCCGCCGAGGTGGCCGATCGGATCACCTCGAATCTGCGCGGCTGGCGGACCGAGGTCCGCACCGTGGAGCCGTCGGCGCGGTACCCGAAGGGTGCGGTGGAGGTCTCCGCGGAGAAGGGCTACCTGCGCGAGTTCGGCAATCTGGTGTTCCATTTCGCGCTGTTGGCGCTGCTGGTCACGATCGCCGTCGGCAAGCTCTTCGGGTACGAGGGCAGCCGAACGCTGGTCGCCGACGGCGACCAGGTGCTCTGCAACACCTCGACCGCCGTATACGACTCGTTCCGGTCCGGATCGATGGTCGACGGGACCGGGCTCAAGCCCTTCTGCATCCGCATCGACCACTTCGAGGCCAAGTTCCTGCCCAGCGGGCAGCCCGACATGTACGACGCCACGATGGCGTACACGACCGATGTGACGGCTCCGCCGAACACTTGGCCGACGACGTCCGTCCAGGTCAACAAGCCGCTGAGGATCGCAGGCGACCGCGTGTACGTGCTCGGCAACGGATTCGCTCCGACGTTCACCGTCACCTTCCCGAACGGCCAGACCAGGACCGAGACCACGCCGTTCATCCCGCAGTCGACGCAGACCATGCTGTCGGAGGGCGCGGTGCGGTTCGACACCCCGGCGGGCCTGTACCCCGACGAGGACGAGCGCCGCAAGCACCAGGTCGCGATCGAGGGGCTGTTCGCCCCCGACGCGGTGTTCCCGCACGCGAACCTGCTCGACTCGGTCTCGCCGGTTCCGAACAAGCCCGCGGTCGCCATTCGCGTGTACCAGGGTGACACCGGACTGGACACCGGCCGTCCGCAGAACGTGTACTCGCTGGACCAGACCCTGATCGATCAGGGCCGGCTCAAGCAGAAGGCGTCGGTGAACCTGTCGCAGGGGGCGGACACCGTTCTCCCCGACGGCACTCGGGTGCGGTTCGACGGCTACCAGCGCTGGGTGTCGGTTCAGGTCTCGCACAATCCGGCGCAGACCGGCGTGCTGATCTCCGCGATCGTGATGGTCGCGGGCCTGGTGGTCTCGCTCATGATCCGGCGCAGGCGTATCTGGGCTCGGATCGTGCCTGGTGCCGACGGCGATGAACGACGTACTGTAGTAGAAGTGGCCGGCCTGGCCAGGACCGACCAGGCGGGTTGGGGCGACGGATTCGAAGAGCAGGCTCGCGGACTGCTCAAGACGGATGCGCCGAAGAACCGGGCCAAGCTCTGATGGCTCCGGTGTGGGATGAGATGAGGAAGCGTTCATGAACGACGACGCCGGCTACGTCAACGAGACACTGGCCCGTTACTCGGACTGGCTCTACGCCACCAGCATCACCGTGTACGTGATCGCCATGCTGATGTTCCTCGGAGCGCTGGCGGCGGCACGGTACGCGAAACTGGACGAACGCCGTGAGGAACTCGTCGGTGCGAGCGTCGGGGGATCCTCGTCCGACGACCGGATGCCCGGACGTGTCGCCGGACCCGCGCCGCGGCGGTCGCTCGGCGATCGGCTCGCCGCCATGGCCTACCCCGTGGTGTGGGTCGGGTTCCTGGCGCACCTCGGATCGATCGTGCTGCGCGGCATGGCGACCGATCGTGCGCCCTGGGGCAACATGTACGAGTTCATCTCGTTGACCTGCGTCGCCTGTGTCGGTGCCGGTCTGGTGGTGCTCCGCCGGAAGGAGTCGCGGCCGCTGCTGAGCTTCGTCCTCATCCCGGTGGTCCTGCTGATGTTCATCGCGGGCCGCTATCTGTACACGCAGGCCGCGCCCGTGGTGCCCGCGCTCAAGTCGTACTGGCTGGCGATCCACGTCTCGATCATCTCGATCTCCTCGGGCGTGCTGCTGGTGGCCGGTGTGGCCAGCATCCTGTACCTGGTGAAGAACCGATGGCCCGCAGTCGGGAGCGAGGCGGACGAGCTCGCCACCGGTGTCGGCGCGTCGCTGCGCCGGCTGCTCGATCATCTGCCGAGCGCCGACGCGCTCGACCGCACCGCGTACAAGTGCACCGTGATCGGATTCCCGCTCTTCGGTCTCGGCATCATCTTCGGTGCCATCTGGGCCGAGGCCGCGTGGGGCCGCTTCTGGGGCTGGGACCCGAAGGAGACGGTGTCGTTCATCGCGTGGGTGATCTACGCGGCCTACCTGCACGCTCGCGCGACGGCCGGATGGCGCAACGCCTCCGCGTGGATCAACGTCGCCGGCTTCGTGGCCCTGCTGTTCAACTTGTTCGCGATCAACCTGGTCGTGTCCGGACTGCACTCCTACGCCGGACTGTAGGAATACTCCGGACTGTAGGAACAGCGCCCGTCAGGATCAGCGTTCGTCGAGCCTGCGCAGGAAGTCCGGGTCGTCGTCCGGTCCGCGGGGGACGCTGGACCGGTCGGAACGACCGGTCTGGTCCTGCATCCGGGACTCGACCAGCCGCCACGACAGGTAGGCGGCGACGATCACGACCAGGACTACGAACAAATACGGCACGACCGCACTACCTCCTGACGCACGACCACTGCGCGCACGCGCGTGGAATCGCTGTCAGCCAGGCTACCGGAGAAAGAGCGATGCCCGGTCCGGGCATCGGCCCGAACCGGGCATCCCGAAGGACGTTCCGGCCTCGCGAGGTCAGGAGCGGTTCAGGAGCTCCACGACGTCGGCCTCGCGGAAACGACGGTGACCGCCCGGGGTGCGAATCGACTTGAGCACGCCGGACGAGGCCCAGCGGGCCACCGTCTTCGGGTTCACGTTGAACATCGCGGCGACCTGACCGGGCGTCAGGTTGTGCTGCGTCGCGAGAGCGGGGGTGATCATCCCGGTGTCGGCGGAGTTGTCGGCGAGTGCAGTCATCAGGTTCTCCTAGTCCTAGCTGGGCTTCGGTCACTGCGTTTCGGTAACACGGGCGCGTACGCCGCTAGACACCACAAGTACACGCATTTGTGCTGGTTGCTCGAACAGTCAGGCGTTGGTAAAGAGTCCGTAATGTCTGATGGGCCTCGATTCTTCGCCTTGCCCACGCTGCCCGATCGTGTCGTACGAACGGTGTATTCGCAGGTAGGCGCGCGACGCCAGTACCCTGGCTGTATGACAGATGAACGAGAAGACTCCGGCACCGCCGGGTCGAAGCCCCCTGCGACCATGACGACGTTGGCCGGAGCGGTGGCGCTGTACACGATCGCCCGGCTCGCACTCGTCGTCGTCATCGCGCTGGTGATCATCTTCGGCGCCAAGATCGTCGGAGTCGAGGTGCCGGTACTCGTCGCGGCGGTCTTCGCGGTGCTGATCGCGCTGCCCCTGGGCATGGTCGTCTTCAAGTCGCTTCGCCTCCGGGTGAACGATCAGATCGCTCGAGTCGATGAGCAGCGGGCGGCGCAGCGCACCGACCTGCAGGCTCGGCTGCGCGGCGAGGACTGACGGTACGACGTGGCGACTCGGTTTGTGGAGCGGACGTACGACCGCAGTTGGACCAGCCGGGCGGTACGGACCATCGAAGCGGATGCGCGGCGCAGCGCGGACACACATCTGCTGAAGGTGGACCTGCCGGACTGGGCGGCGCGCGGCGACGGCATCGACCTCTATCTGAAGGACGAGTCCACGCATCCGACCGGATCGCTCAAGCACCGGCTGGCGCGGTCACTGTTCCTCTACGCCCTCTGCAACGGCTGGATTCACGAGGGCACCACCGTCATCGAGGCATCCTCGGGTTCCACCGCGGTGTCGGAGGCGTACTTCGCGAAGCTGATCGGCGTCCCGTTCATCGCGGTGATGGTGAGCGGCACCTCGCCCGCGAAGACGCGGCTCATCGAGGCCGAGGGCGGGATCTGTCACTTCGTCGACTCGCCCTCGGAGATCTACAGCGTCGCCCAGCGACTCGAGCGCGAACTCGGCGGCCACTTCATCGACCAGTTCACGATGGCCGAGCGGGCCACCGACTGGCGGGGCAACAACAACATCGCCGAATCGGTGTTCGCACAGATGGAGGCCGAACGCCATCGGATTCCGGAGTGGATCGTCGTCGGCGCGGGCACGGGCGGCACGTCGGCGACCTTCGGCCGGTACCTGCGCTACCGGCAGCACCCCACGCGGCTGTGCGTGGTGGACGTGGAGAACTCCGTCTTCCTGCCCGCATACGAGACCGGCGACGGAACCCTCACCTCACCGGGGGCCTCGCGGATCGAGGGCATCGGCCGCCCGCGAGTCGAGCCGTCGTTCGTCTCGCAGGTGATCGACCGGATGATCGCCGTTCCCGACGCGGCCTCGATCGCGGCGATGCGCTTCCTCAGCGACCGTCTCGGCCGCCGGGTCGGCGGATCCACCGGCACCAACTTCTGGGGTGTCTGCTCGCTCATCGGTGAGATGACCGGAAAGGGCCGCTCCGGCAGCGTCGTGTCGCTGCTGTGCGACAGCGGCGACCGCTACGATCACACCTACTTCAACGACGACTGGGTGGCCGAGCAGCGGCTCGACCTCGGCCCGCCGACGGCGGCTCTCGAGCGGTTCTTCGAGACCGGAGTGTGGTCGGCCGGCTGACGTCGCGGAGTCCTGCGGAGGGAGGCGATCGTGGCCGTCGTCGAGGCGTCGGGACTGGTTCGCGAGTACCGGATGGGCACGGAGGTGGTCCGCGCCCTCGACGGGGCGTCGCTGACCCTGGACGGCGGGCAGTTCGTCTCGGTGGTCGGCCCCTCGGGAGCGGGCAAGTCCACGCTCCTGCACATCATCGGCGCGCTCGACACCCCGACCTCCGGCACCATCCGCGTGGACGGTACCGATCTGGCGGCGCTCGGCGACGACGAGGCCTCCGAGTTCCGGCGACGGCGGGTCGGGTTCATCTTCCAGTTCTTCAACCTCGTCCCCACGCTGACCGCGTGGGAGAACGTGGCACTCCCGATGCTCCTCGACTCGAAGTCGTTGCGGAAGGCGCGTCCGCGTGCCGAGGAACTGCTCGGCCGAGTGGGTCTGGGCGGGCGAGTGAACCACCGTCCGTCGGAGCTCTCGGGCGGCCAGATGCAACGGGTGGCGATCGCACGGTCGCTCATGATGGGTCCCAAGATCCTGCTGGCCGACGAACCGACCGGCAACCTCGATTCGCGCACCGGCGCCGAGGTGCTCGATCTGCTCGCGTCCGTGGCGCACGACGAACCCGACCGCCTGGTGTTGATGGTGACCCACGACGAGAACGCCGCCGCGGTCTCCGATCGGATCGTCACCGTCCGCGACGGCAGGATAGACGGGCGGCCCGCCTGACATGGGCGGGCTCGCCGCGGGACTGACGCGTGTCCGGATCCTCAATCTCCGGGAACTGGCCGGGCACAAGCTGCGGGTGGCGACGTCCCTGGCCGTGGTGCTGATCTCCTCGGCGCTGTTGGTGGCCGTCCTCGGCACGTACGGATCGATGTCGGAGTCGGTGCGGGAGTTCAGCGCCGCGGTGGCCGGCGACGCGACCGTGGAGGTGGCCGCGATCGCCGACAGCGGGGTGGACGCCGCGATCGCGGGCGAACTGCGCCGCGACGTGCCGGACGCCCGAGCCGTGGTACCCCTGGTGCGCGACACCGTGCTGCTCGACGGGCGCCCGACGGTGCTGCTGGGGTCGGATCTGAACGCGCTATCGCTGTCGAGCGGGCTGCGCGCGGCCGTCGGCGCCTCCGGCGGCGGAATCGACGCCGACCGCCTCGACGACGGGATCGTCGTCGGCGCGGCGACCGGTCTGCGCCAGGGGCAGCGACTGACCGTGTCGGGGATCCCGGTGACCGTGGTCCGAGTGGTCGACGACCAGGCCGCGACCGCGTTGAACGGCGGACGGTTCGTATTCGCCTATCTCGGTCTCGCGGAGCGTCTCGCCGGACTGAACGGTGCGGTCGACTCGATCCTCGTCGTCCCCGGCCCCGGCGTCCCGGAGGCCCGGTTGCGCGCGCAGGTCGCGCGGGTGGTCGACGGCCGCGCGAGCGTGGTGGATCCGGATTTCCGGGTCGCGCAGGTCGAGACGGCCAACTCGGTGACGCACGATTCCACCCTGCTCGTCTCGCTGGTCTCCCTGATCATCGCGGCCTTCCTGGTGTTCAACATGATGAACATGGCGGTCGCCTCTCGCAGGCAGTCGCTGGCGATGGTGCGGGCGCTCGGGGCGCGGCGCAGGCACCTCGTCGGCGATCTCCTGGCCGAGTCGGCGGTCCTGGGCCTCGTCGGCGGTGCGGCGGGGGTCCCGGTCGGGGTGCTCGCGGGACGGTGGATCGTCGGGCGGTTGCCGGACACGTCCGAGACCGTCGGGGTGGCCGTCGGGTATCACCTGCCGGCGTACGCACCGGTGGTCGCGGTGGCCGCCTGTGTGGTCGCATGCGTCGGCGCGACCGTCCTGGCGGCCAGATCGGTGTTCGCGGTGGCACCGGTGGAGGCGATGGTTCCGGGTGAGGCGGCAGACGCCCGGCCGCCGGCCGCGGGACTGCTGATCGCGAGCGGAGTCGCGGGGGCGGCGACGATCGCGGTGGCCTGGGTCGTCGCCGAGACGGTGCCGGGACGTGCCGCGATCGTCGCCGGCGCCGTCTACTCGGCCGGCGGGCTCCTTCTGTGCTTCGCGCTGATGCCGTTGCTGGTCCGGGCGGTGGTCGGTGCGTCGAACCGCCTGCGCGGACCCGGCCGGCTCGCCGCGGTCAACAGCGAACGCGCACCGCGCCGCGTGTGGGCCACCGTGATGACGGTGGCGGTGGCGATCGCCGTCGGCGTGGGTATCTCCGGTTCGCTGAACAACCTGATCGGGTCGATCTCCAGTTCGCTCACCGGGCTGTCGGACCCCGACTTCTACGTCTCCTCGCGCGACGCGGACTCGATGCCGCTCGGGCCCGCGCTCGACCCGGCCATCGCACAGGAGGTCCGTGCCGTTCCCGGCGTCACCGATGTGGTGGGCGGACAGTGGGCGACGGTCAACATCGCCGACGCGCGCGTCCTGCTCCAGGGCCTCGAACCGGGTGCCGCGGCGCCGTTCGTCCGCAAGTCCTCGCAGGATGCGGTCCGCGAGACCCTCGCCGGGCGGGGCATCCTGCTCTCCGAGGTCCTCGCACGATCACTCGGGGTGCGGGTGGGCGATACCGTTCGACTCGCGACCCCGTCCGGTTACCGCGAACTGGTGGTACGCGACATCGTCGACTACGTGGCCATCGACTCGGGGGTGGGCGCGGTGGCGAACCGGCTCCTGAACGAGTGGTTCCGGCGCGACGGCGATACCTACCTGCAGGTCACGGTGGCGCCGGGCGCCGATCACGAGCAGGTGCGCGAGCGGCTGACCGCGATCGCGGCGCGGCATCCGGGCCGCGGAGACTGGCCGGTCCATGTGTACACCGGGCAGGAGGCGCTCGTCGCTACCGAGCGGAGCGCCCAGCAGGCCGGTGCCTTCACCGTCGCGATCCAGTGGATCGTCGCCGGGGCCGCGGCCGTCGCGCTCCTGAACACGCTGCTGCTCTCGGTTCTGGAACGACGCCGGGAACTCGCTGTGCTGCGGGCGATGGGTGCCTCGCGTCGCTTCGTGTCGCGGATGGTGCTCAGCGAGGCCGCGTCGATCGCGCTGGTCGGCGCGGTGACCGGGCTGATACTCGGCAGCGGACTGCATGTGCTGGCCGACGTGATCCTCACACAGACAACGTCGATCGACATCCGGTACGCGCCGCAGTGGAGCGCCTTCGGTTACGTGGCGATCCCGGTGCTGCTCTGTCTGCTCGGCGCCGGGGTGCCCGCGATGCGGGCCTCGCGGATGAACATCTCGACTTCGCTTGTGGACGACTGAAGAATTGTCAATTTTTCTTGACAGGGCAATTCCGTCAAGATAAATTGACATCATGCACACAGACGAAAGCGTGAACAACCCCGATCCGATGGTTCGGTCGGCGGCCAGCGCCGACCCGGCGACGGGATTGAGTGTGGTTCGGGCGTTGCGGACTCTCGCCGACCGGCTCGAAGACGTCCATGTGGCTTCGGCGAGGTCGCAGGGATGGAGTTGGCAGGCGATCGCCGATGTCCTGCAGATCAGTCGTCAAGCGGTGCATCAGAAGCACTCGTATCGAGAGGCCGCGGAAGCGGCCGGAAAGGACGGCAACGATGTTTGACCGTTTCAACTCAGACGCACGCGCGAGCTTCATGTTCGCGGTGCAGGAGGCCAAAGACCTCGGAAGCCGGCAGATCGGCACCGACCACCTGATCCTCGGAATGCTGTGCAATGCTCGCAGTCCGCTGTTCACCGTGCTCACCGACCAGGGTCTGACTCTGGCGGAGGCACGGAAGGTGGTGCGAAACGACGACGACGGTCCCGTCGAGGACGTTCGCGACCGCTACGAAGAGGACCGGGAGGCCCTGCGCAGCATCGGCATCGACCTCGACAAGGTGCGCGAGGCGGTCGGCGACCGCTTCGGAGAGGACCTGTCGGAGGGCTGGGGGCAGCGCCCCGAGCGCGGCCGCGGCCGCGGCGGGCGGCCCCATCACGGACGTCCGCATGGGGGACCGGCATCGTTCGACGGCCCCGGTTTCCAGGCCCAGTTCGGTCCGGACGGAATCTGGTTCGGCGCCTGGGAGGGCGGCCGTGGACGCCGGGGTCCGCGTGGCCGCGGTCGCGGCGGCCGAATGTCGGAGGCGGCCCGCGAGGCGCTCCGCAGGGCCGCGATGACGGCCCGGGCCGAGAACGAGCGGGAACTCACCGTGGAACGAGTCCTCTTGGCGATCCTCGACGGCGCCGACCCGGCGGCGACCGCCGTGGTGGAGTCGGCCACGACCGTCGACGACCTGCGTGCCGCGGTGACGGCGCTGCTGCCCGAGGGCACCACCGCCGGCTGACGCCAGCCCATCGGGCTCGTCCTATGTCAGGGCGAGCCCGATCGCCGTCGCCACGGACCACACGAGCATCGCGATGCCGGTCAGCGCGAGCACCGGGATCAGGTCGCGTCCCTGGGCGCCGCCCAGGACCAGTCGCACCGGTTTGACGAGGGGGACGATCACCAGCAGGCCGGCAGCGGCGGCGGGGGCGACGACTGCGACGGCGACGCTGACGATCACCGGGATCACGCAGAGGAGCAGGTAGAACGTCCGGGTCCGGCGGTCGCCGAGCCGGACAGCGAGAGTGATCTTGCCCGATTCGGTGTCGCTCGGGATGTCGCGCAAGTTGTTCGCGACGAGGACTCCGCTCGAGAGGCTGCCGACGGCCACAGCGCAGCCGGCGCCGATCCAGTCCACGGAGCCCGCGGCGACGAACTGCGTACCGAGCACCGCGACGAGACCGAAGAACACGAACACGGCTATCTCACCGAAGCCGAGGTAGCCGTAGGGTCGCTTGCCTCCGGTGTAGAACCACGCGCCGGCGATGCAGACCGCTCCGACGAGCACCAGCCACCAGGCCGTCGCCACGGCGAGGACGAGTCCGCAGACCGCGCCGATGCCGAGTGAGATGAGCGCCGCGGTCTTGACCGCTCGCGGGCTCGCCAGGCGGGAACCCACCAGGCGCAGCGGACCGACGCGGTCGTCATCTGTGCCACGAATTCCGTCGGAGTAGTCATTGGCGAAGTTGACGCCTACGATCAGCGCCAGTGCGACGACCAGTGCGAGACCGGCCTTCCACCAGGTGACGTCACCGAGGTGGACGGCCGCGCCGGTCCCGGCGACCACCGGGGCGATCGCGTTCGGCAGGGTGCGCGGTCGTGCGCCTTCGATCCACTGAGTCACTGTTGCCACAGGCCACATCATCTCATCCCGGTGTCCCCAGGTCTGGTGTCGGTCACTCGACCGTCACTCTTCCAGGGACTGTCCGCGCAGGTCACGGCATGTTCTCATAGAATGCTGTCAGGTGCGTCCGAGGCTCGGTGCCGCGGACGCACAGTTCTGCGTCGGGGGAGAGAATCATGAAGCGCACACTTGCCACGTCGACGGCGATCTGCGGAATCTGTCTCGGACTGGCCGCGCCCGCCGCGGTCGCCGCGACACCCACTCCGGTCTTCCTGCCGTCGGTCGCCACTGCCGGTCCGGCGGTCACCGAGTACACCGATGTGCTCGGTGACTGGGTCCAGGGGGCGGACGACGACGCGCACGTCGTCGTCGTTCCCGGGACGGATGACGTCCGCTATCCGCGGATCAACGGAATCGTCGGGGGCCGTGAGTCGACGATCGTGACCTACCCCGAATCGTTCGGCCCGATCATCTCCGGGAAGTCGGGTCGGCTGCTGCCCTTCTTCGCGCCGACCTACGACCAGTCGCGCGACGTCGGCACCGCGAACACCCTCAGCGTGATGCGGGCGTTCCAGGACGCCGATCGGGTGGTGGTCTACACCGGTTACTCGCAGGGTTCCGACGCACTGGGCAACGCCGTGGAGCAGGCGGCAGAGGAGGGGCTGCTCGGATCCGACAGCACCATCCTGCTCGTCTCCGATCCGCGCGGGCCCTGGGGACTGAAATCGCGGCTGAGCCGAACCCCGTTCGCGACGCCGCTGATGGGCTTGTTCGGAGTCGACAACGACGGTGCCCGCAACCCCGCCGACTCCGCCGAGGTGAAGGTCGTTCAGGTCATCGTGCAGGGCGATCCCGTCGCCCACACGCAGTGGATCTGGTACCGCCCCGTGGCTTCGGTCCTGGTCAACGCGGCGGGCTTCCTCGCGATCCACTCCGATCCGGGCGAGTACACCTATGCGCACATCGAGAACCTCGAGCACGTCAAGACCTTGCAGAGTGTCGAGGGGAACACCACCTACGAGATCTACGACACGTACCACCCGCTCGCGCTGCTGACCGCGATGGTCTATCGGGCGGTCGGGATCCAGGTGTCCCAGGAGCGGCTGGAGAAGTGGGACCGGGCAGCGGAGTCCTTCTATCCGACTCATGAGATCACCGCCGGCGATGCGGATCCGAAGGCTCCGGTGGTCGACGTCCCGCTCTCCTCCGGCGGAGCGCACCGGCTGCTCGACGCGAACGGCGAATGGGCCGAGCCGCAGCAGCGGGACGGTGCGACGTCGGACGGGCCGCGCCATGCGGCTCCCGAGACGGCCAGCGCACCCGAGACGAGCACGGTGGAGACCGCCCCCGAGGCGATTGCACCTGAGAGCAGTGCGCCCGCGACGACTGCGCCCGAGACCGGTGTCGTCCTCCCGTCGTCGCAGTCCGACGACGCGGCCGAAACCGGTGCCGCGGAGGCGGACTCCGCGAACACGGCGGACCCCGCCGAGGAGCCGACCGACGTTCCCGCGGCGGCGTGATGCGTCAGGCGAACCGTTCGCGCAACGCCCGGCGATTCACCTTGCCGGGCCCGCGCAGCGGCAGTTCTCCGACGGTGAACACCGCGCGGGGGGCCGCGTAGCGGTCGAGGCGGTCGGAGACGAACTCGCGGACGTCGTCGAGTCCGGGGCGCCGGGCTCCGGGGACGGGGACGATCACCGCGATCACCTTCTCGCCGAGCCGCTCGTCGGGGACGCCCAGGACCGCGCAGTCGGCGACGCCGGGCATCTCGCCCAGGACCGTCTCGACCACCTGCGGGACCACGGTGAGGCCGCCGGTGGTGATCGCCTCGTCCGCCCGGCCGACGATGCGCAGAACACCGTCGTCGAGGACGCCGAGGTCGTCGGTGCGGAACCATCCGGGTTCGGCGAACGCCGGGTGCTCGGGCATGTTGCGGTAGCCACGGGCCAGCGTCGCGCCGCCGAGGACCACCCGGCCGGGTTCGGCGCCGCCGGATCCGTCGATCCGGACCGTCGCGCCCGGCAGGGGCACGCCGTCGTACACGCAACCGCCGGCGGTCTCGCTCATCCCGTAGGTGCGGACGATCGGCAGGCCGGCGTCGAGTGCGCGGGCCAGGAGTGCCGGCGGGGTGGCCGCGCCGCCGACGAGAACGGCGTCCAACCGGCCCAGCGCCGCGACCGCGGCAGGCACGTCGAGAGCCTTGCGCAGTTGAGTCGGGACCAGCGAGGTGTATCGGCGGTCACCGGGCATGGCGGCGACGAGTCCGGGCAGTGCGGACGGGTCGAATCCGGCCGCGAGATCGAGTACGACGGGATCGTGACCGGCGGCGAGGGACCGCAGCATCACCTGCAGTCCCGCGATGTGGTGCGGCGGAAGCGCGAGCAGCCAGCTGCCCGGGCCGCCGAGCACGTCGGCCGTCGCCGTCGCGGAGGCGCGCAGGGAAGCGGCCGTGTGCACCGCGCCCTTCGGAGTGCCGGTGGTCCCCGAGGTGGACACGACGAGCGCGGCGTCGTCGTCGATGGGCTCGCCGAGCGCCAGGGCGTGCGAGAGCCTCTGCGTCTCGGCGTCGTCGCCGGCGGGAAGCGGGAGATAGGCGGCGTCGCCGTCCAGGAGTGCCAGCAGGTCGCGGCGGGCCTCGAGGACGGCCGGTCTCGCCGGCAGTTCGAGCGGTTGCAGGACTCTCAGGACGGTTCCTCCGGGTTCTCGGGCCGATCGGGCGGCGCGAGCGGCTCGTCGTCGAAGGGCCACTCCGCTGCCTTCAGAGTCTGCCGTACCCGGTCGACGTCCTCCTGGCGGGGGAGTTCCTGAGTGACCTTGGAGATCTCGACGCCCACATCGATCCGGTTGATCGGCTCCGGAGCACGCGTGTCGACGAGCTCGAGGGCGACCTGCCTGATCTCGTCCTCGGTGAGCTGTCGGCGCAACAGCGCCAAGAGCGGCTGATAGTCGCGGCTCGGCACCCCCTCGGGATAGCCGGCGCGCAGCCAGCGGACCACTCCGCTCAGGAAGGAGGGGCGATCCATACTCCTCCGTTCAGTCCGATACCGGGACGCGATCGGTGAGCGGCCAGCCGGCGGCCGCGAGTCGTGCGGCGACCTGCCGCGTCTCCTCCTCGGACGGCGCCTGCTCGGTGACGGCGTGGATCGCGTCGCGGATCCGCTCGGGAGTCGCGGGAGTCTCGGTGCCGTGCTCCAGCGCGAGGCTCAGGATCACATCGGTGATCTCGCTCTCCGACAGAACCGGTCGGAGCAGTGCGAGCAGCGGCGGAAACTCGGTGGCGGGGACGCCTTCGGGGTACCCGGCGCGGATCCACTTGATGACGTTCTCAAACAGCGATGGGGGCATGGTGTCTCCTCGTGTCTTAGCGGTCGCCCAGCGGTCAGCTCTTGTAGGCGAAGTCCGGGAAGATCCTGAGATCGAAGTAGTAGTTCAGGGTCTGCCGGCAGATCCAGAGGATGCCGACGACGATGACGGCCGCGGTGAGGGCGAACATCAGGTATCCGATGATGCGGAGGACGGGGTTCGCGGGCTTGCCGAGATCGCCGTGCCCGGCTGCCTCCAGACGCATACCGACGGCGAACAGTGCGGGCAGACCGGCGCCGAACAGCAGCCCGACGGCGAGAACCTTGGTGATGGCGGAGACGATGTCCATGGAGGTGCCTTTCGCGGAAGCTGGGTTCAGGACTGTTCGGTGGCTGCGGGAACCGGCGAGTTCGTCGTCTCGTCCCAGTCGGCGTTGACGTTGTCGGCGTCCACCTTCTGCTGCTGAGCCCGGTAGTACATGTAGCCGGAGAGCCCGGCGAGGATCAGGAAGATGACGATCGCGCCCGGTGCGCCGCCGATCAGGCTGGCGAGCCAGTAGCAGAGGGCGCCGACCGCGGCGGCGGCCGGAAGTGTGGTGATCCAGGCGACGGCCATGCGGCCGGCGACGCCCCAGCGGACCTCCGCGCCCTTCTTGCCCAGTCCGCTGCCCAGGATCGACCCGGTCGCCACCTGGGTGGTCGAGAGCGCCATGCCGGCAGCGGAGGAGGTGAGGATGATCGCGGCCGACGAGGCCTCCGCGGCCATGCCCTGTGGAGCCTGGATCTCGACCAGTCCCTTGCCGAGCGTGCGGATGATGCGCCAACCGCCGATCCAGGTGCCCAGTGCGATCGCCCCGGCACACGAGAGGACCACCCAGAACGGCAGACCGTGAGCCACGCTGCCCGAATCCAAATGACCGGTGGCGATCAGGGCGAGGGCGATGACACCCATCGTCTTCTGCGCGTCGCCGGTGCCGTGTGCGAGGGAGACCAGCGAGGCCGAGGCGATCTGACCGTTGCGGAAACCGCGTTCGCGCTTGCTCTCCGAGATGCCGTTGGAGATGGCGTAGATGATGAGTGTGCCGACCGAGGCCACGATGCATGCGATCACCGGAGCGAAGAGCGCGGGGACGATCACCTTCGCGAGGATCCCGTGCCAGTTGATGCCCGAGGTTCCGATCGCCGCCAGACCCGAGCCGATCAGGCCGCCGAACAGCGCGTGCGACGAACTGGACGGCAGACCGAAGAGCCACGTGAACAGATTCCAGAGAATCGCGCCGATCAGACCGGCGAAGATGATGATCAGCGCCTTGTTCGCGTCGAGACCGGCGACGAGTTCACCCTTGGCGTCACCGGACGTCTGCTGAATGTTCAGCACGTCCTTGGTGATGGTGGCGGCGACCTCGACCGAGAGGAACGCGCCGACCAGGTTGAGGATCGCGGAGAGACCGACCGCGACCTTCGGCTTCAGAGCGCCGGTCGCGATGGACGTCGCCATCGCGTTGCCGGTGTCGTGGAACCCGTTCGTGAAGTCGAAGCCGAGGGCTGTGACGATCAACAGCACGAGGATGAGCATCTCTGCGGTCATGCGACCACTATGACCGGCGAACCGTGGGTCGAGTCAACTCGCCCAAGGTCCGACTTTTGTGCTCTGACCTGCTACTTTCCGGTCTCCGGAGGTGCGTTAACGGAAAGTTCATCTGTCGGTGGGCTTCGCGCCACCGGGAGTTGCCGGTTGTTTCCGACGTCCCGGTGGAACAGAGGTGACCGGCAGGTGAACGCGGCCTCCGATCAGGTGGCGGCCGGACGCGGGCGGTCTCGCCGATCGCCGGTGAAAAACGTATGCCAGAATCAGCCCATGACGCCGATGACGCTGGGCATGCCCATCAATTACGCGGGCGACTTCCGCGAGACCATCGATAATCTCCGGGACTTCGAGGGGGTCGGCGTCAGCCGGGTCACGGTACCCGAGGCCTACAGTTTCGACGCGGTCAGTCAGCTCGGGTACATCGCCGCGCGCACCGAGACGATGGAACTGCAGACCGGCATCCTGCCGATGTACTCGCGCACGCCAACCAATCTCGCCATGACGGCGGCCGGCCTCGACTACATCAGCGGCGGTCGTGCGGTTCTCGGCATCGGTGCCTCCGGTCCGCAGGTGATCGAGGGCTTCCACGGCGTCAAGTACGACTTCCCGCTCGGCCGGGCGCGCGAGAACGCCGAGATCTGCCGGAAGGTGTGGCGCCGCGAGCGCGTCGAGTACCGCGGGAAGCACTACCAGCTGCCGCTGACGAAGGAGGACGGCGGCAGCGGGCTCGGCAAGGCGCTGAAGATCATCAACCACCCCGTCCGTGACCGCATCCCGATGCTGCTCGCGGCGATCGGGCCCAAGAACGTCGAACTGGCCGCCGAGATGTTCGAAGAACTGCAGCCCTTCCTGTACCACCCCGACTACGTCGAGGCCGCCTTCGGTGAATCGCTGGCGGCAGGCAGGGCCAAGCGCGACCCGGATCTGCCGGAACTGCGCATCGTCATTCAGGCCAGTGCGCTGATCACCGAGGACGCCGACGAGATCGCGGCGGCGGAGAACGCGGTGCGGCACCACTCGGCGCTGTACATCGGCGGCATGGGAGCCCGCGGAAAGAACTTCTACAACTCGCTGGTCCAGCGGTACGGCTACGTCGACGAGGCCGCGCTGATCCAGGATCTGTATCTGGACGGCCGCAAGGACGAGGCCGCCGCGGCGATTCCCCAGGATCTGATCGACGCGATCAGCCTCATCGGTCCGCGGTCGAAGGTCGCCGAGCAGGTCGAGCGGTTCCGTGCCAGCGGTGTCGGCGTGCTGCTGGCCTCGCCGGCCGCCGCGTCCCACAACCGCCGGGTGGAGGACATGCGGGTGTTGAAGGAACTCATCGGCTGAGCCCGGCCCGTCAGGTCCGCGCGGGTGCGGCGGCGGCGCGGCGCAGTCGTGCCGCGCCGAGGAAGCCCAACGCGAGGAATGCGACGGCGACCACCATCGACCATCGGGTGGCGTCGGCGAATCCCTCCGAGAGTGCGCCGACCGCGGCGTCGGTCCGGTCGCCGAGCGGGCTGTGGACCCCCTCGGCGCGCAGCATCGTGATGGTGGTGCCCGCTGACTCGCGGGTGGCGGCGGCCACCTGGTCCGCGGCGGGACCGCTGAATCCGGCGTGGTCGAGTGCGGTCGGCAGGGTCGTCGCGAGTGCCACCGACAGCGCCGCGCCGGCGAAGGCCGTGCCCAGTGCCGATCCGACCTGCCGGACCGTGCTCTGGGTGGCCGACGCCTGACCGGAGTCGTCCACCGGAACGTCGCGGAGGACGGTCCCGGTGAGTTGAGCCGAAGCCAGCCCCAGACCGAGGCCGTAGAGGATCAACGGCAGCGCGATGATCCAGCCGGAGGTCGAGCTCCCGATCACCACGACGAGGATCAGGACCCCCGCGACTTCGAGACCGAGGCCGAGCAGCACCACGGCGGGGGCACCGAGCCTGGCCGCGAGGTGTCGTGCCATGGCGCCGGAGACGAAGGCTCCGATCGCCATGGCCGCCAGGACCAGGCCGGCCTGCATCACGTCGAGGCCGAGCGCATTCACGAGGTACAGCGGCAGCGCGAAGATGATGCCGAACTCTCCGACCGCCACTGCGGCGGCGGTGACATTGCCCCACGAGAACGTGGGCAGGCCGAACAGCCGGAGGTCGAGGATCGCCGACCGCCCGTTGTTCCGGCGATGACGCTCCCAGACGACGAACAGGACCAGAGCCGACGCCGCCACCGCGAAGGCCACCGGGACGATCGAGATCGGCGCCTGCGCGGGCCACCTCCATCCGAACACCTTCAGCTCGCCCTTCGGCGTCCACCATTCCAGGTCGGGCCCTTCGATCACGGCGAACACCAGTGCGCCGAAACCGATCATGCTGAGCATCGCGCCGTCGACATCGGCGCCGGGCCGATCGTCGCCGCCCTTCGATTCGGACACCGTGAAGATCGCGGCGATCGCCACGACGAGACCGAGCGGCAGATTGACGAGGAAGATCCAGTGCCACGACGCCCATTGGGTCAGGGCGCCGCCCGCGAGCGGTCCCACCGCCGCCGCGCCGGAGATCACCGCACCCCAGACACCGAAGGCTGCGGCCCGGTAGCGACCGCGGAAGACGGCGTTCACCGTGGAGAGGGTCGAGGGCATGATGAACGCCGCGCCGACCGCCTGGACCGCACGGGCCGCAATCAGCGTGCCCGCCGACCCGGAGGCGGCGGCGAGCAGACTGCCGGCGACGAAGACGGTGAGTCCGAACAGGAACATCCGTTTGCGGCCCCAGCGGTCGGCGAGTCGGCCCGTCGAGAGCAGCAGTGCCGCCAACACCACCGCGTACAGACTGTTGACCTATTGGGCGTCGGTGAGGTCGAGACTCAGGTCGCTGATGATCGCCGGCAGCGCGACGCCGACGATCGTTCCGTCGAGCACGATCAGGCCCAGCCCGACCGACAGGACGGCGAGGCCGATCCAGTCCCGGCGGGTGGGCGCTGAGGTGTTCGCGGGCAGGGTGGAACCGGGGGGAGCACCTGTCATGCGTCGATCTCACCAGATCGACCGGCTGCGCGGACCGTGTCTTGGTGTTAGGCCAAGATCAATCAGAAGGTGGATGCGGGGGCGGTCTCAATACTGGCGGGTCTAGTAGTAGTACGGGAACGAGTCCCAGTTCGGATCACGCTTCTCCAGGAAGGCGTCCCGGCCCTCGACCGCCTCGTCGGTCATGTAGGCCAGACGCGTGGCCTCGCCGGCGAAGACCTGTTGACCCATCAGCCCGTCGTCGGTCAGGTTGAACGCGAACTTCAGCATCCGCTGCGCGGTGGGCGACTTGGAGTTGATCTTCCGTGCCCATTCGATGGCCGTGTTCTCGAGTTCTGCATGATCGACGACGCGGTTCACGGCGCCCATCTGATGCATGGTCTCGGCGTCGTAGGCCTCGCCCAGGAAGAAGATCTCGCGGGCGAACTTCTGGCCGACCTGCTTGGCGAGGTAGGCGCTGCCGTAACCGGCGTCGAAGCTGCCCACGTCGGCGTCGGTCTGCTTGAACCGGGCGTGTTCCCGGGACGCGAGGGTCAGATCGGCGACCGCGTGCAGCGAATGGCCGCCGCCCGCGGCCCAGCCGTTGACGACCGCGATGACGACCTTCGGCATGGTGCGGATCAACCGCTGGACTTCGAGGATGTGCAGTCGTCCGCCCTCGGCCTTGACCCGCGCCTCGTCCACTCCGTCGACGGTCGCCGCGGTGACATCGGAATCGTGGCTGGTGGCGTACTGGTAACCGCTGCGGCCGCGGATGCGCTGGTCGCCGCCGCTGCAGAAGGCCCAGCCGCCGTCCTTGGGCGACGGGCCGTTGCCGGTCAGAAGCACTGTGCCCACGTCCGGGGTCCGACGCGCGTGGTCGAAGGCTCGATAGAGCTCGTCGACCGTGTGCGGTCGGAAGGCGTTGCGGACCTCGGGCCGGTCGAACGCGATGCGGACGATGCCGTTGGCGCGGCCTTCACCGGTGTGCCGGTGGTAGGTGATGTCGGTGAGGTCCTCGAAACCGGGGACGGTGCGCCATGCGGACGGGTCGAAGGGGCTGGAGTCGGTCGTCATGTCTTCCGAGCCTAGTTGGAGCCCGGTCGGCGCGAGTCGGCGTGGGCGGCGACGGTGACGGGGTCGTCTGCCGGCACCGATGCAGTGGCGCTCAAGTCCGTCGTTGGGAGTGCGACCTCCATCTTCTATTACCGATGTTCAGATGCTAGGTTCCAAACTGAGTGTCACTCCGATTTCTCGCGGAGGACGTGTCGATCAAGAAGCAGGAGGCTCGATGAACCAGCCCGTCGTGGTGTCGCAGGAAGGCGGCGTCGGCCGGTTGATCCTCAACCGCCCGAAGGCCATCAACGCCCTGAACGACGAGATGGTGGATCTGATGTCGGCCGCGCTGCGGAAGTGGCGCGAGGACGACGCGGTGAAGGCGGTGGTGCTCTCCGGTGCCGGCGAGCGCGGACTGTGCGCCGGTGGCGACATCGTGTCGATTCACCGTGACGCCAAGGCACTCGTCGAGGCCGGCGCCGGCGACCCAGAGGCTACGGCCTGCCCGTCGGCGGTGTTCTGGCGCGAGGAGTACCAGCTCAATTCCGAGATCGCGAAGTTCCCCAAGCCGTACGTCGCACTGATGGACGGGATCGTCATGGGCGGCGGTGTCGGCGTCTCCGCACACGCCAACACCCGCGTGGTCACCGACCGCACCCGGCTCGCGATGCCGGAGACCGGGATCGGCTTCGTCCCCGACGTCGGAGGCACGCACCTTCTCTCGCAGATTCCGGACCGACTCGGCGTGTACCTGGGCCTCACGGCGGCCTCGATCAACGGCGCCGATGCCATCGCCCTCGGCATCGCCGACCATTACGTCCCCGCCGCAGATCTCGACGCCTTCGTCAAGGCCGTCTCCGCGACCACCGTCGACGAGGCGCTGGCCACCTACGCCCAGAAGCCGCCCGCGTCCGATCTGTACGCCCAGCGCGACTGGATCAACGAGGCCTTCGCCGCCGACAGCGTCGCCGAGATCGTCCGCCGCTGCGAGGCCGTCGGCACCGAAGCGGCGGAGAAGGCGGCCGCGACGCTCCGGGCCAAGAGCCCGACGACCCTCGCGGTGACGCTGCGGGCGCTCCGCAACCCGCTGCCGACTCTCGACGAGGCGCTCGCCCGCGAATACCGGGTGTCGGTGCGATGCGTCCGCAGCCACGACATGGCCGAGGGGATCCGGGCGCAGGTGATCGACAAGGACCGCAATCCGTCGTGGAGTCCCGCGGAGATCGGCGACGTCACCGAGGCCGACGTGGACGCCTTCTTCGCGCCGCTGCCCGAGGGGCTCGAACTCACCATTGTGAACCCGTGAACCCGTGAAACTCATGCCCGACCGCACCCGACAACCATTGGAGAACCGCAGATGACCGAGTACCAGACCATCCTCACCGAGACCGACGGCCGCGTCGCCGTCATCACCCTGAACCGTCCCAAGGCCCTCAACGCGCTGAACACCGAACTGATGGGCGAAGTGGTTGCGGCCGTGCGCGGCTTCGACGCGGACCCGGAGATCGGCGCCATCGTCATCACCGGCTCGGAGAAGGCCTTCGCCGCAGGCGCCGACATCAAGGAGATGCAGTCGAAGAGCTTCAGCGAGGTGGTCGGCCAGCAGTTCTTCGGCGCGTGGGACGAACTGTCGCGCACCCGCACTCCGATCATCGCGGCGGTCGCGGGCTACGCGCTCGGCGGCGGCTGCGAGTTGGCCATGCTCTGCGACATCATCATCGCCGGCGAGAACGCCAGGTTCGGTCAGCCCGAGATCAACCTCGGCGTGATCCCCGGGATCGGCGGATCGCAGCGACTCACCCGAGCCGTCGGCAAGGCCAAGGCGATGGACCTGGTCCTCACCGGGCGGCAGATGAAGGTGGACGAGGCGGAGCGGGCGGGTCTGGTGTCGCGCGTGGTTCCGACCGACGAGGTGGTCAGCACCGCTCGCGAGGTCGCGGCGACCATCGCGAGCAAGTCGTTCATCGCGGCGTCGTACGGCAAGGAAGCGGTGAACCGCGCGTTCGAGTCGAGCCTCACCGAAGGCGTCCGCGCCGAGCGGAGCCTGTTCTACTCGCTGTTCGCCACCGCCGATCAGACCGAGGGCATGGCGGCCTTCGTGGAGAAGCGGGAACCGGAATTCAAGCACCGCTGATGCGCGAGACGGGACCGGCGTCGTGACGGCGCGGGGGCAGGCCGGATCGAAGAGCGACCGCACGCGCAGCGCCGTGCGTGCGGCCGCCGCGGAGTGCTTCGCGGAGTCGGGTTTTCAGGCGGCTACCACCGCCGAGATCGCCCGGCGTGCGGGAGTGTCGGAGGGCACCGTCTTCCTGCACTACTCCAGCAAACTCGGCCTGCTCACCGCCGTCACCCGGGAGTTCTACGAGGGGCTGCAGGGCCAGGCCGAGGCGGTTCTGGCGCAGGACGGCGCGACGCCGTCGGAACTGCTGCGCCGCCTGGTCCACGATTGGTGTGCGGTGATGGCGACGCAGTGGGACCTGGTGCAGGTGTACATCCACACCGCCCAGGCGTTTCCCGGCACGGAGCTGGCGTCGGTCGTCATCGATTCCAACCGCCGCTACACGAGGCTGTACACCGCGGTCATCGACGACATGAAGCGGTGCGGAGAAGTGGACGCCTCGCTTCCGTCGGCGCTGGCGCGTGACATGATCTTCGGGACGCTGGAGCACAGCGCGCGCGGCCAGCGATACGCCGGGCGTCCGGTGCACACGGCAGATGTGGGACGACAGATCGTCGATCTGCTGATCGGCGCCGGCCACGCCGACGCCCGGCGGTCGTCCGACGACGAGAGGCTCGCTCGTATCGAGACCAAGATCGACAGGCTGCTGTCGCAGGGAGAAGTCTGAGCCGACCACAGGAGGCGGTCGCGCGGAAGATACGGTGAAACGATGACGGGCGCAACCGAACAGCAGTCGAGCACAGAGGCGGCGGAGACGTCACCGCACCAGGGCGGGTTCCGCGCCGACTTCGAGGTCACGACCGAACGCGGGGGACCGAGCTACGGCGAGATGGTCGAGCAGGTCCGCACGTTCATGGACAAGGTGCGGTACGCGTCGCCGACCCCCGAGTTGGCCGACGAGGTGATCGAGGACCTCAAGAAGCTCAACGCCAAGCTCGACACGACCCTCGTCGACGAGTGGACGTCACCGTCGGGGACCCGGATCGACCTGCCGTCGCGAGGCAACATCACCCTGCCGCCGTACGAGGTGCGCAACGGTGGGCCGGAGGGGGTGGACGCGGAGGTGATCTTCCGGCGGTTCCATCTCGGAGGCAACGGTGTGGCGCACGGAGGGCACGTCGCGGTCGCCTTCGACGACCTCGGTGGCATGGCTGCGGCTCTGCGAGCCGGCCGGCCGGCGCGGACCGCCTATCTGACGGTGAACTACCGGTCACTGACTCCGTTGGAGACGCCCCTCGTGCTGCGCACCTGGGTGCACGAACACGACGGTCGCAAGAACTTCGTCCGCGGCACGCTGCATGACGGCGACCGCCTGTGCGCGGAGATGGACGCACTCTTCATCGAGCTGAGGCCCGGTCAGGCGTAGCCGCGACGGGTCGGGCTCACGCCTTCAGTTCGTGCGCCTCGACGACGAAACCCGCCGCCTGCAAGCGATCGATCAACACATCGCCCATCGCCACCGCGGGGGTCAGGACGCCGGCGCGGTCGGGGAGCCGATCACGATCCAGAGCGAGAGCCAGCGATGCCTCGCCGAGCATCACGGCGGTCGCCTTGTATCCGGGGTCGCCGTGCGCGCGCATCTGTGAGCGATACCGGCGTCCGGTGGTCGTGGTGGTGAAGGTCTGGGTGACGAAGTTGCCCGTCTCGCGGGACTTCTCTCCGGGGCCGCTGCCGGGCTTGGGGAGCACCATGTCGAGGACCTTGCGGGTGGGCGCGAAGCTCATCGCGCCGAGGAATGCTCCGGTTCCGACGGTGACGATCCCGGCCAGTGCGGCCGACAGGCCGGGCACGCCGCCGACCGACATCGTCTCCTGGTAGCGGAACGCGTCACCGTACGCACCGTCGAGAAGGTAGTTCGAACGACGCACCACGCGGGTGTTGTAAGACGACATGAAGAACGGTGCGAGCGTGCCCCGCAGGCTCGGGTCGACCTTCTTCGCGTCGACCGGCGTCATATCGCTGGGCTCGGAGTTGAGGCCCGCGCGCGGAGTCTCACCCGACCCGCCGGAGAGTGCCTGCGGGTTCATGATCAGGCTTCTGGTCTCCGCGTCTTTCGCCATCTCTGCGATCACCCGGACCGAGTCGACCGTTCCGCCGGAGACGCCGCCGCGCAGCGACGTCACCACCATGGTGGTGTCGGTCATCTCGCCCGCGCCGTCTTCGGCGATCGTTCGGTGCAGCAGATACGCGCCGAGGTCGGACGGGACCGAATCGAATCCGCAGGAATGCACGATCCGCGCGCCGGACGCGGTGGCCAGTTCGTCGGCCTTGTCGATGGAGTGCCGGACGAACGGGACCTCGCCGGTGAGGTCGACGTAGTCGGTGCCTGCGGTCGCAGCAGCGATCACGAGATTCTCGCCGTAGCGCAGGTACGGACCCACCGTGGTGCAGACCACCTGCGTACGTGCGCACATCGCATCTAGCGACGACGGCGAGTCCGAGTCGGCCACGATCAGCGGCCAGTCGCGCGCGCGCTCGCCGAGGCGTCGTCGCACCGCGGCGAGTTTGGTCTCCGACCTCCCGGCGAGAGCGATGCGAGTGCTCGCCGGTGCATGGTCGGCGAGGTACTGGGCGGTGAGCTCACCGACGAAACCGGTGGCTCCAAACACGACGACGTCGAATTCGCGACTCATGGGGTCGACCCTACTGGCATCCCGACCGCCGACACGGTATCTACACCGCCGGCACGAACCATCCGCTTGCCTGTTCGATTCATCGATCCGTTGTGTCATACCCGATTGGTAGTGTTCTGGTAGGTCAAGAAAATATGGTGTGACCAGCTGAAACACTCGGGGGAGGTGACAGCGATGACCGATCCGTTCACTGATTCGGTCGCGACTGTCGTCGCCATTGGTGCGCTGCCGGACCAGCCCGCGG